>CAYVKR010000144.1:0-7730 GCA_964452025.1 uncultured Anaerolineales bacterium
TTTGGGGTACAATCAAAGCCGTGTTGGATGGAACCACAACTCGCTCGTAGTCAGCACGCAGCGCAGCGGAGTGCCGTCCGCCCAAGGGCTACGTGGCTGACTACAAACCGTTTGTGAGGTGAAACGATGTCCCTGGAACCCACCCTTCGAGAGAAAGTCCTGGCTAAGTTGGTCGGCGTCATCGATCCGGAGACCGGCGTCGACGTGCTGCGCATGCGTCTCATCGAAGACCTGAACGTGGACGAGGAGACCGGCGCGGTGACGTACCGCTTCCGGCCCTCGTCGCCCCTCTGCCCGCTGGCCGTCAGCCTGGCGACGGATATCAAGCACGCTATCGCCGAGGTGCCGGACGTCACATCGCAGGAGATCGAAGTAACAGACTACGTACGCGCCGACGAGCTGACAGAGCTGATCAACCAGGCAGACGTCTGAACCCGATGTAGCAACGCTGGCTTGATTTCCCACTGACCGCAGACCGGCGGGGACCAGGACTCTGCAACACCAGAGCAGGCAACGGTCTCCGGTCTTGTGCTGTCACAACGCCCTCAGTCTTCTCGCCAGAGCGCCCGCAGGCGATGGGCCGCCAGCTTGGGGCGGCGATCGCGGGTGAAGACACCCTTGTAGTTCATGGCGCCCATGCGGTGAACGGCCTGCGCCGTCTTGAAATCGCACAGATTCCAGACGTGCTGACCCACGACGTAGGGCTTGCGGTTCAGCAGCTCGATAGTGCCGGTCAGAAACTCGGCCTGGTACTCCTCGCTGAACATCTCCGGCGGTTGTGCGTGGTGTCCAGGGATGGTGTCGGCGCCGAACTCCGAGAGGATCAACGGCTTCTGGTACCGGGCGTAGAGCGCGTCGAGCTCCTGCTCCAACAGCGCCAGCCCCTCGTCGATGCGGCCCGACTGCGTGTACCAGCCGAAGTAACGATTGAGGCAGAGCACGTCGACGAAGGCGAAAGCGGCCTCTTCCAGCCCAATGTGACTGACCAGCGTCACCGGGCGCGTGGGATCGCGCTGCTTCGCCAGGTCGTAGAGCTCACGGAAAAAGGGCGCGGCCTCCGGACGGGTGGAGTGCGGCTCGTTGGCGAGGCTCCACAGGATGACGCTGGGGTGATTCTTGTCGCGGTCGATGAGCTCCTCAACGTACTGGCGGCAGAGCGCCAGCCGCCGCGCCAGCCCCGCTTCCTGGAAGAAAAGACCTACTGCCGGCGTCTCATCGATGACCAGGAAGCCCAGCCGGTCCGCCAACCGCATCATCTGCTCCGAATAGGGATAGTGTGAGGTGCGGAAGGAGTTCGCGCCGACCCACGCCATCAAGGCGTAGTCCTTGACAACGACGGCGGGCACCAAACCCCGCCCGACGATGGGGAAGTCCTCGTGGCGCCCGAAGCCGGTGAGCGTGATGGGCTCCCCGTTGAGCAGCAGCCGGTCGCCGTCCACAGCGATGGTGCGCACGCCGATGGGCAGCGCGTAGCGATCGAAAGGCTCGCCGCCGCGCGTCAGCGTCACGGTCAGATCGTAGAGGTTGGGCGCGTCGGGCGACCAGAGTGCGGCGTCGGGCACGGTGAGCATCGCGTCAGCCTCCGCGCCGTCGAAATTGACTTCCGCCTCTACGTCAGTGCCGTGGCCCTGCAGCGCGATCCGCGCCGTCACGCCCTCGCCCGATCCCGTAAGTCGCAGGCGCACACGCACGGCGCCCGTGCTCCCGTCGATCTCCGTCGTGACCGTCAGATCGTCCAGGCCCTGCTCCGGCACCGTGTACAGCAGCACCGGGCGGTGGATGCCGCAGAAGGGGAAGAAGTCGAAGCTGGTCGCCGGGTAGTTGAGGTTGGCGAAGGCGTCCTGAGGATCAGCGGGCACGTTCCCCGGCGGGACGCGGTCGGGCGCCAGCCGCCCCTCGACGCGGATGACGAGTCGGTTATCCTCGGCGCGCAGGTCTGGGGTCACGTCGAAGGCGAAGGGCAGATGCCCGCCCTCGTGCTGGCCCAAGCGCTCACCGTTGAGCCAGACCTCCGCCAGGTAGTTGACGGAGTTGAAGCGCAGCATCACGCACTGCCCGTCCCAGCCGCGCGGACGGTCGAAGGTCGTCTGATACCAGGCGGCGTCTAAATAGTCACGGTGATCGGCGAACTGATCGTTCCAGCTGGCAGGCACGGCGATGGGGCGCGTGTCGTCCACCCCGGAAGGCCAGCCCGCTTCTTTGCCGGCGTCCTCCGGGTCGAAGCAAACGTCCCAGAAGCCAGAGAGATCGATCAGCGAGCGAAACGGATTCCTCTGGGGATAGAGCATAAAAACCTCCTCACGAGAATAGGTCGAAGGTTATAACGTTAAAACGTTGAAACGTTCAAACGTTCTAACTCTCCTACTCACGAAAATCGAGATCCAACATCAGCTCGCCGTCCGCATCGACGAAGCGCGCGCCGAAGTACCACCAATAGAGCTTTTCCTCCGCAGAGGGCGCGGAACGAATAAGCAGCACGTTCTCGCCCTCATGCAGTGTCATCGGCTCGCTGCGGTGAGCAGAGCGGAAGTGCGGGCGCAAGTGCGCTTCGTCGGGGTGCGGTGCCACCGGCACCGGCTCGCCGTTCAGATAGATCTCGGTTGCGCCGGTGGTGCGGAACTCCAGCACGGCCTCGCGCGCCTCCGGGCTGACGACGGTGGTGGTGAGATAGCCCACCAGCGGCTCCCCGGCTTTCAACGCCTCATCGTAATCCCGCCAGAAGAGGACGGCGTGCGGTTCGGTGTAGTTGGGCAACTCGCCGGGATCCTGGACGTGGGGCCGCCAGTCCAGCGCCGGATCAACGACGCCATCTTCGGTAAGCACGGCATCCATGGACGGCGCTTCATCCCTTGAATATGCCACGGCGCGCCAGGCCGAGATGGTGGGGAAGAACGGTTTGCTGGCATAGGATTGCATCCAGGTCACCCCACGCCAGGTGAAGGCCACGTCGACCTCCCAGCGCTGCATCTCTGGCTCGCCTTTGAAGGCGAAGGGCGCGTCGATGATCTGCGGCGCTTTGCTGTTCGTCACCTCGGTCAGATGGGGCTCCGCTTCAGCACCGCGATGGTGGATAAACGTCACCTGAGCATCGTAGGGCGTCCCGTCCTGCGGCGCGGCGATGATGATACGGCCCAGCTGCTGTCGCGCCTCCTCCGGCGTGATGTACTCGCGCACGACGGCGAAGGGGCCGCCCAGGCGCGCCACCGCCGCTATCCGACCGGGTGCGTCCTCCGGCAGGGCCAACGCCGCGTCGACGCTGGTCGCGTCGTCGGGGCAGGCGTCGCCGAACAGACGCGCCACGTCGGCGGCCTGGATGGCGCGGTTGTGGCGCGCGCCCAGCGCCTGGATGCCGCCGGCGGCGCGCACGGCAACGGTCAGTGGCTGTGACTTATCGCGCGTCGGCACCGAGACTGTCGTCGTCAGCGACGCTTTGTCATAGGACCACGCCCCGGTCACCTCACCGTCGATCAGGACTTCATCCGGCTGGCGGCTGCCCTCGAAGTGGATCTCATACTCGCGCTGGGCGGGCAAATCCGGGCAATCCCCTTCCACCGGCGCGACGTGCACCTCCCAGGTCTCATCGTCCACCTGCCGTGTGCGGATCTCCGTCCACTCGGCCTCGCCGTCCGCATAGGCCTCGGTCACGCCATCGTCCTCGTAGAGGCGGAAGGCGCCATCAGCTGCAGGGAAGACGGCCATCGCCAGCCGATCACCGGGCACCAGCGAGTCCACGGTGCCCGCCCCCTCACCTTCCTCGATCTCCGGCGCCAGCGGCAGAATCGCGCCAGCCCGCATCAACATGGGCACGCGCCGGTGATCGCCCACCAGCTGCACCCAGCGCGGCCCGGTGTAGGTCTCTTTCGTCTGCCAGTCGATCCAGGTGCCTTCCGGCACCCAGACGTCTTGCGCCGCCAGGCCCGTTTCCTCGTCGGCAGGATGGACAATAGGCGCGGCGATCATCTGATCGCCCAAAGAGTACTGGAAGCGAGCAACGTAGGCGTCGTCCATCTCTGGGTACTCGTAGTACATGGGGCGGCAGAGCGAGACGCCGGTATCGGTAGCGACGCGCGCCAGGGTGTAGAGGTAGGGAATCAGCCGGTAGCGCAGGTGGAATGCGGCTTTTGTCGCCTCATACGTCGTCTCGTCGAAGGCCCAGGGGCGCCGCTCGCAGCGCGGATCCTTGGTCGCGTGCAGGCGCAGCACGGGACTGAGCGCGCCGAACTGCACCCAGCGCGTGTACATCTCCGCCGTGATGGTGCCGCCCTGATGCCCACCGATGTCGTGGCTCCACCAGCCGTAGAGCACGTTGGACGCCGTCGCAGTGAAGGTCGGCTGGAAGTCCAGCGATCCCCAGGTCTCGTAGGTGTCGCCGGAGAAGCCCACGTAGTAGCGGTGATTGCCCAATCCACCCCAGCGGCTGTAAAGCATGGGGCGCTCGCCCTTCCGCTTGATGTCGTTGAAGTGCAGGTGATTGAGCCAGGGCAGCGGATCGAGGCCCTTCATCTCCGTCGTCTCGCCCTGCTGCCAATCCACCCACCAGAAATCGATGCCTTCCTCTTCTCTGGGATGGTGCAGCATCTCGAAATAACGGCGGACGAACTTCTTATCGGTGATGCGGAAGGGAACGGGCTCCTCGCTCTCCGGATCGACGCCCAGGGCCTCGGCGAAGTCGGGATAGATCTCCTCGAAGGCCTGGACGCCCTCGGCGGGATGAAGATTGAGCGTAGCACGCATGCCGCGCGCGTGCACCCAGTCCAGGAACGCGGGCGGGTCGGGGAAGAGCTCGCGGTTCCAGGTGTAGCCGGTCCAGCTGTGCGGCGTGTGCCAGTCCATATCGATGACCAGCACGTCCAGCGGCAGATCGTGCGCTTCAAAAGCGCGCACCAGGTCTTTGAGCTCCTCGGCGCTGTACGCCCAGTAGCGCGACCACCACGCGCCGAGGACGTAGCGCGGGATCAGCGGCGTCTGCCCCCCGAAGCGCCGGTAGTCGTCCAGCGCAGCGGTGTAAGCGTGCCCGTAGCCGAAAAAGTACCAGTCCTGCAGCGCGTGATCGGGGCGCGGCGCGACCCAGCCGTCGTCGCGGGTGAAGACCACGTTCGCGCTGTCGTCGAAGAGCGCCCAGCCATCGCGGGAAAGGAGGCCGGGGTCCAGCCCGGCGTCGTCCCAGCACTGATCCAGCGTGCGGCGCGTGCCACGCAGATTGCCGGGGTTATCCATGCCCGGACGCCAAACAGTCTCCTCGCCGTTCAGGTCAAAAGAGATGGAGAGATTCTCGGCACTGAAGGCCTCGCCGTCGGGCGTGTAGCGCAGCGTCAGCGCGCCGGTCTCGATAACCAACGCATCGCCCTCGTGCCGAGTCTCGAACGTCGGCGGCGTCTCTACGTAGCGCGTGGGAAAGGCGTAGGTGCCGCGATCCTCGAAGTCGCCGGTCTCCGACCACTCCAGGCGCAGCAGGCGCGGCGTTAGAATGGTGAAGCGGGCAAACTCAGCACAGACAACGGCGTCGGCGTGCGCCACGGGCCGACCACGAAAGCGCAGGCGCTGGAACAGCTCATCACGGATCATACCGAAGGCTCCTTGCATTGAAGTTTAGTTAACGTAGCTAACGTATAGCACATCTCGGCTAAGGGTCAACCGACACGGGAGAGGCCACCGTCGCTTGCGCTCCGGCGCCAGACTGTGACCTGATCAGGCAACGCGAGATCTACGCCTTCGACTCCCGGAGAGCGCGGCTCACCAGGCTCGTGCGCAAGAAAGCCCATATCCCGGCGAAACCGCCGGAGACGATGGCGGTCCAGGAGACATCGGGCATGAAGAGCATCCAGAAGCCGCGCATGGGGCCCAGCAACAGGAGCAATGGGAAGGACGTCAGCAGGAGATTGGGAATCAAAGGCAGCAGGACGTACCGTATCCACGGACGTTCACCGTCAGGGCGGCGGTCGGGATGCCGCTGCCAGCCGCGCACCCGTCGCAGCGTGGTCACGACGCCGACGATCTGAAGGAGCGGGATGAGCAGCAGGCTGCGCATCATCCAGGGGATGAAGCCGAGCTGGAGCCGTGGCGGCTGCTCTTCGGCGAGCAACGCGGCGATCCCCGTCCCAACCTCGGTCAGGACGGGTTCCATCATAAAGTGGTCGGCGTTGAGGAGCAGGATCACGCCCTTTTGCTGCTCTGGAACGAGCGCCATGTAGGCACAGAAATCGGGCACCAGGCCCGTGTGCCAAATGACCTCCGTCTCGCCCACGTCGCTGGCGTACCATCCCATGCCGTATTCCCCCATGGACATGCCCATGGCCACGTGTTCCGCCACACCACGATGCATCTCGGCGATGCCGGCCTCCGAGAGGATCTGCGCATCGCCGTAGCGCCCGCCGTTGAGCAGCGCGATCAGATAGTGAGCCATGTCCTCGGCGCTGGCGATGAGTTGTCCCGATGGAAGCGAACCACGCGGGGCCGGAAGATCAGGCGCGGCGACCGGGAACCAGAACCAGAGCCGGTGACCCATCGCCAAGCCGTCCTCTCTGGCCTGGGTCCGTGAGGTGGTGCTGTGCCGCATCTCCAGCGGGTCGAAAATGTGGCTTTGGACGTAGTCCGCGTATGGCTCCCTGCCGACAGCCTCGACGATCAGCCCCAGCACGTTGTAGTTCGAATCGCTGTATTCGAAGGCCGAACCGACCGGGTGCGCGAGCTCGACCGTCGACAGGGCGCGGACCTGACGCTCGATGGCATCCGGTTGGTCGTAGAAATAGGCCAGGGGAATCCACCCGGATCGTGTGGAGAGGCCGCTGGTCTGATTCAGCAGGTGACGCACGGTGATCTGGGCGGAAGCCTGCGGGTCCGCCACCCGGAACCAGGGCAGGTAACGCTGAACCGGAGCATCCAGATCAATCTCGCCGGCTTCGACAAGCTGCGTCACGGCCAGGGCGGTGAAGGATTTCGTGAGCGATCCGATAGGAAACGGCGTCTGTGGGGCAGGCGCTGCGCCGCCTGGACGGGCGCGACCAAACCCACGCGCGTGAACAATCTGGTCCCCTTCGACGATGGCGAGAGAGGCGCCGGGGACGTTCAGCCGATCCAACTGGCGCCGGACGTAGGCGTCCACATCGTCATACGAGCCATGGTCTTGTGGGGCGCTGTTGGCATCCGCTTTCGTCAACGCCGTTTTTTGGACAAGTCGAAGAGCCACAGCCAGCACACCACAAACGACCAAAGATCCGGTGAGAAATCGCTTCCATTTCATGAAGTCTCCTATGGTGAAGATGATGTCTGGCCTGTAGCAGGCAATCCCCTTGAACGCGGGCCAAGGCTAACTGACAATTTGACAATAGCCTCTCAGTTTTTTCTCAGGAGCCCTATCTTCCAGCACGGTACTAATCACCAACGCAACCGGAAGAAAGGCCCATACGACTTCCAAGAGGTAAGGGCACGCTGGGCAGTATACATGATTCCATTCCGGCCCACAAGCGTAGCCGTCACCAGACTGCGATAAGGTTACATCCTATCTCTACCGGGCTGAAGACCAACTATGTCAGAGAAAGGGCAAACGAAGCAGCTCCAGGGTGGCTCAAACGCCATAGGCGGCTTCCCATCATGTTTCCCGCCCGCATCAACCCCGGCTTCGTTTGCCTTGCCTTCGCCTACGCAGGTTCTACGGTACGGAGGGCGTTTTCACCAGCAGACTCGCTTCGAAATCCCAGAAATCCAAGTTGCCAAAAGCGTGTCCTGATATA
>CAYVKR010000145.1:0-7715 GCA_964452025.1 uncultured Anaerolineales bacterium
TGCTGAGCAACATCGGCCTGCCGCAGGAATCAACGGTGGTGGCGCGATTGAGTGGGCTGCAGAAGGCTTATCTCGCTGAGGCCTTCCATCTGCGCCGCGAGTTAGGCGATGCGGTCTGGTCAGGGTGGGGCGCTGCGGAGATTCCCATGATCGTCTACAACGAGACGTACGCTTTTCTTGTCAACTATCCGGGTGAGCCGCCGGTCGGCTGGCAGACCGTGCCGGGCGGTAAGCATCAGGGCCATGCCTGGGAGGTCGTGCCCGATGCTACCTTCGAGGGCGAGCCTTACTATCGATCGCGGCTGCCAGCATCGGGCGAGACGCCGCAGGCCTTCACCGTCCGGCTGGGCGAGGTCTGGGTCGCCAGTCTGAGTACCCGTGAGGCCATGCGCATCGGTCTGGTCGAAGGGCTGCGTGAGGATCTACCTACGCCTTTGGATGCCTTGGTCCCCTATCGGCTGGTGCTGCAGCTGCTCCTGGGCACGGGCGATCAGTACGTGGCGGCGCTGCTGCACGAGAGCTTCCACGCCTACCAGGGCCTGGCCGCGCCGGAGCGATTGCGCGCCGGTGAGAACGTGCGGCGGCAGATCTCTGACTATCCGGCGAAAGAAGACGCGCACGTTGGGCTTTGGAAAGAGGAGCTGGTCTTGGTACGCGACGCGCTCCGGGCTGAGACCGAGGACGAGGCTGCTGAGCTGACGCGCCAATTCCTAGCACAGCGCGACCGCCGGCGCGCACAGATCGACGTGCGGTTTGTGCGCTACGAGCAGCACCGCGAGTGGGTCGAAGGGCTGGCAAAGTATACCGAGATGGAAATCTGGCGTCAGGCTGCTGTCACACCGGACTACGCGTCTGTCGATGCGCTCGCGGATGTCCGCGCCTTTCGGACGTACGAGACCTTTGAACGGCATCGGTCGCAGCAGGTAGATCAGCTCGCCCGCATGGCGAGCAACGAGGGCGACGGGCGCTTCTACTACAGCGGCATGGCGCAGGCCTTCCTATTGGATCGGCTGGCGCCAGGATGGAAAGCGCGAATTATGCAGGACGGCGTCTTCCTTGAAGAGCTGCTGCGAGAAGCCGTCGCATTCGATGAATAATCTGGTCTGGCAAACCCGTTTCATCCGTTCAAGAAGATAGGGAGTTGTTGTGGTCAATAACGTGGGCCAGATGTCCAAGGCATAGATTGACGGCACATAGAATTGCCAAATAAAGTTTAACTTGCAAGTTGCAACTAATTTTCTGAGGAGATTCGAATGTTCAAGACGTTACGACGCACGTTGATGATGATTGCGTTGGTAGTGGTGGTGTTGTTGACTGGTTGCGGAAGCGAGACATCCTGGAAAGAGGGGGATCCCGTCGCGTTGCCGACCGAGGCTGCGGAGTTCTCTGATCTGCTCTTGGAGATCGACCGTAGAGGCGATGAGCTGACCTTTGAGACCCGCTGCAAGGAACCCGCCGAATTCACCGAGGTCAAGGTTGAGGTACGGGCCGGGGGCAGCGTCGAGTCGGCGCGCTACGCCATCACCACGGAGAGTGGGAATGAGGTGGTGAAGTGTGAACCGGGGACGGCATGGCTGCAGGGGCAGACGCCGGTTTTTGAGAATATGGAGACGGGCGACGAGCTCTGGGTGCGCCTGGAGTTCCACAAGCCCGATGGCTTCGGTGCTGCCAAAGAACATCTCTATCTCATGGGGACCGACGGTCGCTTGCGCGACGGCGCCGGTTCCGTCTGGAAATGAAGCGTCCGTGCGGGGTGTAGGGTGGTTGAGGCTAATGCGCATGGCAAACATGATTAGAGGCCACTCATTGCGTCTGAGCCACCCTGGAATCGCTTCGTTTGTTCCCTCAGAGCGCTCTTTGCGTTTCGGATTGCTTCAGGTAAAATCCTAACTGGCATCAGACTAACCTGTAACGTGTGACCAGACGAACTAACCTAGACTCAGATGAAAAAAGAACCCGATACCGTTCAGTCCCAGGTCTCGCGCTCCGATCTACGCGCTCTAATTGAATTCCAGAGCGTGCTGAACCGTATCTCCACGCAATTCATCAACCTGGCGCCGGGCGAGATTGACGCGGGGATTGACGAGGCGCTGGAGACCATCGGCCGGCTGATGGAGGTGGATCGCAGCTACGTCTTCCAGTTCTCCGGCGGCAAGGAGACCATGAGCTGCACCCACGAATGGTGCGCTGAGGGCGTCACGCCGCAGATCGACCATCTACAGGACGTGCCCGTGCAGACTTTCGAGTGGTCCAACCGTAAGCTGCTTGCAGGTGAGATACTGCATATCCCCGACGTCAGCGCGCTGCCGCCGGAGGCTGACGTTGAGCGCCAGGAGTTCATGAAGCAGGACATTCAATCCCTGCTCACCGTGCCCATGATCTACCTGGAAGAGACGGTGGGCTTCCTGGGCTTTGATGCCGTGCGCGAGCGGAAGCATTGGTCTCGCGACAGCCGCATGTTGCTGCGGAACGTGGGTGACATCCTCGTCAGCGCACTGGAGCGCAAACGCGCCCAGGCCATTCAGACCGGCCAACAGCAATTTCTGGAGCTGCTGGCACGGGGCGGGAACTTCACCACGACGCTGGAAAACCTCGTCCGGCTCATCGAAGAGCAGTGGCCGGACATGGTGGGACTGGTCTTATTGGTGGAGGATGGGCGTTTGCATCACGCTGCATCCATCAGTCTGCCGGAGGCGTATCTGGCGACGATCGAAGGGCTGGAGATTGGGCCAGAGGTCGGCTCTTGCGGCACGGCGGCCTATCGGCGCGAGCGGGTGATCGTTGAAGACATCGCTACCGATCCACGGTGGACTGAGCTTCGAGACCCGGCATTGGCAGAGGGTCTGCGCGCCTGCTGGTCGGAGCCGATCCTCTCGCCGGAGGGATCGGTGCTGGGCACCTTCGCCCTCTACTATCGCTATCCCCGTGCTCCTGGTGAAGGGGAACTGCGAACCCTGGAGATCGCCGCGCATCTGGCCGGCGTCGCCATAGAGCAGAAACGCTCGGAGGAGGCGCTGCAGGAAAGCGAGCGGGTGCTTAAGACGTTGATGAGTAATTTGCCAGGCATGGCCTATCAATGCCGACATGACGCACACTGGACCATGCGTTTCGTCAGCGAAGGCTGCCAGGAACTGACGGGATACTCGTCCACGCAATTGATCGACAACCGCGTCATCGCCTACCGCGCTCTCATCGTTCCAGAGGATCGAGCCGCCGTGCGAGATGCTGTCAGCGCAGCGGTGGAGAGTCGAGAACCTTTTCAGATCACCTACCGAATACGGAGCCGCGACGGTCAGCAGAAGTGGGTCTGGGAGCAGGGTCAGGCAGTCTTCGATGATCAGGGCGCGCCGGCGGCGTTGGAAGGCTTTATCATCGATATCAGCGACCGGGTGCGGGCGCAGCAGCTGCTGGAAGCGCAGGTCGTGCAGCGGACGCGTGATGTGGAACGCCGTCGCCGGGTCGCGGAAAGTCTGCGGGATATTCTGGCCGTACTGGGGGCAAATCGACCGCTGCAGAACATTCTCGACCGGATTGCCTTGCAGGCGCACTGGCTGTTAAACGCCGATGGTTGCGTGATCTACCGGTACGATGACGAGGAGGGGCAAGCCGTCGCAGAAGCCATGGTCGGCATGCCCCCGGCCTTCGAGGCCGAAATGCAGCGGTTTTCCCTCAAGGAGCATTCCGCGCCACGACAAGCGATGCTGCGTCAGGAACCCTTGTCCATCCCCAACATCCGGGCCTATTTTGAGGAACTGCGAGAAGCACATGAAGCGATCTCACCAGCGTCACAGCGCTGGATGGAGATCATCGAAGCGCATTTTCAGGCCAAAATCTCACTGCCGACCATGGTTCAGGACGATGTCTTTGGTGGCATTGAACTCTACTATCGCGAAGCCCGTGATTTCACCGACGAGGACATCGACCTGGCCCTGACCTTCAGCGATCAGGCGGGTCTGGCGATTGAGAACGCCCAGCTCTACGCTGAAGTGCAGCGGCGCGCCGACGAGAGTCGCGCGCTGTTCAACGTCCAGCGGGCTATCACCAGCAACCTCACCGTCGATACGGTCTTGCAACTCATCGCCGAGGAAGCGCGCAGCATCATCGGTGCCTATCGGGCCGTCGTCTTGCTCGTGGATAAGAGCGGAGAGCGGCTGGTCGTGCAACACATCGCCGGGGAAGAACGGCCCGGTATGGTGGGCGAGTGGATTCCGGTACATGAGAGCGTCAGCGGTCGCAGCATGCTGGAAGGGGAGCCTGTTTTGATCACAGACATGGCGACTGATCCACGCGCCGATATCAAGCCGGGTGCTGAGCCTCGATTCCGCTCGCAGATCAGCGTTCCATTGCTCGCTAACGCCGGCCCGCTGGGGATTATCGCGGTTAGTGACCCGGAGCCGCGAAAATTCGACGAGGACGACGTTCGCCTTCTGATGATGCTGGCTTCTGGCGCGGTGACCGGTCTGGAAAACGCCCGCCTCTACGAAGATGAGCAGGAGCGGCGCGAGGAAGCGGAGCGGCACCGGCGCATTGCCGAGGGACTGCGAGACATCCTGTCGGTGCTCAACTCGGACTGTACCTTCGATGAGGTGCTGGACTACATCGTCTATCAGGCCAGCCAGCTCTTGGGCGCCAGCGCTGGCGTCATCTATCGTGCGGATCAGGAGCATAACAAGATCATCATTGAGGCCGCCAGCGGTGCGCCGGATGCCTTGGTACAACTGCGGGAGTTCCCCAATCTGCCGGAAGCGGTCAACCGTTCGATTCTGCAGCAGGAGGCTTTTGCCGTCTCTGATCTGTCACGGGAGGTGGATACCGACCTGCCGGGTGGCGTCGAAGTGCTGCCGCCGGAGATGGTGGAATGGAAGCAGATTATCCGCGAGCACTACCGGGCCTATGTAGCAGCGCCGCTGGTCATCAAAGATGATCTCTACGGTGCTCTGGCCCTTTACTACCTGGAGTCCCGTTCGTTCTCGGAGGAGGACATCGATCTTGCCGTGGCGTTGGGTGGTCAGGTGGCGCTGGCGATAGAGAGCGCGCGCTTGCAAGAAGAGACCCGGCGACGCGCCGATGAGACCCAGACGTTGCTGGCTGTGCAACGGGCCGTCACCAGCCGCCTCGACCCCGACGCTGTCCTACAGATGATCGCCGACGAGGCTCGCCGTCTGACGCTGGCCGAGCAGGGCGCTGTCTACACCCTGCACGACGATGAGTTCGCCGTGGCGGTGGCCTCGGGCGCCGTGCCCTCAGGCATGGTGGGCTACCATCTGCCGGTAGAAGGCTCTGTGGCAGGCCTGGCGGTGAGGTCCGGGGAGTCGATTCGCGTGACCGATGCGCAGCACGATCCGCGCGTCTACTCCGACATCGTGAAGCACGTCGGCGCGAAGTCCTTTATCATCGTGCCGCTGATCTCTGGTGAACATCCACTTGGCACTATTACCGTGGCGAACAAGCAGGACGACGTGCCCTTCACGTCGGACGACGAACGGGTGTTGAGCATGATGGCGTCCAGTGCGGTCATCGCGCTGGAAAACGCACGGCTCTATCAGGAAGAGCAGAAGCGGCGCGCCGAGGCCGAGCGACGGCGACGGGTTGCCGAGGGACTGCGTGGCATCCTTACGATCCTGAACTCCGATCGTTCTCTGGAGGAAATTCTGGATTATATCGTGGAGCAGGCCGGTGAGCTCCTGGGTGCCGAGGGCGGCGTTATCTACCGGATAGATCAGGAAGCCAGAGAGATCACCATGGAGGCAGCTTGCCGCATGCCAGAACATTTCAGCGCGGTGGAGGTACTGCCGCTGGTGGATTCCGACGTCAACCGCGCTGTGCTGGAGGGGCGGCCCTTTGGCGTCCATGACGTGCAGGCGCGTCTCCGCGAGGGGAATGTGGACGTCGACGCACCGTCCTATCAGGCGAGTGTGGACACCTGGATCAACACCGTCCGCGACCATTTCCAGTCTTACATGTCGGTGCCCCTGAAAGTGAAAGATGAAATCTACGGCGGTGTTTCGTTCTTCTACCGCGAGGCACAGACTTTCTCAGAAGAGGATTTTCGGCTGGCAACAGCGTTGAGCGATCAGGCCGCGTTGGCTATCGAGAACGCACGTCTGCGCGAGCAGGCCGAGGAGAGCGCCGTGGCCCAGGAACGGACGCGGTTGGCGCGCGACCTGCACGACGCCGTCAGCCAGACGCTCTTCTCCGCCAGCATCATCGCCGAGGTTTTGCCGCGCATCTGGGAGCGAGATGCCGACGAGGGTCAACGGCGGCTAGACGAGTTGCGTCAGCTGACGCGGGGCGCCCTGGCTGAAATGCGGATGTTGCTGGTGGAGCTGCGGCCCTCCGCCCTGCTCGACACGTCGCTGTGCGACCTGCTAGGGCATCTCGTCGAGGCCTTCACCGGTAAGACGCGCGTCCCCGTCTCCTTTGAGACACAGGGGACCTGCGACCTTCCGCCGGATGCCAAGATCGCATGCTACCGTATTGCCCAGGAGGCGCTGAACAACGTCGCTAAACACGCTGGCGCCGGTCGCGTCTGGGTGGACGTGCGCTGTCAGGCGGGGAGTATCATGCTCTCGGTGCGCGACGACGGGCGAGGTTTTGATCGTGCGAGCATCCCGACGGGACACTTTGGCGTCGACATAATGCACGAGCGCGCCCAGGCCATCGGCGCCGCGCTGAGCGTGACCAGCGAACCTGGCGAAGGCACGGTAGTGCGCCTGGTCTGGCAAGAAGATGATGCAGAGAAAAGACCAAAGCACGAGACAGAACCCTAGCATTGACTCTACTGAAAAAAGTCAATCTAACCGCAGAGCACGCAAAGATCATAGAGATTATTAGGCTTGCTATAATTTTTTATCATGAGATTCGACGAAATGCGAAGATAGTTAAACATACTATTAATTTTCTCTCAGCGTTCTCAGCGTTCTCTGCGGTAAACAGGCTTTTTTCACCAAAGTCAACATTCAACATTCAACTTGTAACCTGCAACATGCGTTAATATTAGGAGGAATCTATGACAGCTGAACGTGAACCGATTCGGGTGTTATTGGTAGATGATCACGCCGTCGTTCGCAGTGGACTGGGCGCTTTTCTCATGGCCTTCGACGACATGGAGCTCGTCGGCGAGGCCACCAACGGCGCCGAGGCCATCAAACTTTGCGAGCGGCTGGACCCCGACGTGGTCTTGATGGATCTGGTTATGCCCGTGATGGACGGGGCCGACGCCACCAAGGAGATCCGCGAGCGTTTCCCGCACATCCAGGTGCTGGCGCTGACCAGCTTCAAGGAACAGGATTTGGTGCAGGGCGCGCTGGAAGCCGGGGCCATCGGCTACCTGTTGAAGAACATCCAGGCTGACAAACTGGCGGAGGCTGTCCGCGCTGCCCGCGCTGGTCAGCCAACGCTGGCGCCAGAAGCGGCGCAGGCACTGATCCAGGCGGCGGTGGAGGGACCGGAGCCGGGTCACGATCTGACGGAGCGAGAGCGGGAGGTGCTGGGCCTTATGGTCGAAGGCTTGAGCAACCCTCAGATCGCCGAGCGTCTCTACGTCAGCCGCTCGACTGTCAAGTTCCACGTTAGTAACGTGCTTTCCAAGCTGGGCGTCTCCAGCCGCACCGAGGCTGTTGCGCTGGCAGTGAAACACGATTTGCTTGAGGAATAATGGTGACTCTACTGAAAAAAGGTCAATCTAACCGCAGAGCACGCAGAGGTCACAGAGA
>CAYVKR010000146.1:0-7654 GCA_964452025.1 uncultured Anaerolineales bacterium
CAATTTAAATGTTAAAGAACACTTATCCAGGCAAGATACTATACCGTAATTTAAAATATTCTGAGAAGGAGGTGGATTGCATGATCGACGTTACCAATCTATCCAAATCATATGGTCCGATCCAAGCCCTGAAGGATGTCAATTTCCAGATGGGCGAGGGGGAAATCGTTGGCCTGTTGGGGCCCAACGGTGCCGGGAAGACAACGTTTATCAAGATTCTGACCGGTTATCTACAACCTGACGAAGGCATAGTCCGCGTCAACAATCTGGACGTGCTTGAGGCGACGCAGCGGGTGCAGGCCCAGATTGGGTATCTGCCCGAAACGGCTCCGCTTTACCCGGATCTCTCTGTGCAGGCGTATCTGCGGATGATGGCGGATCTCCGCCAGATTCCGGAAGAGGATCAGCGTGTTTATATTTCCGATGCGGTCTACGCCACAGGCCTGACGCAGCACCTGACACGCCCCATCGGGGAGTTGAGCAAGGGTTTTCGTCAGCGTGTGGGATTGGCCCAGGCGATTCTTCATCGGCCCCGTATTTTGATTCTCGATGAGCCGACGATAGGTCTGGATCCCACCCAGATCGTCGAGATCCGTGATTTGATCCGCCGGTTGGCCGAGCGCAGCACGGTGCTCTTTTCGACACACATTCTCTCCGAGGTGGAGGTGCTATGTGACCGCGCCATCATCCTGATGAACGGCGAGGTGCAGGCAGACGCCCGCCTCTCCGAACTAGCGGCGACGTCGGATGCTGTGCTGGTGCTGAATGAGACCTTCTCCGGTATCGAACAGGAGTTGCGTCGGCTGCCCAACGTTATCGGCGTTGAGGCGACGCAATCCCTGGACAGCTATCCGGCCTACCGTGTCTTGGGCAAGCCGGAGATGGATGAGGATCTCTGTCCGGCGATCTACGATCTGGCTCGGATGCACGATTGGCCGCTGCGCGAGCTGCGGCGCGATGTTCGTACGTTGGAATCTGTGTTCAATGAAATTGCGACGGCGACGGAGGTGACTGCATGAAACAGGTGTTAGCAATCACGCGCAAAGAGCTGCGCGGTTACTTTGGTTCACCGCTGGCGCTGATCTTCATCGGGGCGTTCCTGGCGGTGACCTTGTTCACGTTCTTCTGGATGGACGCGTTTTTCTCCCGCGGCATCGCCGATGTCCGCCCGCTGTTCCGCTGGATGCCGGTCCTGCTGATCTTCCTTGTGGCGGCGCTGACTATGCGCCAGTGGAGTGAGGAGCAACGCTCGGGCACGTTGGAGATTCTGATGACGCTGCCGGTATCGTCTATCCAACTGGTGGCGGGGAAATTCTTGGCGGTGGTGGCGTTGGTCGCCATTGCGTTAGCGCTGACCATCTTCTTGCCCATCACCGTCTCGCTTCTGGGCAATTTGGATTGGGGGCCTGTGGTCGGTGGCTACGTGGCGTCGCTCCTACTGGCGGCGGCTTACGCGGCCATCGGAGTGTTCCTTTCGTCGAGGACGGACAATCAGATCGTAGCGTTGATCTCCACGGTCTTGCTCTGTGGATTCCTCTATCTGATCGGCACCGGCGGCGTGACCGACTTTGTCGGGCAGACGTTGGGCAACGTCTTCAGAGCGTTGGGGGCCGGCAGCCGCTTCACGAGCATCGAACGCGGCGTGATCGACATCCGCGATCTCTTCTACTACCTCACGCTGACCGGCCTTTTCCTCACACTGAACGTCCTTTCGCTCAAGGCGAAGGGCTGGAGCACGAGCGAGCGGACGCGCCCGCAACGCATGACGGTCACGGTGACCTCGCTGCTGGTGGCGCTGAACCTGATCTTCGTCAACGTCTGGGCCGTCCCATTGCGGACGCTGCGCCTGGATCTGACGGAGGAGCGCGCCTACAGCCTCTCGCGGCCCACGCGCAATCTGCTTCAGGGATTGCAGGAGCCGCTGCTGATCCGAGGCTATTTCAGCGAGAACACACATCCGCTGCTGGCGCCGCTGGTTCCCAACGTGCGGGATATGCTGCGCGAGTACGAAATCGCGTCCGGTGGCACGATTGAGCTAGAGATCGTTGATCCGGCAGAGAACCTGGATTTGGAGGCCGAAGCCAACCAGGTCTATGGCATTCGCCCCTCTCCGTTCCAGATAGCCGGCCGCTACGAGACGTCCATCGTCAACGCCTACTTCGACATTTTGATTCAGTACGGTGACCAGAGCGAGGTGCTCAATTTCCAGGACATCATCGACGTGCGGTCAAACCGCGACGGCACGCTGGACGTGCAGCTGCGTAATCTGGAGTACGATCTGACCCGCACTATCAAGAAGGTGGTCTACGGCTTCCAGAGCGTCGATGCGGTGTTGGCCTCGTTGGAGTCCCCGGCGGGGTTGACGCTTTACGTCACGCCGGAGACGCTGCCGGAAGGTCTTGCCGATGCTCAGGAGACCGTCGAGAAGGTCGCGAACGAGATCGCTGTCGGTTCTAGCGGCAAATTCACGTATCAGGTCGTTAACCCGGATGCCCCAGACGGTGATGTCTCTCGGCAGTCGCTTTACGATGAGTACGGCCTGCAGCCCATCGCGACCTCTCTCTTTTCAAATGAGACCTATTACTTTTACCTGGTGCTAGAAGTTGGCGAAGAGGCCCGCGTGGTCAATCCGACTGAAATCAGTGAATCTGCCGTGCGGAATGCGCTGGAATCGACGCTCAAGCGTTTCTCCACCGGCTTCTTACAGGTGGTGGGTTACTGGATGCCTGAGCAGCAGCCGACCCAGAATCAATTGGGGCAGATGCAGCAGCCTATCTCTTCTTGGGAAACGGCGCGCGAAGTGCTGCGTGAGGAGTACGAGGTCCGGAATCTGGACTTGACCAGCGGTCGCGCCCCGACGGACGTGGATGTGATGGTGCTCGTCGCACCGCAGAACATGAGCGACAAGGAGCGCTTTGCTGTCGACCAGTATCTGATGCGCGGTGGCGCGGTGATCGTCGCTGCCTCTCACTACGCGCTGATGCCCGATCAGATGACGGGCGGTCTGGGGTTGCAGGTGCTGCAGGGCGGCCTGGATGATATTCTTGAAGGCTACGGCGTCACCGTGGCGCGCTCGCTGGTGCTGGATACGCAGAACGCGCCGTTCCCCGTGATGACCACGCGACAGGTCGGTGACATGCCCGTGCAGCAGGTGCAGGCGGTGGATTATCCGTACTTTGTCGATGTGCGCGCCGATGGCATGGCTGATGAGAGCCCCATCGTCTCTAACCTGCAGGCGGTGACCATGAACTGGGTCTCGCCGGTAATGGTGGATGAGGAAAAGAACGCCGACCGCGAGGTCGTAACCTTGCTCGAATCTAGCCCCAATGCATGGGTGCAGAAAGAGATCGATCAGGGCGGCGGCAACGTCATCCCGCCCGAGGTTCAGCCGGATTTTGAGCTCTATCCTGAGTTGGGCTTTAATAAGAAGGAAGAGACGCAATCTTACCCCCTGGCGGTCTCGATCAAGGGCGTCTTCGAGAGCGCTTTCAAGGATCAGCCTTCGCCCTTTGAGACCGAGGAAGAAGCGTCGCCTGAGACACCGGAAGAGGCGGAACAGCAGAATCAGGAGCAAATTCCGCCGCGCGTCGATTTCTCGCCTGACTCCGCCCGCTTGGTGGTTCTGGGCAGCGCCGAGTTCCTGGATGACATCGTCTTCGATCTGTCGAGCCGGCTTTCAGGTGAAAGCTATCTCAATAGCCTGAAGCTGTTGCAGAACGCCGTCGCTTGGGGGACCGAGGACACGGATCTACTCAATATCCGGGCGCGGGGCACCTCGTCGCGGGTGCTCTATCCGCTGGGCGAGGGAGCCCAGTCCTTCTGGGAAGCGGCGAATTACGTGCTCGCCTTGCTCTCGCTGGTGGTCATCGGCGTGGTCGCGCACGTCCGGAGGCGCAATGAGCCGCCCATGGAGCTGGTTCCGCCTGAAGGGGAGGCTCCTATCGAGAGCGAAGAAGCGGATGAAGAGGAGGTGCTCGCATGAAACGCCATCAACAGATTTTAGCGGGTGTACTTGTCCTGCAGGTGATTCTGACCGTCGTGGTTTTCTGGCCCAGGCCGGCAGCTATCAAAGAGGCTGAACCACTTCTTAACGATGTAACCCTGGATGAAATCACCCTTTTGACTATCGCCGATGACCAGGGGAACAGCATCGCCCTGGAGAAAAAGGGTGAGGATTGGATGATGCCGGAGGCGGACGACTATCCGGCGCGTTCTGCCGCAGTCACGTCTGCGTTATCGAAGACGTTGCAGATGGAGACGGGGGCCGTAGTCGCGCGGACGCCGAGCAGTCACAAGCAATTGAAGGTGGCTGAAAACGATTTCGTTCGCCGGGTGATCCTCGAAACCGACGAGGATCGGGCCTATGTCCTCTACGTTGGCTCCTCGCCCAGCTTTGGCGCAACGCACGTTCGCTTGGAAGGTGAAGATGAGGCCTATCTGACGCGCTCCATCACGTCCTTTGATCTCAACGCGACGGCGGACGCCTGGGTCGACGTTAGTTACTTTTCTGTCGCGCCACAGGACGTGACGGCGATGACGGTGGAGAACGCGCAGGGGACGCTGGACTTTGTCAAGGAAGGCGACGCCTGGACGTTGAAAGAGCTTGCCGAGGACGAAGAGGCCGATGCCGGTCAGATCAGCACGTTGGTGAATCGTGCCGCTGCGGCGAGAATGACGCGGCCGCTGGGCAAGACGGAGACATCGGACTACGGCTTAGATCAACCTACCGCAACCGTAACGCTCGCGCTGACGGATACCACCTACACGTTGACCATCGGGGCCTACGACGCCGATGAGAGCGCCTATGTTGTGAAGTCCTCGGAATCGCCGTACTACGTGGCGGCGAATGAGATCGACATGGAGCAATTTGTGGACGCTGTACGCGAAGATTTCATCAAAGCAGAGCCTACGTCGACACCGACATCAGAAGAGGAGTAGCCGCGCGAGGCTACGAGACGCTGCGTTGTATCAGAGCGTTTCTTGATCCCCCAAGGGTTGGCGACAGCCCTTGGGGTTTTTGTTTGCTTATTGACAGCAACGCATTTCGATAGATACTGCACGCAGAAGGAGTTCCTACGGTTATGAGCACATTGGTTAATGTTATTCTGCCCGTTTTCCTGGTCGCTGGCGTCTCCGCGTTGGCGCAACGGTGGCTTAAGTTGGACGTTGAGACGCTCTCGCGCGTTTCTTTTCATCTCTTTGTGCCAGCGCTGGTGCTCGACGTGCTGTTGCGCCCTGAATTCGACGGCGCAGAATTTGGACAAATCGCCGTAGCCACGCTGTTGGTCTCCTTGACGTTGGCGCTGCTCTTCGAGGGCGGCGGACGTCTGTTAGGCGTTGGAGCTAAATTGCGCGGCGCGCTCGTCGTGGCGATTTTGATGACGAACGCTGGTACCTACGGCTTGCCGGTGCTGCGGTTTGCATTTGGAGAGGCGGCGCTGCTGCCGGCATCGGCGTATCTTCTGGCCTTCAACGTTGTCTTGATTCTTGGCTCAAGCTTCTATCTGTCTCTGCTGGGGCAGGGCTCGGTGAAGGGGGCTTTCCTGCGCCTGGCGCGCTCGCCTATTCTTTACGCTGCGCTTGTCGGTGGGGTGATGCGGGTGCTTGGTGTGACGCTGCCGGAGCCAGCGCTCAAAGCCGTACGCCTGCTGGGGGATACCGCCATCTCCCTGATGCTGGTGCTGATGGGGCTGCAGCTGGCCCAGGCAGCCCAGCAGGGCTGGCGGAAAGTCTATTTTCCTGCCATCCTCGTCGTGTTGGTCGGGCGATTTGTGATCGCGCCGCCGCTGAGCTGGTGGCTGGGCTCGCTGGTGGGGCTAGAAGGGTTGACGCTCAAGGTCTTTCTGCTCGATAACGCTTTTCCCAGCGCCATCCTGGCCGGCGTTCTGTCAGCGGAGTACGAGGCCGATGCGCCTTTTGCCACGCTGTGCGTCCTTGTAACGACTATCGTCAGTCTGGTGACGGTGACGTTCTGGCTCAACTGGGTACGATAAAGATGTTGGATAGCCGTATATTGAGGAGGTAGTGTATGACCGAGAACCGGTTCAAAGTCGCGACCTACAACGCAAATTCAATTCGGGCTCGCCTGCCCTTGATCCTGGATTGGCTGGAGCGGGAGTCGCCGGACGTGCTCTGCGTGCAGGAGACGAAGGTCCAGGACAAGGATTTTCCTGCCAAACCCATCCGCGAGGCAGGATACAAGGTCGTCTTCAAAGGCCAGAAGTCCCATGCGGGCGTCGCTATTATCTCCAAAGCCGAACCGGAGGCAGTGGCGTACGGCTTTGACGACGGTGGAGAGCCAGACGCGCCACGTCTGATTCGAACCATTATTCAAGGGCTTCCCGTGGTCAATACGTACGTGCCTCAGGGACGCCAACCGGATTCGGAGCATTTTGAGTACAAGCTGGCCTGGTTTGGTCGCCTGCGCGTGCTCTTTGAGCGCCACTATGTGCCCGATGAGCCATTGCTCTGGATGGGCGATTTCAACGTCGCCACCGAGGACATCGATGTTTACGATCCCGACCGCCTGCGCGGGCACGTGGACTTCCATCCTGCCGCTCAAGCGGCGCTGGACAAGGTGCGGGAATGGGGCTTTGTGGATGTCTTCCGCAAGCATCATCCTGATGAACCCAACCAGTTCACCTACTACGACTATCGCGCCAAAAACCCCATCGAACGAAACGTGGGCTGGCGCGTTGATCACATCTGGGCCACGGTACCACTGGCAGAGAAATCCGTCAAATCCTGGATTGATGTTGACGCCCGGCGTGCTGAGCGGCCTTCGGATCACACCTTCCTGGTGGCTGAGTTCGACCTCTGAGCGCGCCTCAAAGCAGCCGTGTATCCTGCTCGGTTTTGTGTTACAATGACGATAGGTCAGAGGGGGAGCTTCCCCATACATGTTTCTGTTGTTATCCTCGGGAGGGAGTATGAGCAAACAGCAGCAAGTCTCGTTCAATGTATCCAGTTCGTCATCAGGTCGCAGTCTGAGCAACGTCCAGCGCGTTCTCCGGACGCTCATCTGGTTTGTGTTGTTCTTCCTATTTGGCGGCGCCACTGTGGTGTTGGGGCTTATCGCTCTGTCAGCAGAACCGTTCCTGGGCGCGGTTGTCTTCGTCATCGGTGGCCTGTTCTCGCTCATCGTGCCGGGCATGATCAGCCGCTGCCTCTACGTTATGCCGGAGTTCCAGCGCGTGGTGGTGCTCAAGTTGGGTAGGTTTGACGGTGTGCGGGGTCCGGGCCTCTTCTGGGTGATTCCGTACCCGCCTTTCTACCAGTCCGTTGCGGAAATTGTCGACTTGCGTGTGCAGACGCGCGTCATCACGGCGGCGCAGACCCTGACAGCCGACAACGTGCCGGTGGGCTGCGAAGCCGTGCTCTTCTGGCGGGTAGAAAGCCCCAAACAGGCCGCGTTGGAGGTTGCTAACTACCGCGAGGCCGTTTTCCAGGCGGCTAACAGCGCGTTGAAAGACACCATCGGCACGTTGGAGCTCTCCGAATTGCTTGGCTCGCGGGAGAAGGTCTCGGATCTGCTGGCGGACATCATCGACACGGCAGCGTCGTCCTTCGGCGTGGACGTGACCTCGGTGGAGATCACCGACGTGCACGTGCCGCAGGATCTGATCCAAGAGCTCAGTGTGCTGGCGCAGTCCCG
>CAYVKR010000147.1:0-7620 GCA_964452025.1 uncultured Anaerolineales bacterium
TGGGAAGCCGCCTATGGCGTTTGAGCGACCCTGGAACTGCTTCGTTTGCCCATGAGGGATTTCGAAGCGAGTCTGCTGGTGAAAACCCGCCCTCTGTATCGTAGAACCTGCGTAGACGAAAGCAAGGCAAACGAAGCTGGGGTTGATGCGGGAGGGAAACATGGTAGGAAGCCGCCTATGGCGTTTGAGCCACCCTGGAACTGCTTCGTTTGCCCCATGAGGGATTTCGAAGCGAGTCCGCTGGTGAAAACCGCCCTCTGTATCGTAGAACCTGCGTAGACGAAAGCAAGGCAAACGAAGCTGGGGTTGATGCGGGAGGGAAACATGGTAGGAAGCCGCCTATGGCGTTTGAGCCACCCTGGAACTGCTTCGTTTGCCCATGATCTGAGCGATTGTGGAAGCCACAGTACCGATCTATAATGGAGGAGAAGAGGCGCCGCTATGTATCCTAGACTCTCAGGCGCATCGGGAGGGAAAAAGCATGAAAAAGTATCAGAGCATCCTATTGCTCGTCATCATCCTGGGCGTTGGAGGGTTTTTTGGATTGCGGTGGCTCATCAGCACCCTCTTCCCACGCCCTAAGACGCTTGGTGTCACCGACGGCAAGCTCGCGCCCTGTCCGCCCTATCCAGCCTGCGTCTCCAGCCAGAGCGACGAGGCGCGACATGCCATTGCGCCCATCCCCTACACCACCTCCACCGACGAAGCCAGGGCGCGGATCGTCGATATCGTGGAAGGCATGGAACGCTCAACGGTGATCGAAGAGAGACCAACCTACGTTTACGCGGAGTTCGTCACGCAGGGCTTCCAGTACACCGACGACGTGGAGTTCTACTTCGATGAGGAGGCGCAGGTCATTCACGTCCGTTCAAGCGCTCGCGTTCCCTACTACGACTTCCAGGTCAATCGAAAGCGCGTAGAGACCATTCGACAGGCCTTTGCCAGTCAACCATGACTCTGCCCGTCGCCCCAACGCACCGCCCGTGCTAAACTGAGCCGATGCCCACCCCACCGTACCGCATCGGCCTGACCGGCAACATCGCCACGGGGAAGACCACCGTCGCGCGGATATTGCACGCGCTGGGCGCCGAACACATCGACGCCGACCGCGTCGCCCACGCCGTCATGGCGCCGGGCGGCCCAGCCTACGAGGCCGTCGTCGCGGACTTCGGAGAGAAGATTCTGGCTGACGACGGCGCCATCGACCGGCAGGCGCTGGGCGCCATCGTCTTCAACGACGCCGAGGCGCTAGCGCGCCTGGAAGCCGACGTCCACCCGCCCACCATCGCCGAGGTGAACCGGCGGATCGCCCGCAGTGACGCGCCCGTGGTCGTCGTCGAGGCCATCAAACTGCTGGAGAGCGGCATGGCCGAGCAGTATGACGCCGTCTGGGTGACGACGTGCCCGCGTCAGGAGCAGATGCGCCGCCTTATAGAGGGCCGGGATATGGCCCAGTCAGAAGCAGCACGGCGCGTGGACGCGCAATCGCCGCCCGCCGAGAAGCTGGCCCGCGCCGACGTGGTCATCGATACCGGCGGCACGCTGGCCGAGACCCGCGCCCAGGTTCGCGCCGCCTGGGACGCTATCCCTCGCTGACAGGCGCGCCCGCCTCGCACGGCTCCATGTGGACGTAGGCCCGGTCGACGTCCGGCAGCGCCTCCAATCTCGCCTGCACCTCGTCGGAGATGGCGTGCGCCTCATAAAGCGTCAGCCCGCCGTCCACGTTGATGTGCAGATCGGCCACCAGCTGCGGACCGGCGTACTCCGCGATGACCTGGTGGACCCGCTGGACGCCGGAGACCTCCGAGGCCGCCTTGACAAGCCGCTGGCGCAGGTCGGGATCGGCGCCAGCGCCGGTGAGATAGTCCAGGTTCTCTCGCCCCACCTCGTAGGACGCGCGGAAGATCCAGAGCGCCACGAGAAAACCGGCCACCGGGTCCAGCAGCGGATGGACGTAGGCGGAGCCCAGCGTGCCGACAAAGGCCGCCGCCGAGGTCAGCACGTCGGTCAGATTGTCGCGGGCGGCGGCGTTCAGCGTGGGGCTCGCCAGCGTCCGGGCGAGGCGCCGGATGGCGAGGAACATCCCCACCTTGACGGCGGCGCTGGCGAGCAACACCAGCGTCGGCAGGCCAGGCTCCACGGCCAGCCCCCCGGCGAGAAAGCGCGCTACCGACGTCCGCGCGGCCTCGACCCCGGCGAAGCCCATAGCCAGGCCGACCATCAGCCCCACCAGCGGCTCGAACCGGCTGTGGCCCTGCGGATGGGAGACATCGGGCGGCTGCTGCGCCACCCACAACCCCAGGATCATCAGCACAGAGTAGAGCAGGTCAGCGGCGGAGTTGGCGGCGTCGGCGTAGAGGGCCGCGCCCCCGGAGAGGTAGGCTACGAGGCCCTTGCCCAGCGTCAGCAGCAAGTTGCCGCCCAACGTGACCCACATGGCGCGCCGGTAGAGGCGGCGGCGCTGCGGGTCGGGCGACGCATCACGAATCCATTGCATAACGATACCCCCGTTCTGCTCGTGCAGCCAGCGCATCCCAGCCGAACCGGGCGCGCACGTCGGCGGCGGCCCGCTGGCCCATGGCGGTCCGCCGGGATGGATCGTCCAGCAGGGCGAGCACGGCCTCGGCGAAGGCCGTTGCGTCCCCCGGCGCCACCAGCAGACCGGTCTCGCCGGAGCGGATCATGGCCTTGATCTCGCCGACGGCGTCGCCCACCACGGGCAGCCCCGCCGCCAGCAGATCCAGCAGCTTGACCGGGCACTTGGTCCGGTTGACCAGCGTCTCGTCGAAGGGGTAGAGCGCTACGTCGGCCTGAGCGAAGTGCGCGGGCAGCCGCGCCGCCGGGACGTAGCCCGCGTAGACGAGGTCCGCGTCGGCGGCGTCCGGCGTCTCGCTGACGCGCCAGCCGGTCTCGCGCGCGAGCGCCATCAGCCGCTGCTCCTCGCCGAAGAAGCCTTCCCCCACCACCCAGAGCCGCAGGTCAGACCGCACGGCCCTCACCCGCCGCAGGATCTCCCAGAGCCGCGCCACCTCGTACTCGAAGAAGCGCGTGTAGAGCAACAGCGTGGGCCGAGAGTGCGGCGCCGGCTCCACGGGCGGATGGGGCCAGGCGACGCCGTTGGGCAGATAGACGACGCGGGCCGGGTCGCCGCCCTGCGCCCAGGCCAGCGTCTGCAGGGCGCGGCTGGCGACGGTGACGGCGTCGGCGTGGCGCAGGCCCCAGCGCTCCTGCCAGGCGAAGATCCGCTTGAGCGGCGGCGCGTAGTCGCGCAGCGCGTTCCAACCGCCGGGGCCTTCCCAGTCGTCGGTGTCGACGACGACGGGCGGCGCGCCGGGGCGATGGTGCAGGGCCCAATGGACGAGACCGGCGTAGGCCTTGGGCTTGAAGGCGTGAATCACGTCGGGGCGCAGGCCCAGCGCGCGGCGGGTCAGCCGCGCCGTCAGCCGCAGGTGAAACCAGCCGGGCACGCCAACGGGCAGCGCCGCGTTTTCGATGCGCACCCCGTCCTCGTCCCAGACGCGCCCCGCGTCCTCGGGGTTCTGCCACGGTGGCAGCAGCAGGGTCACGCCGTGGCCTCGCCGAACGAGGGCCTTCGCCAGTGGCAGCGCGCGCACGCGCATAGTGCCACGCGATCGCAGCCCAAAGGGCCCCACCATGACGATCTTCACGCGATGTCTCCGTTCCACGCCGCCAGAATCTCCCGCACCCAGGCCGCCTTCGCCTCGGTGTAGGCAGCGCGGTCGTTGGGGTAGCGCGCGGCGAGGTCTCGCTTGGCGCGGGCATACGTCTCGCGCAGATCAGGGCGGGCGCGCAGCGCGTCGCGGAAGCGCAGATGCGCGTCCAACGCCGGGCCGCCCGCCTCGACGATGTGCAGGTGGTGCGTGTGCGGCGCGCCTTTGGAGAAGTAACGCCGGTCGCGGTTCTCCGGGTGATCGCAGAAGACGTAGCCCAGCGGCTCCAGAGTGGGAGCGTAGAAGGCGCCGGGTCGCAGGTCGGGCGCCGCCACCAGCAGATCGATGACGGGCTTGGCGGCGAGACCGGGCACGGCGGTGCTGCCCACGTGATGGATCTCCAACGCCAGATCGCCCAGCGCCTCGGCGACGCGCGCCCGCTCTGCCTCATAGCGAGCAGGCCAGGCGGGATCGTAGGGCGAGATCAGCAGGCCGCCGTGGAGGTGGCGCCAGATGGCGCCGGCGACCTCGTCGGCGGTCAGGCCGGTGGTGTCAACGGGCGTGCCCAGGTCGCCGCGCCGGGCGTTGCGCGCCTGGATCTCCACCAGCTCCCGGTAGCGGTTGAGGTGCCACGCGCGCTCCGCCGGATCGTGCTCGCGGCGGCGGATGCGCGCGGCGATCTCGGCGTCGTCGCCGATAAGGCGATAGGCGGGCATGGGCATCTCGAACATCGCCAGCATTTCGCGCAAGTCCGCCAGCGACTCCGGCTCCTCGAAGACGTAGTTGATCACGAAATTAGGGTAGCCGCCTTCAGTGATGTGGAAGTCAATGAGGTGGCGCAGCGTGCGGTAAAGATAGGTGATGCGCTGTTCGTCGTAGATCTCGAAGGGCTGCACCGCGCCGATGTAGTCGCCGTCCAGCATAACGGCGCGGTCAAAGCGCGCGTTGAGCTCCCACGCGACCGAGGTCTTGCCGATACCGCAGGGGCCGGTGAGGATGACGATCATGAATCGCTTCCTTTCAACATCTGCTTTGCTGCCAGACGCCTGGCGATGGGCCGGAACGTCTTCCGGTGGATCGGACACGGTCCCAGGTCGTCCAGCGCGGTACGATGTTGCGGGGTGCCATAGCCCTTGTGCTGCGCGAAACCGTAGCCGGGGAAGTCGTGCGCCGCGTCGCCCGCCATCCAGCGGTCGCGGCTGACCTTGGCGGCGATCCCGGCAGCGGCGACGCTGAGACTTTGCGCGTCGGCGCGGGGAAAGTAGCGCTGGGGCAGCGCGACGGTGGGCAGCGCCAGCGCGTCGATGATAAGTGCGTGGGGCGTGAGGCCCAACGCCTCCAGCGCGCGGCGCATCGCCAACCGCGTCGCCGGCACGATGCCGCGCGCATCGATCTCCTCAGCCGTAGCCCAGCCAATGCCCAGCGCCAGGACGGATGCAGAGATCTGCTCGAAGGCGACCTCACGCTGGCGCGCGGAGAGCGTCTTCGAATCCCTAACACCCTGTAGCCCATCCGGCACCTCGTCCAGAAGCGGCAACACGACGGCTGCCGCGTAGACCGGGCCGGCCCAGGCGCCCCGCCCCGCCTCATCCAGACCGGCGATGTGCGCCTGGCCTTGGTTCCAAAATAGCCGTTCCGTCTCCAGTGTTGGCCCGATGCTCTTCATGCCTGTCATTGTCCCACAACACCGCTCCTTTGCCAAGCATCCAGCATCCAACCCCAGCCTATTGCACAATCCGCCGGTCAGCTTATAATGAAAACCAACTGCTATCAAGATTGCTATGGGCAAGGGGGCATCACATGCGAAGACGTTATCGGTTAGCCGGGTTGGGAATTCTGCTCACACTACTGATCGGCTGCACGCAGGCCACAACGGAGGTGCCAGACCCCGGCGCTCTGCTCTCAACCGACACCGAGGAAGCCGCGCCAGCGTCTCCTACCGCCGTCCCGACGGCGACCCCGGCGCCCCCCACCCCAACGGCGACGGCGGTGCCGCTGGCGGCGCTGGTCAACGGACAGCCCATCCCCATGGACGAGTTCGAGCGGCAGATAGCAAACTACGAGGTCTCCATGAACGCCAACGGGGAAGACTCCGTCTCGCCCGAAGGGCAGGAGAATCTCAAGCAGGCGGGAGAGTCAGTGCTAAACTGGATGATCGAACAGGAGCTCATCGTGCAGGCCGCCGCCGAGATGGGCGTCGAGGTGACCGACGAGGACGTGGATGCCGTTATCAACGACCTCATCGCCGATATCGGCCAGGAGGCCTTCGACGAGCGGCTGGCCCGCGAGGGGATGACGCGGGAGGAGATGCACGCCCAGCTCAAGGTGCAGCTGCTGGCGTCACAAGTGGCCGAACAGGTGGTCTCCGAGGTGCCGACGAAGACGCTGCACGTCAACGCGCGACACATCGTCGTCGAGACCGAGGAAGAAGCGCAGCGCCTCCGCGAGCAGATTGAGGCAGGCGCCGATTTCGCGGCGCTGGCGAAAGCGCACTCGCAGGACGCCTTCACGCAGGATCGCGGCGGCGACCTGGGATACTTCCCGCGCGGCATCCTGACCTCGTTCCAGGTCGAGGACGCGGCCTTTGAGCTACAACCGGGGCAGGTCAGCGAGGTGATTGAGAGCCAACTGGGCTATCACATCGTGCAGGTGCTGGATCGGGTGGAGGAGATGGAGGTCAGCCCAGAAAACCTGCGCATGCTCAAGGATCGGGCCGCACGGGAGTGGTTGGACACGCTCTGGGTGGAGGCGGAGATCAAGCGGTACGTCGATTTCGACAGCGAGGAGTGACAGCGGCTGTCACACACTGGGGGGAACCATGAGTCAGCAGCGAGTAGCGACCGGCGTGCAGGGATTGGACAAGATGTTGCGGGGCGGCTTCCTGCCAGAGACCGTCGTCTTGCTGCGCGGCGCCCCGGGAACCGGAAAGACCTCCCTGGCCTTTCAGTACCTCATCGAAGGAGCAAAGCAGGGGGAAACGGGCCTCTTCATCACCTTTGAGGAGTTTCCAGAGGCGCTCTACCGCGACGCGGAATCCCTGGGGCTAGATCTCCGCTCCCTGGAACGCGCGGGCAAGCTGCACATCGTCTTCACGTCACCGGAGGTACTGCTCAAAAGCCTCCAGACTCCCACCAGCGCCCTCTACGAGATGATGATGGAGGCCGATATTCGGCGGGCAGCCCTGGACAGCGCCACGCACTTCACCCGGCTGACCGGCGATCCCTTTGAACTGCGGAATCTCTACACCTCCCTGGTCAACAGCTTGCGGCGCGACCAGATCACGACGCTGCTGCTGAGCGAGGAACGGCGGATGGATTACAAACGGGCAGATCGCGGCGCGCTCTCGTTCCTGGCCGATGGCATCATCCTGATGCGGTACGTCGAGGTGGAGAGCCAGATCCAGCGGGCCATCGCCGTCCTGAAGTTACGCGGCAGCGATCACGACCGCCGCATTCGCCACTACCACATCCAAGAGGGCGGGCTGGTCGTCGGCGATCCTTTCCAAGGGCGCCAGGCCATTCTCAGCGGTATCTCCCATCGCGCCTGATGGGCACGCTCTACGTCGTCGCCACGCCCATCGGCCATCTGGAGGACATCACCTACCGCGCGGCGCGGATTCTGGACGAGGTGGCGCTTATCGCCGCCGAGGACACCCGCACCGCGCGGATTCTGCTGGATCGGTATGAGATCACCACGCCGGTGACCTCGTTTTTTGAGGGCAACGAGCGCCGCAAGCTGAACGTCATCCTCGACGCGCTGGCCCAGGGCGACGTGGCGCTGATCTCCGAGGCCGGGACGCCCACCGTCTCCGATCCCGGTTACCTCCTGGTGAGCGCAGCCATCGAGCGCCATATTCCTGTGATGCCCGTGCCGGGCCCTTCGGCGCACACCGCTGCGCTGGTCGCTTCTGGTCTGCCCACCGATCGCTTTCTCTTCCTGGGATTCTTGC
>CAYVKR010000148.1:0-7384 GCA_964452025.1 uncultured Anaerolineales bacterium
GAAGGTCAGGGTCTGGTTGAGTACGCGTTGATTTTGGTGCTGATCGCCGTTGTCGTGATCATCATTCTTGGGTTGCTGGGTGAGCGGGTCAGCGGGATCTTCGACCAGATTATATCCGGGCTCGGCGGCTAATCACCAATATTCTAGGACAAAGGCCCCGTGTCAAACACGGGGCCTTTGTCCTAGAATTAACTATCTATCACTTTCATAGTTGCTTTCGCCAACTGTAGGTTGACTGGAACCGATCTGCTTCATAAGGCTGCACTGGTCGAGTAGCCCGGCGCATAGCGAGACCTAGCAGCCGGTAGAGGGGCGCTCCCTGGTCTCGATACGCTCTCTTCGGGCGCTCGAGCGGTGTTTGCCCACCTTGAACGGCGCTTGAGCTATCTTTCACGTGCCGACCAAAGTGATAGGTGACTAGGTTCTAGAATAAGATTCGTTTCTCCCGGGTCTGGATGAAATCTCAATATCATGAATCATGATTCTGCAGAGAGTGTTTTCCCTGAAACGGATTCAACCCTTGTACTGCTTGTACTGGGAATTTGGCTTAGTCTAAGAATCCTTACTCTGTTTCTTGGATTCTTGTTACAAAGGTGTCTGGATTCGTGGCCTGCGGGAATTGTGCAGCAGGGAAATCTTTTTAGAAGGACCCTTTCACCTTGGCTAAAATGGGATGTTCACTACTATAAACGCATTATAGAAGTTGGTTATGTATCTGGAAATGGAACTGCCCAATTCCACCCTCTTTTTCCTTGGTTGTCTGTACCTTTAGCGTACTTGACCGGATCCTCTCAGCTTGGCCTCCTTATCGTAAGTTCTATTGCCGCGTTAGGGTTTCTAAGCATATATGTGGCGCTGGATAGGTTGGATAACGGATTGCAGGCGGCACATCATGATGCACTACTTTTGCTCTTTTCTCCCTACGCGTTTGCACTTTTCTTGCCCTATACAGAAAGCCTCTTTCTACTTTGGACGGTCCTTGTCTTGTGGGCATTACGTCAACAGAAATGGTGGCTGGCAGGGCTATGCGGTGCTCTTGCGACGTTAACTCGTCAGCAAGGGCTTTTTTTGTTGATTCCCTTCCTTGCTGAGTGGTGGGAATGCAATGATAGGCAGTGGTGGAGTTTTCTTTCCAATTGGCACCAAGGATTGTCTTTAGTACTTATTCCATTGGCAATGTTGGTGTGGATAGGGTATCGCATGTGGTTTATTGATGGTTTATCCTTACAGCCAGTGGATTTTCATGATCTTGTATATTCAATTATCATCTCTCCCGATGCCGATCGAGTCGTCGCGCAACAATCGTTCATGTGGCCTTGGAAAGCATTTTACCTGGCTTCGGTTAAGTTTTTAGGCGCACCAGATCTGGATCTTGGCATCAATCTAGTTCTCGGAATTATCTTCTTGGGTTTAATGATCATCAATTGGTCAAGGCTACGTCGTAGCTATAAAATGTACGTGGCTTGCATAGTTCTGATTAGTTTTGCATATTATACTGGGCCAGTCCATCCGTATATGGGGTTACCTCGACATTTGCTACTGGCTTTTCCTGTGTTCTTTGGGCTCAGTCGACAGTTACCCGATAGAAAGTACTATCTTTTGATAATAGCGATTGGGGGCATTGGATTATTGCTGCTCCTAAGCCTTTTTGTTATGCATGCCGGATGGGTTCCATGACTCTGGAAATATATCTTAGAGGAAATCTATGATTCCCCTAACGATTTTGAACGTAGTGTACAGCCTCGTTGCTTTTGGCATCTATACGATATTGCCTGGAGCTTCGTTTGTACGCGTCTTATATAAACAAAGAGACCTCGGTGTATTTAGATTCATCTCTCTATCAATTGGTTGGAGCATGGCTATCAATGCATTCCTGGCTTATGGAGTTCATTTTGCGGGGGGGACGTTGGTAGATTACGGGCGTATTGTGATTTTGCTGGGCGCTGTGAGCCTTATCTATATTTTGACTGGGCTGTGGCGCAACTTCTCTTGGAAAAGTGTAACTAAAAATAGAAGATTCTTGAGTGCTGTTATAGTTTGCATCGTCGGTGTTGTTTGGTTTGGCATTATTCTTCAAAATGGGCCTCGCGTCGATTATACGTGGGATCAGTGGTACCATATTGCTCATGTGGATCAGGCAATTGAAGATAATTGTATCTTTCCAAGTAATGCATTTTGGTCAGATGTTGAATTGGGGGATGCTTACGGGCTATGGCACATAGTGTTAGGTGCGGCAGCACGTGTGCTTCGTATAGATGTGCTTATCCTCTGGCGCGTAGGCAATGCATACTTGGCTTTTGTTTCCTTTATACTGATGTATGTTGTTGCCACTATGATTCTTGATAAGTTCTCCACGAGCCTGTTGGCTGCTATTGTGTTTCTCGGAAGTGGAGTAGGAGCCCAGGGAATCACGCGAACTTTCGTATATCCGTGGGGGATCAGTTATGTCTGTATGTGGCTGAGCCTAGGCCTTTTTTTCCGCTACTGGAAAACTGGTGACAGATTGTCTCTTCTCTCCGCCACGATCAGCGGTCTGATCCCGATTTTTGTTCATCCACAAGAGTACATTATGTTGTGTTTTGCCCTGTTCGCTTTGACGGGTGCTGTGGGAATTTTGCCTTCGATTCTTAATAAGACGGGAGTGGTAGGCTCTAGAAGGATATGGGTATTTTTTTTGATTTTGTTGATCCTTGGCTTGCCCTTAATGGTGTTCAATTATGCAGATAGGTTGGTCTTGGTACTACAAGGTCGTTCTAGAACAACGGCTGCTAATCCAGCGTTGCCATTATATCAGCATCCGCTTGCGTCCTGGTTGGCTGCAGCCTTCCCATACTATTGGAAGGTAGGAATGCTTTACTTTGCGGTGATGAATTTCAATATTATTTCATTGTTGAGCTTGCGTTTGTTGCCTGATTCTCTGGATGCAAAAGCCCGCAAATTTCTGACGACCCTTACGTGGGCGCCCATGGTTGCAGCTGTGGTGCCCGGCTTCAGTTGGTTGGCTCAGAAGGTGTTACTTGAGACCTATTCCTGGCGTTTGTTGAATCTGATACCTACCCCCATGATTTGGGCATTACTTATTCGTAAGTGGCTTTCCTATGCCAAGCACTCTGCGAGAAAGACTTTGGGCACTGGCAAGAAGTGGATCGTGATAGGATGGGGCTATTTTGGTATGGGGGTTGTCTTGTTGGCTGTTGTTGCAACTTCGATAATCCATGTGGTGCTGCAGGATGAGATGAAGCCTGTTGAGGGAATTACCGAAGATTGGGCTATATCCCCTTTACAATCACGGGAGGTATTTGATCGGCTGGACCAATTGATGGTACAAGCGGGGGTTGTTCTGTCAGACCCTACGACGAGTTATGCAGTGCCGGGTTTGACCAAGCATCGCGTCGTGTTGAATGAGCCGTCACATGGCACCCGAGAAGACATAATTGTGAGATATACAGAGATGCGAGAACTTCTTTCTAGTCCTTTCCAGCCGGCAAAAGAAGCAATAACAACGCTGCAACGTTATCAAGTAAATTTCATCTTGGTCCATAAGATTTGGATTGATAAGTCGTTTTTTAACGGAACGCCTTTCTACTCGGAATATACATTGAAGTTATTAAGAGAAAACCCTGCGTGTTTTCAACCTGTATATTGTGATCAAGATTTTGAGGCATTCCAATACATTCAGTGTGATCCGGTAGATATGAAGCACAAAGGACAAGTGTCTGTAGAGGAGATATCAATTGATTCTATAGAACACGTGAAGAAACAAAAGCTTACAAATAACCTTAGGTTTTTGGGATTCTCATTGCCGGATAAGGAAGAGGTTGCCTCAGGCGAGAACGTTACGGTTGACCTGTACTGGCAGGCCGAAGATGTCATCAGGGAACCTTACGCCGTTTGGATTGAACTTATACGTGAGTATCCCGAATATGATTTGCCGTATGGTAAGGTTTTTCGGATAATAAGGGCGGAGATAACCGGCAAGGAGTTGGGGGTAGTTAGCTTCGCGTATATGCCCATACCGCCTTCTGGAATTGAACCGGGCGATGTTTACTCGCAGTCATTTACGCTGCAGGTTCCATCGAACATGGACCCGGGTTATTGTGAATTGAATCTGCATGTGTTGAATAGACGTCAGTTCAAGTTTGATCAGGAGTTTTTGCCGGCTGTGTTAATGGAGAAGCGTCATACGCTTCCCACCATCCAGCTCAGAAGGCTAGAGGTGAATCCATAGTTGAAGGATATACAGGTGATGAACGACGTAAATATAGATTTTCTCGCAATTGGCAAAGTGATATTATTGGTGTTTGGTCTGGTGGTGCTTATCATTGTAACTTCTCAGGCGGCGATTCGACCTGACTGGATCCAAATCGATGATTTCATCGAATATTGGGCGGCTGGTCGTCTTAATCTGATGCCGGGTGCTGATCCTTATGACCCAGTTCAAGTAGAGACTCTTCAAAAGCAGATAGGCCCTATCCTGGTGATGATGTGGAATCCGCCCTGGATGTTAACGTTTGTAATGCCTTTTGCTGTGCTTGGTTATGCGCTTGGACGGTCCCTGTGGCTAATCTTTCATCTTGCACTGGTCTTCTGGGCTGCTGAACAATTGCACCGGCTTTCTGACGCGCAATCCAGCCGGCGTTGGCTGAGTTGGTTGGTGGTACTCAGTTTTGGGCCGATTTTACATACACTCAGAAAGGGACAGAGCGGAATATTGTTGCTAGTTGGCGTGGTTGGCTTCTTGTACGGGATGACCCGCAAGCAGTATCTTCTAGCCGGTGCGCTGGCGATGTTGGTCATGATCAAGCCCCACGTTTTATATCTCTTTCCACTGGCTATCTTCGTTTGGAGTGTGCGCCAGCGTGAATGGAGGGTGTTGGCGGGCTTTGCATTGGCGCTGTTGATCACGTCATTGCTGCCCTGGGTCGTCAATCCTGATGTGTGGCGTCAATATTTCTATGCCACGACGCATTATCCGCCAGCAGACTGGGCGACGCCGACGTTAGGAGGGCTTCTACGGTTCATTTTTGGCATTGATCAGTTCTGGCTACAGTTTGTAGGGCCAGCGTTGGGACTTATGTGGTTCTTTTTCTACTGGCGACGTCATGGTAAACATTGGGATTGGCAAGAGCACTTGCCCCTGCTGCTTCTGGTCTCGGTAGCAACGGCGGCTTATGGCTGGAGTTTTGATCAGGGTGTGCTGGTGGTCGCCATGCTGCCTGTTGTGCTGGGGTTGGCTCAGCGGCCTTGGAGCAGCAAGAAAGTACTTCTTCTCGGTGCGTATGCCCTCATCAATGTTATAGTGTTGAGCGTGATGATTCAAGAATTCTGGATGTGGTGGCTCGCGCCTGCCTATCTGGGATGGTACCTTCTATCCAAAAAAGTGACGCTTGCACGAGAAGTGACGGCGGAAGGATCATAAGGCCGTACTGGATATGTTGGTGATGACCCACATCTCACCGCAGAGCCCACGGAGGGCACAGAGAGAAAAAACAGGTTCCTTCTCTGCGTACTCAGCGCTTTCTGTGGTGAAAAACCGATGGACGCCGTGGGCCACAGCAGCCTTATGGGTAATCACCGGTGGATAGGGTGACGCGCCTCTTAGAGAAGTTGCGGCTCGATTTGGCGTTTCTCTGGACCGCTGTGATTCTCGCTGGTCTATCCGTTTACATCTCTCTTATCCCCCTGCCGCCTAACGATTTCTGGTGGCATCTGAAGATAGGCGAACTGATTCAGACCACGAGGAGTATTCCCGAGACGAACCTCTTTGCCTGGACGTTGCCCACCGATGCGCCATTTACCTATGGCGCGTGGCTGGGAGAGTATCTTCTCTATCGTCTCTATGATTGGGGCGGGCTCCCGCTGGTACTCTTCGCCCGGACGTTGCTGGCGACGTTGACCTTCGCCCTCGTCGGTTACGAGACGAAACGTCGCGCCGGCTCCTGGCGCCTGGCGGCGCTGGCAGTGGCATTGGCCGGCGGCATGTCGCTCAACAATCTCATCGTGCGCCCACAGATCTGGTCCTGGCTTCCCTTTATGCTCTTCTATATCTTGTTGAGTCGTTACGTGGACGGTGAGATTCGCGGTCTGTGGCTGCTGCTCTGTCCCATCGTGATGATGTTCTGGGTGAATGCTCATGGCGCGTTTGTTTTAGGCCCTGTGCTCCTGGGCATGTTCTTGATGGGAGAGGCGTTGCGGCGCCTGCTCTCTCTGCCAAAAGCGCTGAAGTGGAAGCGCATCCTCTGGTTGGGGCTGATCCTCGTGCTTTCTATGGCGGCGACGTCTGTCAATCCACAATTTGTGGGCATCTACGGTTATGTGCTTGATCTGATGACAGACCAACCCAGCCAGGGATTGGTGGTCGAGTGGCAATCGCCCACACCCAGCGGGATCGCCAACGTCGTGTTCTTCGTGAGCGTGATCGCGCTGTTGCTGGTCCTCGCTTACGCGCGCCGTCGCCCACCGCCGACCGAGACGCTGCTGTTGGTGGGCTTTCTCTGGCTGGCCTTCAGTGGGCAGCGCTACGTCATCTGGTATGGACTGATCGCCATGCCGCTTCTCGTGGAGACGTTGGGCGCCTTGCTCCCTGCGCGTTACGTGAACGTGCCTGGTCCCAGGCACTGGTTGAATTTTCTACTTGCGATGCTGCTCTGGGTACCGGTCATCGCCGTTCAGCCCTGGTTTGTAGAATCGATGCCGCTCCCGGAGACGTATTGGGATATGGTCTGGCAGAATGATGACCTTGGCCCGTTGGTGAACGTGAAAACACCTGTGGAGGCGACGCGTTATTTGGCGGCGCATCCTGGCGGAAAGCTCTTTAACGAGATGGGCTATGGCAGTTATCTCATTTGGGCCGTGCCTGACCAGGGGGTCTTCGTCGACCCGCGCGTGGAGCTCTATCCACTGGAGATGTGGGAGGATTACATTCGCATCAGCAAGGGAATCCGCTCCCTGGAGCTGCTGGCTGAATATGGTGCAAACCGTGTGTTTCTGAACCGTGAGAGTCAGCCGGAATTATCGAAAGTATTGACTGCAGCCGCCGATTGGAGACGAGAGTACCAGACCGCTCATTCGGAAATCTGGTATCAGGTAGAGGAATGAAACGCGGACCTGGCTCTATATCCTTGACTCTGCTTCTCCGTCATTCCGAGCGGAGCGCCGATTTTTGGCACGGAAGCCTGCCCTGAGCATAGCCGCAGGGCCGAGGAATCTTCCCCGCTCGATGACAACCCTAAGTCGCAGAGGGGAGATTCCTCGATTCGCTCCCGGCAAACCACGCCGCTCGCTCACTCGGAATGACGTGACTAGGGGGTTGAGTTGGTTTTATAAACAGTCCCCATGAACGTGATAGGTAACCAGAACATAATACTAATTTTCTCTCAGCGTT
>CAYVKR010000149.1:0-7289 GCA_964452025.1 uncultured Anaerolineales bacterium
GGTGGCGTGGCTGGTCATGAGACGCCGACAAGGTATAATGTGCTCTGTACATACCCAAAACATTCTTGAACGCATACGGAGAGATATGAAAGCTCATCGCCAGGACATTCTGCTCGCTCTGGTCGTTTTTATCGTTGGCGCCTTGCTCGTAAGATTGACGTCGCCGCCGCGCGTGACCGTCACCTGGGAGACCGCCAGCGAGGTGGACGCGGCCGGTTTTCATCTGTACCGCAGCCTGTCGCCCGATGGCTCTTTTGAGCTCGTGACCTCGGAATTGATCCCCGCAGAGGGAGATCCTCTCACCGGCGCTGGTTACAGCTACACGGATGACGACCTGCGCTGGGGCCAACGCTACACCTATCAGCTGGAAGAGGTGACGTTGAACGGCAACACCACCCGCTACCCGGAGATCGTTGAATCCCGCGCGGGCCTGGGCTGGCTCTGGACCGTTGCTATCGCCGCTGGACTGGCAGCCCTGAGCCTGCTGGTCAGCCTGTGGCCCGTCAGACCGTCGTCGCAGCATGAAGAGGCGTCTTCTGACGAGGGGCTACCTGCGGCGGAGGGCTCCGTCTCATGAGTGCCAGCTGGTCGCTGGACATCGGCGGGGTGACCGTGGCGCTGGCGGGGCCGGCGGAGCGAATCGCGCCCTTTGCCGATGCCTGGCGTGACTGGACGGGCGCCAATGCCGGCTGGACTATCGAGCTGGTCGAAGACAAAGCACTGCCCGCGCCAGAAGGCCCGTTTTTCGCGGCACGCCCGCAGTTCGAGGGTGACGAGTGCACGCTGAGCGCAACGGGATTTCTGGGCAAGATCTATCCCGGCACCCACATAGCCAAACTGCGTTTTCATCCAGAGGCAGACGATGGCGACGTGGCCTATTTCTTCCGCACCGTCTTCGCCCTGGCGGCTTTCGAGCAGCAGAAGTTGCTTTTTCACGCCGCCGGCATCGTCCACCACGGGCAGGTTTACGCGCTCTTTGGCCACTCCGGGAGCGGCAAGACGACGGCGTCGCGCCTTTCCCAAGGGAAGCCGGTGTTGAGCGACGATCTGCTGCTTCTGGCGCCCAGGGAGGAGGGTGTGGACGTCTGGGCGACGCCGTTTGGGCGCCGGCGCGACCCCCTTCTGCAGGTTGCACCGCTACGCGCGCTCCTGCGGCTCCTTCAGGCGTCCGAGGATCGATTGACGCCCATGCCGAAGGGCGAGGCGTTGGCTAACCTGGTGGCTAACTCGCCCGTGATCAACGCCGACGTCAGGCGCGCCGCTTCGCTGATGGATCTGTGGACGGCGCTGCTCTCCGGAATCCCCGCGCAGCGACTCTATTTTCGCAAAGCAGATACATTCTGGGAGGTCATTGATGCCCACTTTGGATAACGTGTTGGAGGTCGCGCCGGGCGTCATCGCCCGGGAAAGCGACGATGAGTTGGTGGTCGTCTTGCCGGAAGCCGGTGCGTTCTTTGTGCTCAACGGCACCGGCGCGGAGATTTTCCGGCGATTGGATGGTCAGTGCACGCTGGATGAGATCGCCGGAGTGCTGCATGCTCAGCATCCCGACGTTGAACTGAAACGCATCCAGGCCGATGTGCTCGCCTTCGCCGAGAAAATCCTCGATAAAGCCGCCGTACGTGTGCTGCAGTAGCTGCCGACGCATATAACGTTCAAACGTTCCACCAAGGATCTGAGGAGACGAGATGTCGAAACGCATGGGGTTGCTGACGCTGAGTATTCTGGGCGCTCTGTTCCTGCTGGTCGGGTGGGGGGCAACTGTTCGCGCCGGCGACACGCTGCCGCCAAACACGTCCGCCGGGCCGTGCAAGCCCTGGGAGCAGGTCAACGATGGAGCGTTTGGGATGGACTCCGGTGCAGGTGATGAGCCTTATAAGGGTGAGGAAGGCTTCGAAGTCATCGTCTTCAACGGGCAGCTCTACGTGGGCATGGAAGCGGATAATAGCTACGGATCGCGCCTCTGGCGCACGAAGCCCGGCGTCGTCGTCCCTGACGGGCAGGCGGATTGGGAGGAGGTCGCCGCCGACTCCGAGGGCAAGCCTTTCGGCAACTCGGTGAAGGACGCGGATGGCCGTCAGAACGACCACATTGACAGTTTGGCGGTTTTCAACGGGGTGCTTTACGCCAGCAATGCCAACGGCGGGACTTCAAAGCACGGCACGACGATCTACAGCAGCACCACAGGCGCCGCGCCCTGGCACGCGGTGATCACGGCGGGCTTCGGCTTCACCGAGAACACCAATTTCAAGGATATGCAGGTTTTCGATGGCTGGCTCTGCGGTGGGACGCAAAATGCGACTACCGGCGCGCAGGTCTGGTGCACTCAGAACGGCAGCACCTGGGTACAGAAGAACGAGAGTGGCTTCGGCGATTCCGGAAACTCCCTTATCGCCTCCTCCGGCGTCTTCAGCGGCGCGCTCTACGTCGGCGTGGCCGCCAGTCAAGGCTCTGTCTGGCGCACCTCCGATCTAGCGACGTGGACAAAGGTGTTGACGGTGACCGACCGGCCGCGCGTGGAAATCGTCGGCGCCTTCAGCGACACGCTCTACGTGGCGGCGGGCGCCAATAACGGACGCAACGCGGGCGATGAGACGATCCGGCTGTATCGCAGCGCCACCGGTGACCCGGGCAGCTGGGAGGCACCGGACAACCCGCTTGATGACGAGGCTCGCAATACGCGCACCATCGTCGACGGCGCGACGGTCTATAACGGCGCGCTCTATATCGCCACCATGAACACGCTTAGCGGTACCCAGGTCTGGCGTACCACCGACGGCGCGACCTGGACGCAGGTCAACAGTAGCGGGTTTGGAGCAACAGAAACCTTCGCTGCCGAGCTGATCCCCTTCAACGGCTATCTCTACGCCTGGGCTTCAAACTACACGACCGGGCAGCAGGTCTGGCGGACGGCCTGTCCTATTGAGCAGAGCATCACCTCCGTGACCACAGATACCCGTTACGCGCTGCCCGGCGTCGGCGCGGTCCTGACCTTCACAGATGGCGCGCCGGACGTCGTGACGGTATCCGTCTATCCCAACGCCTATCCCACGGTCCAGACCGATACGCTGCCCATCGCCCGTCACTATGAGATCACTTACACGCCGGCGACCGCCGCGTTCACTGCCGACCTGACCTTATCCTACACAGCAGAAGAGCTCGCTGCCTCTGCTGCCGACAGCGAGACCCTGCACCTCACCCGCTGGAATGGGTCCAACTGGGTGACGTGCCCGGAGACGCGGACGACGCGCGATTCCCTCTCTCACACCGTCACCTGCCAGGACGTGACCGCGTTCTCCACGTGGGCCTTCTCCAGTCCAGGAAAAGGTTACCCCACGGCTGTCTCCACCGTTCATTTGGCCGTGGTCGTCTCGAGTCCCGGCGTTTTGATGCTGGGGTTGTTCAGTCTGGGACTGAGCACCGTTGTCATCAAGAAACGGCTATCTCGCTAGCAGATTGTGAATCCATGACCTCCTACGACGCCGTCCTTCCGGCTCATCTCTCTGAAGAGAAGCGAGCGTGCACCGATGAAGCTCTTCTGGATGCTGTCGCCCGGCGCGAGGAGCGCGCCTTCGACGTGCTCTATCACCGGTACAATGTCTCTTTGTACAATTACATCCTCCGCCTGATTCATCGTTCTCACGTTGCCGAAGAAATTCTCCAAGAGGTCTTCCTGGCTGTCTGGGAAGGGGCGAAGGACTTCAAGGGAAAGTCCAAGGTGAAAACCTGGCTCTTTCGCATCGCCCACTACCAGGCCGTCTCCTGGCTGCGTCGCAAGCGCGAGGTGTTGACCCACGATGGGGAACTACCCGATCACCCTGTGCCGCCTCGAACCGAGTCCCGCGTTATCGCTACCTGGCAGACCAACAAGGTGCACGCGGCGCTGGATAAGCTCTCGCCGGAGCATCGCGCTGTCCTGGAACTGGCCTTTTTCTACGAGATGTCTTATGCGGAAATCGCCGAGGTGTTGGATTGTCCGGTGGGCACGGTCAAGAGCCGGATGAGCTACGCGCGGCGCAATCTCACCGGGCACTTGAAAGCGCAAGGCGTAACGGAGACGTGACCATGCCAACACGGCCTGAAGAAGATCGCTCGTCCGTTCCCCCGTCTCTCGAAGAGGACGACGGCCTCGTCGGCTGGGAGACCGTGCGCGAGGCGATTGTCGGTCAGCCGGAAACAGCGCCGTCATCTTTGGTCGAGCGGGCGCTTCTGGCGAAGATCCGCGTGCGGGAGGCGGAACGGTTGGCGCCGCCGCCGTCGTGGTGGACGTGGGCCTGGGGCGTTGCCGTCGCGTTGCTGGTCAGCGTGGTGCTCTGGGCAGTCTTGCAGCCCGGCATCGTTCTAGAGTGGACGGCGCAGACCCATGCCGTCACGTCCTTCCAGGTCCTGCGATCCTCCGCGCGTTCCGACGAATTTTGGACACTGCACACCTTCGATGCCGCGCAGACCGAGCAGCAGTACCGCTACGTCGATCTCTACGTCTGGTCGGGGCGGACCTACGTCTACCGGGTGGAAGCGCGCGCAGACGGTCGCCTCGTCGACGAGCGCACGCTCGTGGTTCCCGGTCACGTCGCGCTGCCGGGCCAGCTCGCCGTGCTGGCGACCGGCGTGCTGGTGGGCTACGGCGCCGTGCTGCTGGCGCACAGAGGGACTATCTTTGCCCGCGCGGGGCACGGTCGTGAGCATGGGCCAGGCGGCCCGAAGCCAGGGATCGCCTCCACCCGCTAGGACCAGGATTTCACCGCATCCTACACTCCCTCCGAACAGAAAACACCGGAAGGGGTTTGCCCTTCCGGTGTAAAGTAGCGGTGCTAAACTGTGTTACGCGCGCTTGCGCAGCACCACCAACGCACCCAGCGCGAGGACGGAGACCGTGACGACGAGGCCCACGGAGAGCCAAGGGTTGGAGGAGGCGGAGATGGCGGTGAAGGTGATGGCGGTGGGGTCGACCTCGTTGCCGACTATGAAGTGGCCTTCAGAGGCAGTCTGGTCGGTCACAGAACAGCCTGTGCTGGAGCATGTGGCACCATCACCCGGCGACCCGCCCGCATAGTCCCAGCAGGCCGTGTTGTCGGCCGGAGAGCAATCAGCAACATCCTGAATTTCATAGAGCCGGAAACCGTTGCTGCCAGGGGTAACGTTATCACCTGTAACGGTAATTTGACCAACATTCGAGCTGTCACGAGACGTGCAGGCAGCGTAAAAGTCGGATACCAGCGCACCCAGGCCCGAGGTTGTGCCGTTGTTGAAAGGTGGATTGTCTGTATCTCGGCCCATGTTGATGAGCACCCGGTTGTTGGTGTCTGGATCAGTTAGGGAAGCTTGCCCAAGGCCCAGCGCACCTGTGCCTTCAACATAGCTGTTGACGGGAGAGCCCAGCCGCTCGTCATAGTCCGAGCCAAAGCCGCTGATGGTTGCGCCTCCCCAGTAGTTGCACTTCACATTGAAGCTACCACTACCGGCGAATGAAGCTGCATCTGATCCGGTATTGGAGGTGACATTGTTAGCAAAGGCGTATAGCGTGCCGCTGTCACTCGCTTCCATAGCGGCATAGTTGTTAACGAAGGTGTTACCAGCCACGATCATGGTACCGTTACTCACCTTGACGCCAGCGTTGCCCGAACCGGTAAAGTCGCGGATGGTGTTCGCATTATCCATGACGTTAGTCTGGCCCGTACCGGAGTTCAAAATACCGGCCGAGCGGCTGCCGCTGCCACAGGTGCCGTCGATGGTCAGGCCCTGGACGGTGAGCGTGCCGCTGCCTTGATTATCGATCATGGCACCACTGCACGTGCCGCCGCCGTTCTCGATGCGTGGGGAGTTGAAACCGGTCAAAGTGACGTTCTTGGAGCCGGTCAACTGGGCGCTATTCCCGCCGCCCTGGGACCAGGCCCCGTAGATATTGACCGTGCCACCTGAGGCCACAGCATCGAAAGCGCTTTGCAGGGCATCACCACCCGAGTAACAGGGCGAGTTACCACCACAGGTGGAGTCGTTGGAGACGTAGACGGTAGACGGTGTCGGATCGATTGTCAGTGTGGCGTTGAGCGTATCCACGAGGGTGTCCGTGCCAGGGTTGTATTGCTGCGATGTAAACGTTTCTGTGCCTGCCCCGGACGGAACCGTGAAAGATGTTGAAATGGAATCTCCACCACTCGAAAACGAATGCGGGTTGCTTACTGTATATCCTACAACGTAATAGCCACTTACTGCCGGACAAGATGTTGTGGGCTGATTGGTTCCCGTTGAGTCTGGCACCTCCAAGGTATAGGAATCGCCAAGATCTGATGTAACTTGACTGTTAAGATCCGTCATAGTGGTCTCGTAGTTACCGTCATCATAGTAGATACAAATAGTATTAGCAGAATCCGTGTTAGGTACATCAAATTCAAACGTAAAAGTTACACTTTCACCCACCAGTGCAGAACTGGGAGAAATAGTGAAACTAGAGATGCTAGTGGGGCCAATTTCATCAGCCGATACAACGCCGGCTAGACTAAATAGCAAAGCCATCATTGTAATTGCGGCCAAAATTCGAAAGCGTTTCATCTGTTTCCTCCTCAAAAATAGTGCATTTATTGAACAAGCAAATCGCCAAAGCCGTAAACTTATCCGATGCCTCTCACCTCCTCTGCGTCACGCTCCAGTAGTATAGTCGTCTATTCACGTGAAAAGGTTCAAAATCCGTAAAAATTTCTTAAGGACAAAGTCGCCGGGCAGCCTTGGCCTTGTGCTCCACTCGGTGGTCCCTCGGATGCCGCCGTCGTGAGAATGCCGAGAACGTGTTCTTGCCGCGCTGCACATCGTCCTTACCGTACTCTAATACTATAGTCGTGTATCGTCGTAAAAAGGTTCAAAATTGATCCGAGATTGGGTAAACGAAGCGGTTCCAGGGGGCTGGACGCCGTAGGCGGGCTCCTATCACGTTTTGCCGCGCGCATCAACCCAAGCGCTATCAACCCCGGCTTTGTTCGCCTTGCTTTCGTTTCGCGGAGGTAGATAGGGGGTATCTCTCACGTTGGCTGCACCTTTTTCGCGGCAGCCGAACCTCTAGCAACCGCGACGGCTGTGTGCCCGCCACGATGCGCGCGCAGCCACCCGGTCGCAGCACCCGTTCCGGTGTCAATACCGGAACGGCGTTGAGACGCTGGGTGGCCTCAGTAATGTGAGACGACTTTCGTGCCCATGGGCGCCCAGTGGTAGAACCACTCGGCGTCCGGGATGGTCAGGTTGACGCAGCCGTGGCTCATGGGCGTGCCGAAGTTGTTGTGCCAGTAGGTGCCGTGGAT
>CAYVKR010000150.1:0-7283 GCA_964452025.1 uncultured Anaerolineales bacterium
TCGTCACCCCCACCACCGGAAAGAGGGGATTGTTCCATTTCTCATCGTCCCACCAGAAAGGTTGATGGCGTTTCTCCGGTGGGCGTTTAGCCAGCCAGTCCCGATAGCGCTCGGGCGCCTGGCTGTCATAGGTTCCTGTGCGCCAGGCCCAGCCATCGGCGCTCCAGTAGGCCTGCTGCTCGTAGCCGCCGGCATCGACAAAGCGTGCGTATTGGGCGTTGGTCACCGGATAGCGCCCGATCCAGTAACGGTGGGAGATCTCGCGCTCTTCTTGGTTCTCTCCATATAGGAACGGACCGGGCGGGATCTCCACAAAGACGTCCAGATCCTCCGGCTGCCAGTCTAACTTCCCCAGCACCAGTCCGGCCTCCCGCCGTTGGCGGATGGGCACGGCTGCGTCCTGCATCGTCTCCACCAGCGAGCGGGTCACCTGCGCCGCGGCTTTACGCCCGACGGCGACGTCACCTGCGTCCAGTAGGGCCTCGCCCGCCAGCACCACCGCGTAACCGCGTTGCTCGTTCTCCAGATCTGCCGCACAGAGCGTCCGGAGCACGGCGCCGGCGGCCAACGGCTGCTGCGCCACAATGCCCAGGGCGCCAATCGCCAGCAGGATCGTCTCGTGCCAGGCCGGCTCATCCAGATGGCGCAGGATCACGTCCACCGCGCCCTGCGGGCCCAACTGCGCTCGCGCGGCGATGCCCTTGGCGGCCAGCATCTCCTCGAAGGTCAGGTGCAGGAAGCCGTACTGCCCCTGTCCGCGTTCCACCAACAGGTTGGAGTAGCGCCGCACCGCTTGCAGGAATTCCCGCCCCTGTTGGCGCGCCGGGCCCCGGGCCTTCCCCCATTCCTCCAGGTAGTAGGCGGTGAGCCAGCGCTCCACCTCCCCACGCCGCACCAGGCCCGCCGTGGGATTGGTCTCCCGCAGCCAGAGCGCCAGCGGCGCCAACACCTGCACCGTCTCCAGGTAGTCCATCTCCGGCCCCACCGGGCGCCGATCCAGCGCGCGGGCCTTGTTCCAGGCGTTGATCAGCGTGCGCAGGTAGAGCTTGTAGAGCTCCACCCGTCGCTGGGGTAGGGTCACGCCCTGGCGTTTGATCAGGGCCAGGATGGTGAGGAGCAGCGGATTGCTCGCCAGGCGCTGGATACCGGGACTGGCAGCGATGGATGCCAGCAGCTCCTGCCGCTCGCGGCGCGCTGCAGCGCGCGCCATCTCTGTATCGCCGTGGGTGGCGATCTCAAACGCCAGTGTCCAGCGGTCGGCGAACCGCGCAATCTCTTCCTCGCGCCAGTCGACCAGGGTGTAGGTGCGCCAGCGCGCGCCGTTAAGCGGCGCCTCGCGATAGCCCACGATGCGGCTGGTCACCACCAGGCGGTTGCCGGGCACGGCGTCGTCCGTCGTCCCCGGCGTGGGGATGTGTTCGGCGGCGAAATCCTGGACCAGGCCGGTCAGGAAGCCGCGCTTGGCCTGCACCTCGTCCAGTCCATCGAGGAGCACCACGGCCTGCCCAGCGCGCAAGGCCGCGTCAAAGAGCGGTCCCAGGTCGTTGAGGCAGTGCTGCCGCGTGGCGAAGTACCGGATCAAGAAGTCGTGCAGGTTGCACTCCTCCCGCGTCAGCGCCTCGGCATAAGCGTTGAGCGGCACCAGAATGGGCAGGGGGCCCTCCGGCTCGCGGGCCAGCGCCAGCGTCAGCACCTTGAGCAAGGTGCTCTTGCCGGCGCCGGGATCGCCCAGGATGACTAGCGCCGGGGCCGCAGCCACCGCCTCATCCGCCGGGACCGGCTCGCTAATAGCACCTGCTGCACGGGCCAGCAGCGCCGCTTCCGGTGTCTCCGGCAAGGCGTCGGCCTCCAGGCGGCGGCCCGCCACGCGCAGCCAGGTCTCGCCCTCCGGCACGTCGGGCCGCGCGCGCAGCGGTACGTAGACCGCGTCCAGCGGCAGTTGCTGGGCGATCTTATCCACCTGCGGTAAGCCCTTGAAGTCGAGGTGCTGGTACGCTTCGCGCAAATAGGCGAGATAGTCTTGGCGCAACTGATCGAGGTCCGGCTCCGGCAGGGAGAAGGGTTCCGCCTGCCAGGTCACGTTGATGACGATCTGGTCGCGGCCTACGAAGTCGCCGCCTGCGGTGTTGACGCCGTCACCGACGGCTGCGCCGCCATTGGTGTGCACTGCGGACGTGGTCATCATGCCTCCTGAAGGTTATAAGCAGACAGGCCGCTCCACTTTGTGCGGACGGCCTGCTGTGCTATACTCTGGGCATCAGGGTGGTCCGTACATCCTGATATGGCCTCGGGCGCGTGATCGTCCGAGGCTTTTTCTTTGTTGTTGAAGTCTACGGACAGTATAGGCTGATTTTGCAGCGGGGCAATTCCCCGCCTAGCGCTGCAACCGGCTCAGATCGAAGGAGTAGACCGCCGGCGGGCGGCGCTGCTCCGCATCCAGCGTGCCGATGTAGCCCAGCGTCGTCTTCAGCCCGGCGTGGCCCAGGTTCTGCTGGATCTCCACCGGCGCCATGCCCGCCTCGTAGAGCCGTCGAGCGTAGGTGCGCCGCAGATCGTGGGGCTTGACCGTCACGAGGTCGCCGTGCATGGCGATGGGATAACGCCCCAGCAGATACTGGATGGCACGCACGGAGAGCGTGCCAGGGCGCAGGGACTTGTTCCCGCGGTAAAAGCCGCGGAAGACCGGGCCCTCGTCGATGCCCGCTGCGTCTAACCAGGCGTCGACAATGACCAGCACCCAGTCTAGGTCACCGTACGGGACCATTCTCTCCTTGCGGCCTTTCCCTAGCCGAACGTGCAGCGCTAATTCTCCCCCCAGGTGCTGCCGCAGGTCCCTGACCTCTAGGGCGCTTAGTTCCGCTTCCCGGATGCCGGTGCAGAGCATGAGGGCGATGACGGCGGTGTCCCGCAGGCCGCGGAGATCGTCCAGGCCGGGCGCGGCCAGCAGGGCGTTGGCCTGTTCCTGGGTCAGGCGCAGGTGGGCGGCGTCAGGCCGGTCCTGCGAGGTCTTGGTGGTCACTGGCGAGGCCGCCGGGTCGATGGCGTTCTCCAGGCGGTCCAGTTTGCGGCGCACCAGCGCCTCGACGTCGGCGGGACCATACGGTTGCCCCTGCGCCTCCAGGCCCGCGCGCACGGCGATCTCCAGGGAGTCGCGCAGGGCGTTGTCGCGCAGCAGGCGGCGATAGCGGGCGCGAACGGTGGAGAGGTGCGCGCGGACCGTTGCAGGCGCATACTCATCGGCCAACATCGCGTCGCGGTAGGCGCGCAGGTCGGGTTCGTGCCAGGGGCGGTCGTGCTCCTGTAGCCAGTCAGCGAAGGCACCCAGGCGTGAGCGGGTGTCCTTGTCCGCGTCCGGCGAAATAAGAAAGGCCGCCGGATCGGCGTTGAGGGATACAATTTCGGCGTCCATCAGGGCCTCCATTTAGTTGCGTATACACTGTTTTCTACGCAGTCATTTGAGGCCATTTTAGCATGAAATTAATGGTTTTCCACTGGATTTTGGGCCACAGGAACCCCCTCAATTCCACCAGCAGCCTATGGATCTGGGGTTAATGCAGCAGTTAGAGTGAGATCATTCCTTATACCAGCCCGCAGGCCGGTAGTACACAGTTCGTACTTCAGCGAAGATGAAATACTGTATCCTATGGGGTGATCACATCGAGGAGGCCTGCATTGGTGGGATATTGCTCCAGCAGCGCCAGCAACTGGCTGTGCGCGCGTTGGGGCGGACGTGCCACCAGCGCTCGGCGAAGTTTCGTAAGTTTAGCCACCACCTCCGGCGGATGGAGTAAGTGTTCTTTGCGCGTGCTGCTGGCACGCACGTCAATGGCGGGAAAGAGCCGCGCTTGCGCCAGCTCGCGATCCAGCAAGATTTCGCTATTGCCCGTACCCTTGAACTCCTCGAAGATCACCTGATCCATCCGTGAGCCGGTGTCAATGAGCAAGGTGGCGACCAGTGTGACCGAGCCGCCGTGTTCGATGTTACGCGCTAGGCCGAAGAAACGCCGTGGCAGCGCGAGCGCACTCGCTTCCAGTCCCCCGGAAAGCGTACGTCCTCCGCGTCCCCGCTGTCGATTCGCAGCACGGACCAGGCGCGTGAGGCTATCGACCAGGACCACAACGTCGTGCCCACATTCCAGCTCCACGCGGATATGCGCCAGCAACAGTTCCGTGAGCGCGATATGCTCCCGTGGTGGACGATCGCTGGAACTGGCAAAGACCTCGGCCTGCGCCGTGCGGCGGAAGTAGGTGACCTCTTCCGGGCGCTCGTCAATGAGGAACACGATGATCCGCGTCTCCGGCGCGACCTGATGAAGGCCCTGGGCCAGGTGTTCAAGCAGCGTGGTCTTGCCGGCTTGCGGCGGCGCGACAATCAGCCCGCGCGTGCCCCTGCCGATAGGGGCAAGAAGATCGACCAGACGCATATCCAGCAGGTCAGTTTGACCAAGGGGAAAACGCTCGTGGGGATCGACGGCGGTCAAGTCTTGAAAACGCGGGCGTTGGCGAAAAACCTCAGGCGCCAGCCGGTTGATACTGTCGATAACGGTGACTTGCACGCGTTGGGGGTTGGCATCCCCGCGCCCCTCGACGGCCGCGCCGTCCGTCAGCGCATATTGCTCGATCAGTCCTGACGGTACTTCGGCAACCTCCCGCCCACTTCCCGGATCGATCAAACGCCCACCTTCTTGCTTGTGCCGGAAAATTCCACTAACGATCTTCTGCATAGTATCCCCATCTTTGTCATAAGAGAATCTTGCCCCACCGCCAACCGTTCTCACCAGCGCGCGTGGTGCTCCTCGGCAAAGCCCAGCAGATCTTGAATCTCCACCACCCCACCCTCATCTGTGCGCACTGTCCCAGAGTAGTGCCCGAACAACTGGTGCACCTCGCTGGTGATGAGCAGTAGGTTCGTGGTCGCCACGCGGTCCAGGAAGGGCGTGAACTGGAGGTCTATCCGGCCATCCGGCGACGTTATCCGCCAGGGCTGCATGAAGTCGCTGTCGTCATAGCGGAAGTCCACCTGGCCCAGCTTGTGAATGCGTCCATCGAGGACAAGGGCGTTCTCCGTCGCCGCGCGGGTGTCGCCGAAGCCAAAGCCCAGGTTGAGGCCCACGGAACGCCGGTCGGGCAGGAAGCCTGAGGCGCTGGCCCAGACCCAGAAGGAGCGATAGGGCCAGACGCCGCGGCCCCAGTCCAAGTTGCCCAGGTGGCGGTCCGGATAGAGTTCCGTCCGCTGACCCTGCGCCTTGACCCAGCCTTCAGCTGGCAGGCAGTTGACCTTGCGGTTATAGTAAAAGCGCTGGCCTGCGATGGGAATAGTAATCACCAGTGATTCATGGTCAGGCGGCAGGTGGAAGAAGATCTCCGCTGCCAGCCCCTGGTCGCCAAATCCGGGCCAGGCGACAGAGAGCCGCCGACCTGCAGGCTCGGTTTGAAAGACCATCTTCGCCTGCCGGCCCTCGTAGGCGCTGAGGCCTGCCGTGCTGTTTCGGGGCAGCGTGATCCCCCGCGCCAGCGGCAAGGTCAGCGTTTCCTCGTGATACGTGCCGGCCTCGAAATCCACCACGTAGGCAAAGACCTGCCCTGCATAGCCCAGGTCGGCCAGGGTAAAGGCGTAGAAGTGCGTGGACGTCGTCAGCCCGTAGTAATCCCAGCGTTTGATGCGGAACCACTGGAGCGGACGCAGTGGCAGGTGGTAGAAGCGCGCTGCCTCCAGGTTGCAATCGAGGAGCGGCTGTCTTGCCCAGCCAACCTGTGTTAAGTTGCCCTGCGCGTCCAGTAAGGGCGTTGCTTGCGTGATCTCCTGCTGGGTGGAGCTATCCTGCTCTGACATCTTTGCCTCCCTGGGATAAGGTCGTCACCACACCGGTGGGCATGCACCAGACATTGGCGGCGAGCTGCTTATTTCTTGTCGCATAGCTGTGTGCGCCGGAAGAGAATGTTTACATGAGTGCTCTCAAACCGCCGCTGAGGGACAGAGATCTCTCATTTTACAGTCTACGCACTCCGGATGGTACTCGTGACACCACCATCTGCCCGTCTGCCAGGCCGGGCGATCAAACACAGCAGGGTAGGCCGGATAATAGCGGCGGGCCGCGGCGATGATAGCATCTTTTTCGGCTGCTTTGGAAAGACCGGTGGGTATAAGTTCCAATCTGCGGAAGACCCTCCGCACATGGGTATCCACTGGCATGTCGATGGCTGATAGATCACTCAACGGCACCTTGAAGCGGTGCACCAAGATATGGGTGCTCATGTTAGCAATCTTCGATCCTGCACCTTTGAAGTCCTGGAAGCGTTGCTTGACCGTCTCGGCGCTTGGGTTGCCCCGCCATATCTGAGCGGCATCGCTGGCATAGTCCTGGTCAATCTTCTGGATGCCGGCATAGAAGATCTTGCCCATTTTGCGGTGGAAGCGATGCTTGGGCGGGTTGCTCATCCAATCTGCAATCGATTCGCTCGAAACACCTCGTAACGCCTCAAAAGAGAAGGTGCCAAGGTGATTATCCTTAATGAAACGATAGGGGATGAGCCAGCACTTCGCAATGTCGTACTGGCGTGCCATGAGCGAACCCAGGACAAAAATGTGTGGGTAGGTTTCGATGTTGTTGAGGAGGCCGTTGGCCGCTTCCCGCTCACGTCTTTCCTTAGCAGATAGTCCACTCGTTGTTTTCGCACGGGTGAAATCGAAGCGTTCTCGAGGTCTGCTCAGAATCTCGTTACCCCAGGCGATCATTACCTCTGCAATCTTCTTCTGTGGATTCATTTTGCCAAAGAGATGAAATAGCGTACTGAACCCAACCCGCTTCATCAATTTCCTGGAAACGTATCTCAAGGGCTAGTTCTTCCGAAACAAGTTGAGCCATTTTCCACTCTCCTCCGCGTCTCTAAATTAAATACTGAAGAACCTGCCGTTTTAGTCATCTGCCCACACCCACTCCTGCTCCCGCAGATACCGATCGTACAGCACGTTCCGCAGGAACTCCGCAAAGTGCGGCTCCACTGTGTCGCGAATGCCCTTTCCCCTCCGCTCCAGGACTATGACCACACGTACTCCCAGCAGACCAGGTGCAGATCCTCGCGCGTTAACCGGGCTGCCGTGGGCCCCTTGACCTCCGTGTGCGATTCCACCGCCTCCAGCGTGCCCACCGCGTCCAGTAGCGCAGCCAGGTCACCGTCGCGCTGGTAATCCTCATAGGCCGCACGCAGGTCCTTGACGTAGGCTCGCGAGAGCGGTTCCCGCAGCGCCTTGAGCGCCGCCCGGACGGCCTGCGAGGAGACGG
>CAYVKR010000151.1:0-7208 GCA_964452025.1 uncultured Anaerolineales bacterium
CAGGTTCTACGGTACGGAGGGCATTTTCACCAGCAGACTCGCTTCGAAATCCCAGGGTGAGAGGCTGTGGTCACGGGGCCAACGCTCTCAGACCAAAACTAAAGAGAAGGCACCAGACAACCTTGCCGGGAAGGCCAAGGGTGCTCGGCCTTCCCGGCGGCTGTGGTGCAGACGTGACGCCTGATCGTTGAACGGCAGCGTCAGATGCCCAGGGATTCGCGGGCGTCCTCCTCCATCATATCTGGCGTCCAGCGCTCTTTGCCCATGACAACTTCAACGTTCTTGTCGGTCACTTCGCTGGCGCGCTCTCGGACCTGTCCCATGAGCATGGAAGCCATGGGACACATGGGGGAGGTGAGGATCATGGTGATGCTCACGTTCTCATCGTCTGTCTCGATCTCTCGAATCAGCCCCATGGAGACGACGTCCAGCCCCAATTCAAAATCGATGACATCGCGCAGTGCGCTCTTGATCTTTTTACTCTCATCGTTCATCTGTTTCCCTCCTTGCGCTATATGACGCTATTATAACACAGCGCCGTCATATCCACAATAAGTAAAACTTTTTTATAAGAAAAGGGGACTCTTGGCTTCTCTGCATGTGGTGCTATACTGCATGGTGATGAACATCACCACAGAACGTCCACCATCGAAAAATGAGGTAGGTGTATGAGTGCGAGACGCGGACTAGGCCGTGGATTAGAGTCATTGATCCCCGCAGAGGATGAGAGACCCACATCAGGACTGCGACAGGTTCCGCACGATCAGTTGGTACCCAATCCGCATCAGCCCCGGCAGCCTTTTCGTGATCAAGATCTGGTCGAGCTGGCGGCTTCCATCGAAGAGCATGGCATCATTCAGCCGTTGGTGGTGACGGAGGGGCCGGCCGGTCAGTATCAGATTATCGCCGGGGAGCGGCGGTGGCGGGCTGCCGGCCTCGCTGGCCTGACGGAAGTGCCAGTTGTCATCAAGGACGTGGTGCCCCGCGAGATGTTGGAGCTGGCGCTGGTGGAAAACGTGCAGCGCGAGGATCTGAATTCCATCGAAGAGGCGCTGGCGTACCGGCAGTTGATCGACGATTTTGGCTTGATCCAGGAAGAGGTGGCTCGCCGGGTAGGGAAGAGCCGATCCGCGGTGACCAACACGTTGCGCTTGCTGCGCGCCGCCGAGGAGGTGCAGGAGGCGCTGGTGCAGGGAAAGATCACCGAGGGGCACGCCCGTGCGCTCCAGGGCTTGCGGGAAGACGAAGCGCAGGTCGAGATCTTGCGGGTGGTATTGCAGGAGCGACTGACGGTCCGTGAGACGGAGGCCTGGGTGCGAATGAAGCCGGTGGCGGATGACCTGCGGAGATTGGGCGCCGCCAAAAATGTTCGACTGGCGTTACTCCAAGGCCAGATCACCGAGGCGCACGCGCGTGCGCTTATGGCGCTCGCGGTTGAGGATCAAGCCAAGTTACTGCGTCACATTGTGGAGCAGCGCCTGACGGTGGAAGAGACAGAAGCGCGGGTTCAGCGGTGGCTGACGCGTGAAGAGGCTGCCGAGGTTGTGCCAGATGTATCGGAGCGCAACTTCGTTCAGCGCCGGTTCGATGAGACCTTGACGCGCCGGGTCAAAGTCCACAAGGACAAGAAAGGATGGCGACTGGTGCTCTACTGTTCTTCCAATGAGGAAGTGGAAGAGGTCTTCAACACGCTGACGGGCGAGCCGCTCGCCGACGAGCGCTCGTAAGCCGCGATTAACCGCCGGGCGCCGGAAGCGTGCCGGCCCTTGACTCTACGAGAGGAGAAAAGTACATGAACGCATCATTTGAAATTGCCGATATTGTCCAGGAGAAGACGGCTCAGGCTGTTCACATTCTTCAGGACGAAGATGTCGATCTCTGGATCACTTTTGTGCGCGAGACGTCCCAGGTGAAAGATCCGACGCTGGATCTGCTCGTTGGCTTTGACCTGACCTGGCCTTCGGCGCTGTTGATTCACCGGAGTGGGGAGTGTATGGCGATTGTGGGGCGATACGATATGCCCAACTTGAAGGGCCTGGGGGCTTACACGGACGTGGTCGGGTACGATGAATCTATCCGCCAGCCGTTGTTGGAGGCCATCAAGCGGCTAAAGCCGCGTCAGATCGCGGTCAACTACTCTGAGAGCGACCCGGCTTCTGACGGCCTGACCTACGGTATGTTCCGCAAACTGTCCCGCATGCTGGCGCCGACGACATATTGTTCGCGGCTGATCTCCGCCGAGGGGATTATTGGGCAGCTGCGGGGCAGCAAATCCCCGGCAGAGCTGACGCTGATCCGCGAGGCCGTTGAGGCGACGGAAGTTGCTTTTGAAGCGTTGACCGGCTGGCTGCATCCCGGCCTTACGGAGATAGAGATCGCCGAGTACTTGCACGATTACGCCGTGGAGCGCCGGATGGGTACGTCCTGGGAGTGGGAGTACTGTCCCATCGTCAACGTTTCACCTGATGCCGAGGTGGGACATCGTCTGCCGGGCGCCTATGCGGTTGAGCCCGGCCATCTGATCCACGTCGATTTTGGCGTCTCGCGCGCAGGATTTGTCTCTGATCTCCAGCGGATGTGGTACGTGCTTGAGGAGGGGGAGCCTTCGCTGCCGTCAGAGGTCCAAAAGGCCTGGGAAGCGGTCACCACGGCGCTAGAGACAGGACGTGCTGCCCTTAAGCCCGGCGCTCTGGGTTGGGAAGTGGATGCGGCGGCGCGCAGCACGCTGGTCGAGGCGGGCTATCCAGAATATCTGCACGCCTTTGGTCATCATATCGGACGGACGGCGCACGACGGCGCGACGGTGCTTGGGCCTGAATGGGAGCGTTACGGCGATGCCGTGCGGCGCAGTATCAAACCGGGCAACGTCTTCGCCATAGAGTTGGGCGTTGCAGTTCCTGGGCGTGGCTACGTAGGGCGCGAGGAAGATGTGGTCATCACCGAGAAGGGCGCTGAATACATCAGCTCGCCTCAGGAAGAAGTCTGGCTTATCTGAGGGAGAGCGGCAGACCAAAAAGAGCCGGCTTCAAGCCAGCTCTCCTTAATTGTAAACTCCTTGATAATTGCGCGTGGGCCTCGCATTACCTTGATGAAGGCCACTCAATCTTATAGCTGCACAGTGAGTTTTCGCTGGCACGTCCTTTTACACGTTCAATGGATGTTTCTGCTAGATCCTGCAGCATCATCTCGTCAATCCTGCACGTTTCAGGATGGGATTGGGCGACATAGTGGTACGGGCAATTACAGATGTGAAGATAATAGGTTTCATCCCCGTCTTCATCCTTCTCCCAGCGCGAGACGAAGCCAAGCCGTTTCAGAAAGCGACCAATGGCTTCCATGCGCTGCTCCGGTTCACGAGGCATGTTGCCGGCTCCAGACGCGAGCTCATGGGCGGTCGCTTTCAGGATCTCTGCGCGTTTTTCGGGACTGATATCTTCGATGGCCTCCAGCAACGCAGCCGCCAGTCCGCTGTAATTGCTGGGGAAAAGATCGGCAGCCATGGCCGTCATGCGGTAGACGTACCTGGGGCGACCTGGGCGGTTAGAATGCTGAACCTCTGGATTGGTGATGTAGCCTTCGGATCGGAGGATCTCCAGATGATGGCGGACGGTCACGCTGGTGAGCCCGAGCTCTTCGCTTAGCTCTTGTACGGTGATCTCACCACGACGTTCCAAAATCTCTAGAATCTGTTGGCGTGTGTCTTGCATAGTTCCTTCGTTTGTCTAAACTACTGGACGGCTAAATAAGATCATTTTTCAGATTGAATTCTCTGGTATGATTGTAACACTGCTATAATGGTTTGTCAAATGCCCATTTGGTTTTCTTAGGGGCTGTGAAAATATAAATTCCCGTATTATTTCCGGATTAATATCCGGCGTTTTTCGGTTCTGATGCGCTGGTCTTTACGTTGGACTATGCTATAATCGCCTTGATATGTATGGGGAGGTAAAATACACGTGTTTGATTTGAAAAAAGAGATTCTCGACAGTCACGAAGCCATTCTCACCATTGAGATCGACGACAAGGCAGAGCGGCGAGCGATTCAGAAAGCAGCTCGCCGTCTTTCACGTGAAGTGAACATTCCTGGGTTCCGCAAAGGCAAAGCGCCTCCGAATGTCATCATGCGGATGTTTGGGGAGGAGCCGGTACTGCAGGAAGCAGCCGACGATCTGATGAAAGATCTCTATCCCAAGGTACTTGAAGAGGCCGATATTGAGCCTTACGGGCCGGGCCAGATCGAGGCTATAAGCATGTCGCCCATGCGCGTTACCGTGCGGGTGCCGCTGATGCCAGAGGTCAAGCTGGGTGATTACGAGAGCCTTCGCCTGGAGCCTGAGTCTGCCGACGTCACCGAAGAAGATGTGGCGACGGTGCTCAAAAACATACGTGAGGATCACGCCATCTTGGAGCCGGTCGACCGGAAAGGGGCTGAGGGTGACGCCATGTTGCTTTCCCTTATTGAGGGGGAAGTCGATGGTGTCTATATCGTCCATGAACACGATGTGGAAGTGGTTTTGGACCCCGAGCAAGAGTTCATTATGCCCGGCGTGGTAGAAGAGCTGATGGGTTTGAGGGCCGGGGACGAGAAGTCCTTTGTACTTACTTTACCGGAAGAGTTGGAAGATGAGGACCTTGCCGGTAAGGAAGCAACGTTCACCGTGAGCGTGGAGCAGGTCTATGACCGGGTGCTACCGGAACTGGACGATGCATTGGCGAGCACCGTTGGCAATTATGAGACGCTGGCCGAGCTCAAAGAGGAGCTGCGACAGGCGATGCGGGAGCACAAAGCGGCAGACGTCAAAGAGCGATACCGTGATGCGCTGATTCACGCGCTCATTGCTGACGCTGAATTGCACTACCCGCCGCTCATCATTGAGGAAGAGCTGGATAACATGCTGGACAGCATGGAAGACAACGTTGTCCAAAGCTACGACATCGATTGGGAGACGTTCCTCGAGCAGGTTGGCACGACCGAGGAGGCATTGCGTGAGGATCTGCGGACTGAGGCCGTGGAAAACATCGAACGCGGCCTGATCCTGGCTGAATTCGCTGAGGCTACCGGGGTGGAAGTTAGCGAGGAAGAGGTCCGGGCGGAGCTGGGTGAGGTACTTAAGGATCGCGGCATCGACAACCCGGCGCTACTGGAGGGATTCAAGGTCGATTCGAAGACCGGGCACGATCTCCGCAACCGCCTGTTTGGACGTAAGACGTTGGAAAAACTGGAGCGACTGGCCCAGGGACTGCCGTTGGAAGAGCCGGAACCGGAACCTGAAGCGGAGCTAGACGACGAAGTGCAGGAAGAACGGGAGACAGCCTCTGCTGCCAGCGCCGAAGTTCCGGCGGTTGATACGGACGCAGACGAGGTCCATACCGATTCCGCGTAAAGTCTTAGCTTCGATTGGATTTGGAGGAGATAGTTATGACTATACCCATGGTAATTGAGAGCACGGGCCGTGGTGAACGGGCGTACGACATCTTTTCGTTGTTGCTCAAGGAGCGACTCATCTTTCTGGGCACGCCTATCAACACGCAGATTGCGAATCTCATCATCGCTCAGCTGCTGTTCCTGGATCGCGAAGATCCGGAGCGGGAAATCTCATTCTACATCAACTCACCCGGCGGCGAGATTGCGGCCGGCCTGGCGATCTACGACACCTTGCAGCTGGTCAACGCGCCTGTCTCCACCATTGCGGTGGGGATGACGGCCAGCATGGCGACGGTACTTCTGGCTTCGGGGACCGCTGAACGCCGGTACGCGTTGCCACATGCCACCGTTCACCTGCATCAGCCATTGGGCGGCGTACAAGGACAAGCCACTGACATCGAAATCGCGGCGCAGGAGATCCTCCGGATGCGAGACCTCATCAACGAGATCCTGATGCGTCACACCGGTCTGGATGCGACGAAGATCAAAGAGTTGACGGATCGCGACTACTACATGACCGCAAGCGAGGCCGTCGAACATGGGATTGTCGACCGCGTGCTTGCCGGTGAGTCGGAGAATGAATCGTGACATTTGAGCGAGAGGAGGCGTTACATCTTCCTCTCGCTTTTTGTGAGCGTTTTCCTATCATAAGATGTGAAGGTGGAAAGCAATAAAAACCGGGCGCATTAAAACCTGACTTATTTGACAACGCAGTACGAGTGTAGGGAGGAAAAGACGTGGACTTCGAAGTGTTGAACGGGCTATTACGGCCAGAGGCAATAGCCGTGATCGGTGCTTCCAACAAGAAGGGCAAGATCGGCTATACTGTTGTCGAAAACCTGATCCAGAGTGGGTACGCAGGCCCTGTCTATCCTATCAATCCCGGCGAAGACGAAGTACAGGGGCTGAAAGCGTATCCTTCGGTGCTGGACGTTCCCAGCCCCGTGGATGCTGCAGTCGTGATCGTTCCGGCCAAGATCGTTCCCAAGATCGCTGAAGAGTGCGGTCAGAAAGGCGTCAAAGGCTTGATCATCATTGCGTCTGGTTTCAGCGAAGTGGGCCGTGCGGATTTAGAGCAGCAGGTCGTGGATATTGCGCATCAGTATGGAATGCGCGTCCTTGGCCCCAACATCGTGGGCATTCTCTCCAACTCCCACAATTGCAACGCTTCTTTCGCGCCGGTGCTCCCGCTTCCGGGGAAGGCCGCGTTGGTCTCCCAGAGTGGCGCGTTGCTTATCGCCATGGATACCTCCACCTATACACGCCGCGTCGGCTTTGACAAGATGATCTCCATCGGCAACATGTCCGACGTGAACTTTGGCGATCTGATCGAATGGCTGGATGCCGATGAGAACACGGCCTGCATTTCCTTCTACATTGAGGGCCTGCAGGACGGGCGTCACTTCATGGAAGCGGCGCGCAAAGCGAAGAAGCCGATTATCGCGCTCAAATCGGGCGTGTCGGCCCACGGCGCGGCGGCTGCTGCCTCACACACCGGCTCCCTGGCTGGCTCCGGTAAGGTCTACGATTCTGCCTTTGAGCAGGCGGGCGTCGTGCGAGCCTCTGATCTGAACAACCTTTTCGACCGAACCCAGGCGCTCTCGTTGCAGCCGCCCATGACGGGTGACAATCTGTTGATTATCACCAATGGTGGCGGGGTAGGCGTGCTGGCGACCGATGCAGCGGAACGCTCTGGTGTGCCGCTTCACTTCGCGCCGGACGAGGTTCAGAAAGAGCTGAAGAAGCACATGCCCGAATTTGGCTCGGCCAAGAACCCCGTTGA
>CAYVKR010000152.1:0-7194 GCA_964452025.1 uncultured Anaerolineales bacterium
TCGGTGGGAAGTGGCGTCCACGTCGGTAGGGGCGTGAGGGTCGGCGATTCCGGCATCTCGCCGGGTGACTCCGTCGGCTCCAGCGCGGTCGCTTCCACGGTGGGAGTGGGTGTTGTCGGGAGAGGTGTGGGTGCCGGCTCTCCCCCTGCTCCCTGTGGCGTCGACGTGGGCAGCGGCGTGATCTCAGGGGCAGCCGTTGCCTCGGTCTGCGATGCTTCCGAGGGCGCTTCACCGGGCGCGACCAGGCGGATGGTATCCTCGCTGATGATGGTCCGGCCGGCGCCGTCGCGGAACTGCACGTAGACGGCGTAGGAGCCGGGTTCCGTACCGTCCAGCGTCCAGGGGATCAACGTTTCCCAGGACTGCCAAGGCTCTCCGTTGAAATCCGGGCTGTTGCTGACGCGGATCTCAATGGCCTCGCCGATGCGCGCGCCTTCACCCAGCGGTTCTGCTTGCTCGTTGGTGAGACGCAGCGCGACCTGCGGCGATTCCGTCGCCTCGGCCCCATCGTTGATGAAGATAGGCAACACGCCGGGGCGCGATCCGAAGTCGATGACGAAGTAGTTGACGCCCTGCGCGTCGTTGGCGTAGCCCACGCCGGCCTCACGGTAGCGCGGGTCGACGAACATCTCCCAGCGCTCCGGCTGGTCACGGAACCAGTTGCGCGCGTTTTCTGCCGTCCCCAGCCCCGCCCAGATTGACTCGTTGACCATCAAGCCGTTGTCCCAAGCGCGGTAGCCCGCTTCGCGGATGCGCTGCTGGTACGTCGAGCCGTCAGAGCCGACCTGATCGATGCGAGCGTTCTCCGCCATGTCGTCGGCGTGGCGCTGGGCGGCGTTGGTCAGCAGCGCCGAAGAGGCCAGCGGCGGCAGCCCCTCGTCCAGGCGCGCCCGGTTGATCAGCCGGAGGAAGTGTTGCGCCGGGTCGTCGTCCGCCTGCGCCATGGACCGCCCGACATTTAACCAGAGTAGCGAAATGCAGAGCGCGGCTAGCAGAAAGAGGCGGGTCGCTCGTCTCATCGGCGCTCCTCGGCCAGCCATGTCCGGAGATGGTTGACCAGGGCCGGCGTCGACGCCAACAGGGGATCGCGGCTGTTGGCCGTCCATGGGCCGCCGGCGAGAGTCTCCGTCGCGCCGCCGGCTTCCTGCACGAGCAGGACGGCGGCCGCCTGATCCCAGGCGCTGAGGTGGGGCGCCACGTAGAGATCGAACCAGCCGGCGGCCACGTAGGCCATGTTGAGCGCCGCAGAGCCGAGACAGCGCAGGGTGCGCGCCTCAATCAGTAGCTGGCTGATCAGGGCGACGTGCTGTTTGCGAAGCCTATCATCGCGTGGCCAGTCGGTGGAAAAGACCATCTTCGCCACCTGCGTGCGCCCGGAGGTCTGGAGCGACTCGCCGTTGAGCGTGGCGCCGCCATCTTTGTGCGCTGCAAAGCAGTGATCCCGTAGCGGGTCGTAGACCACGCCAACGACCGGCTCGCCTTCCGCCAGCGCTGCAATGGAGACGGAGAAGTTGGGGTTGTTGCGCGAGAAGTTCGTGGTGCCGTCCAGTGGATCGATGTACCAGCGCACGCGGTGCTGTCCGGCGTCGCTGCCTGCCTCTTCCGACGTCATCGCGTGGTCTGGGAACGCTTCCCGCAAACCACGCAGGATCACGGCCTCGGCAGCCAAATCGGCCTCGGTGACGATATCGCGAAAGCCCTTCGACGTGATGGTGTGCGTTGTCGTCCAGCATTCACGCAGTTCGGCGCCAGCCTCACGGGCGAGCTGAAGGGCGACGGACAACCATTGCGCGTGTTCGTTCATGGCAACTCCTCAGCTGCGCGCTTACAGGCGGTCTGGGCGGTCGAAAGCACCTCGGGTACCTCTTGATCAGTGTTCAGGTCGAAGAGGGCACGCACCAACGCCGCGCGACACGCCGGCACGCCGCCAATAGGCTGCCACGCCGACCAGGTCCCCTGCTCGGCGGCGGTCAACGCCAGCGTCATCAACTGGCGTTCTGAGTCGCGCAGCCGCTCCTCTGTCTGCCAGGCCTCTACCAGAGAGCGGCGGACGGGCAAGTAGTGCGTCTGTTCGAACCAGGCCGTCTGCGCTTCGGTGGATAGCATCCAGAGCGCCACCTCCAGGGCGGCGTCACGCTGTGGATCGTCAGAGGCGAAAAGCAGAATCGCCGGCCCGCGCCAGAGTGTGCCACCGGTCTCGTCGACCGGAGGCAGTTCTGCCACACCCAGTGTGAAGTTCCATCCGCTCAACACGCTTTCCACAATCTCCGGCTCGCGCAGACTGGGCGCGATGAGCAGCGCCAGGGCACTATCTCCAAATTGCTCCACGCTATCATCCAGGAACTCGTAGATTCGTCCACACCCCTGGCTGAGCAGGTCGTGCCCGATGCTTGCAGCTACAACAGTGTCGGGGTTTCCAAGGACGTAGTGCGCCTCGCTCCCCACAATGGGATCTCCGCCGGCAGCCAGAAAACTCAGCAGCACGTCGGCCTGGGCCGGGATGCCGAGGCCAACCTGTCCACTTTCCATGCTGGTGGCAGCGCAGGCCGTGTTCAGCAGATCGGTCGCCTTGGCGCCCTCGGTTGTATAGCCCAGGTCGCGGACCCACTCCTGGTTGTAATAGAGGACGTTGGTTGTCAACCCAAAGGGGAGCGCGTAGAGGGAATCTTCCCCATTATAAAGCGATTTGGCCATCGGCAGCAAATCACGTTGTATGGCGTCGGGTAGGCGAATAGGCGTCGCTCTGTCCTGGAACTGCGAGACGGCGTCTGGCCCGGTCACGATGAGGTCGGGTTGTTGTTCTGCCGGTAGCGCGTTCATTTTCTCTGAGATCTTCTCCTGATATTCCAGAATCAGCGTTGGCCCGGAGGGATGGGTGGCGTTGAAGCGGTCGCCCAGGGCTTCGAGCGCCGCCCGTTCTGTACCGGCAAAGGTATGCCAGAGCACGATGATATTCGATTCTACCGTTGGCATGGGCGACGTGTTTCCGCATCCCGCCAGAAGCAGCGCTGTGCCAATGGCGATCAAGTTCAGTATGCGCATGGGTCTCATTTGTTAGCCTGTAAGTCCTATCTTAGCCAGTGTACGTTCGCGGTCTGTCCTTTGTGCCCCTGTACGTCTGTTGCCTATCATATCACGTTAATCTCTTTTCAGGCGTTTGACGAGCATATCCTGCAGCAGCTGTAGCTCCTCAAGTCCCATGTGGCGCATCAGTATAAGGTAGATCAGGACGCCGGTGCCGCCTGCCAGGGCCACCTGCAGCAGCGCGCCTTCGAAGCCGGTTTGCCCCAGCTGTTGCGCGCCCCAGTTCCCGGCGATGACCAGAGGCGCCATCACCAGCGAGGCGCCCAGCGCCAGACGCAGCGTGTGTTTGAGATCGTAGGGGGTCAGATCGCCCACCTTGCGGATGAAAAGAGCCAGCATTAGCAGCGCGTGACAGGTCAGTTTCCCCGAATTGGCCAGGATCAACAGAGGAAGCGTCAGCTGTCCGGCGAGCATGGGGACGAGGGCCAGGATCGCGTAGATCGCTGTGGTTGCAACGCCAACCAGGGCCGGGGTCCAGGTGTCTTTTCGGGCGTAGAAGGCGAAGATCAGCGGCTGGTCGAGCGCGGCGAAGACCATCCCCAGTATATTGAATCGCAGGGCGATGGCAACGGCCTCTGTATCCGCCGGCAGGAAGTTCCCACGTTGCAGCAGCAGGGCGATCAGCGGCTCGGCGAGAATTAGCATGAGGGTGGCGGCGGGCAGCACCAGCACCAGTACCAGGCGCAGTCCTTGGGCCAGCGTCGCCCGAAATCGTTCTTCCTCCGCAGCGTTAGCGTAGCGGGAGAGGGCCGGTAGAATGGCGATGGAGATAGCCGTCACGATCATTCCCAGCGGAAGCTGGATAAGGGTTGCGGCCTGTTTCATCCATGCAATACCGCTGGGGCCGGTGCGTGAGGCGAGGTTGAAGCTGAGCGCCACGGCCATCTGGTCCACGATCAGACCGAGACCGATGGGCAAGTAGAGCGCGCCGATGGTACGCAGGGCCGGATGGCCCGCAAGCGGCGAGATGAAGCGCAATTGTGCGTCACGGAGATCGCCGAGCTGGAAAACAATCTGCATCAGGCTGCCTGCTAACAGTCCTACCGCCAGGCTGCGCTCTTTCAGAGGGCTGCGTCCCAGCAGGACCACCACGATGACGAGGGTGGCATTGGAGACCGCACCCAGGAAAGCTGGACGTTGGAAACGTTGGAGCGCGTAAAGTACGCCGGAGAGCAGTCCGGCGACGTTGAGAAAGAGGATGGCGGGTGTGGTGATGCGGATCATCTGCGCCGCCAGCGTAAGGTATTCGGGTGTCAGCCCGCCACCGAGGACACGTGCCACGGTGGGCGCGGCAATCTCGATGCCGACGATCAGCACGCCCAGAAAGACGGTCAGTAGCGAGAGCAGTAAGCTGAGCAGGCGCCAGAGCTCCGCGCGGCGCTCCGGTCGGACGTAATCGGAGAAGACGGGCACCAGTGCGGAGCTGAGCAGGCCGCCGATTAGCAGATCGTAAAGCATCGTCGGCACCTGCGCTGCCACATCGAAGGCACTGACCGCCCCTCCGGCGCCGAAGAAGTAGGCCTTGGCTATCTCACGGACCAACCCCAGCACCCGGCTGCTCATGCTGCCGATGGAGACCAACGCGGCGGCGCGGGTGACCTGGCGTGCTTCGCTTGAAACGATCGTCTCTTGTTCCATGACAAGAAGACATTCTACCGGCTTTCAGTCGTCTTGCAAGGAGACGCTAAGGGGGCAAACGAAGCAGTTCCAGGATCACTCAAACGCCATAGGCGGCTTCCCATCATGTTTACCTCCCGCATCAACCCCGGCTTCGTTTGCCTTGCCTTCGCCTACGCAGGTTCTATGGTACGGAGGGCGTTTTCACCAGCAGACTCGCTTCGAAATCCCAAAGGGGCAAACGATGGTTCTGGCGACTGTTGGACTCAGGTAATGACGCCGGCGGCTTCGGCGCGCGCGTTTTCCTCGCGCGCAATACGACGCCCTTCGTCCTCGTCCACCTGCGAGAGCAGGAAGATGCCGCCCAGGAAGAAGACGATGAGGGAGACGATGCTCAGACGACTTCCGCCCGTCAGCTGGGAGACGATGCCGAAGAGCAGCGGCCCAATGATCCCGGCGAATTTACTGGAAATATCGTAGAAGCCGAAGAACTCGGCGCTGCGGGCTGTGGGCGCCATCTGACTGTAGAGGCTGCGGCTGAGCGCCTGGGTCCCGCCCTGCACCATGCCCACGGCGAAGGCCAGCGCCCAGAAATGCCAGGCTGTGCTCATAAAGTAGCCGGCTACAGAGATGGCGGCATACCAGGCCAGCCCCAGGATAATGGAGCGTTTGGTGCCCACGCGCTTGCTTATCTTGCCAAAGAGCAGGGAGAACGGGATGCCCACGAATTGGGTAAGCAGTAGGGCGCCAACCAGATCCAGCGATTCAATGCCGATTTCCTGTCCGTAGATGGTCGCCATTTTGATGATGGTGCCGATGCCATCGTTGTAGAGCCAGAAGGCGATGAGGAATTTGAAGAGCTCCCGGTACTTCCGAATCTCCTGGAACGTCTGTCCCACCCGCTTGAAGCCCGCGATCCATGGCTTCACGTCTTCGCCGATGCCGGAGGTGTTGGGCGGCGGCTCCGGCACTCGTCGCATGAGGGGAACGGTGAAGATTGTCCACCATATAGCTACGGATAGGAAGGAGAGGCGCGTGCCCCAGTTGTTGATCTCCAGGAACCAGATCATGGCGATGTTGACGGCCAGCAGAATCCCGCCTCCTACATAGCCCAGCGCGTAGCCCTTGGCAGAGACGTAATCACGCTCGTCCTCGTCGGTGATATGGGAGAGCAGCGCGTCATAGAAGATGTACGATGCGCCCAGACCGATGGATCCGAAGAAGAAGAGGATCATGGCCAGTATCCAATCCCCGGTGTTGATCAAGACCATGAGCGCGGTCGCTACGATGCCGATCCCGGCAAAGAGCGAGAGGAAGCGCTTCTTGCCGCCGATGTAATCGGCGATGCTGCCCAGAATCGGCGCTAGCAGGGCGACGACGAGGAGGGAGAGGGCGTTGACGTAGCCCCAGTAGGCCGTCGCAACGTTGCCGGCGAAGACGTCCTGGGTGATCTGGCCGAAGTAAACGGGCAGGACGGCGGCCTCAATCGTGGTCGAAAACGCCGAACTGCCCCAGTCGTAAAGGCACCAGGCGTTGGTGATCTGTTTATGGGTAAAGGTCTTGAGTTTATTCATGATAACCTCTCGGTAAAGCGTTGTGGACATAGGGCAAACGAAGCAGGTCAAGGGTGACTCAGGCGCCAATATTCGCTATCCGCATTGACCTCAGTGCACATCAACCCCGGCTTCATTTGCCTTACTTTTGGCTACACAGGTTCTACGGCGCAGAGCGTGTCTTCTTCGGCTAACTCGCTCCGAAATCCCACACATACGGAGGCATTGTACTGGAAGGGGTCTCGGATGCAAACGGGCGGGGGGCGGGGTTTTCGAAGCGGGTCAGGGAGGGAAAATCAACCCCAAAGTTTGACTAGCGCTTTTTAACATTTGGATCCAAAATAGGGCATCTCATTCGCTTATTAGTGCACAAGGAGGTGCCCTATGTCGACTCGTACTCCCGCGGCAAGTGGCTCCGAGGCTGTTTCCGAAGCCACTTTGTTCCAGCAAGCCCAGGCAGGATGCCGAGATAGCCTGGATAGCCTGGTGGCCCGGCACAAGGGGCTTGTTCAGGCCGTCGTGCGACGCCAGGCGCTGGGCGACTTGCCCTTCGCCGATGCGCTGCAGGCCGGGCGTATCGGCCTGTGGCGTGCCATCTTGGGCTTTGATCCCGCTCGTGGATTCGCCTTCTCCACCTACGCTTGGCCCGCTATCCAGCGCCGGGTGTGGCGCGCGGTCAAGCATCACTCTCCACACGATCCCCCAGCGAAAATACGGGAGCTCCTACCTTCTCCACCGCCAGACCCTGACCAGGTTTGGGAGGCAGCTCAGATCCATCACGCTCTCCACGCTCTGGTCCAACGCTTGCCGCTCCGCCTGCGGTATGTCGTCGTGGCCCGCTATGGCTTGAACGGGCACGGCCCATGCTTCTACCGGCACATCGGCGCTGCGCTGGGTCTTTGCGGCGAGCGGGCTCGCCAGCTCCACACCGAAGCTCTGG
>CAYVKR010000153.1:0-7095 GCA_964452025.1 uncultured Anaerolineales bacterium
TGACATCAACAGGGGCTGGGAGTTTATGAAGGAACCGATTCTGTTTCGCCGTGACGACACGATCAGTCACGACGCCGCCATGTACTGGAAGGATCTCCTCTATCGCACGGTGAAGATCGGAACCGAGCTGGAATTCGCGCTCCCCAAAGGTGTGCGGAAAGACGATTTTTTTCCCGACCTGGTGGCAACCCTGAAGCCTTCTCAGGATCTGAACCACCTGGGCGACTACGGCGTCTTTGACGTCATCAGCGAACACTGCGGCATTGAGATTCAGGTCATCGGGCGCCAGCCGTACTATCCCGCCCTGATGCGTCAGTACCACGCCATCCTTGATCCGCTGCTTGATCTGGGCGTGCGCGTGCGCCCCACCTGCGGCCTGCACTACCATACGCTAACCATCGGCCTTAGCGAGCCCATGCCGGAGATCATCCTTGCCAACGTCTGGAATTTGACCCGGCGCTACGCGCCCCACCTGCGTTTTTTGACCAGCGGTGGTGATCGTCCCGAAGCGCTCTGCCGCCGCCGCAACTACACCAGCCATCTGGAGATGGTGAAACACACGCCGGGCTCCTACACCATGGAACAGATTCAGGAAAAGCTCCGTGCCAGCAACACTGTTCCGGAGCATCAGAACTTCCTCAATCTGGAGCACGTCACCTTCACCGAAAGCGGCGCTGTCGACGACTTCCACCTGGAGTTCCGCTTCCCCGATGCTGACATCGCGCCTACGTCTGTGCTCGCCAAGACCTTTCTCTTCCTCGCCATGCTGCTCAAGGCCGTTGAGATGAGCCAATATGGCGTCATCCACGTCGGTCGCATCCGCGAATGGCGGCGTAAGATCCAGCTTCTCAACCTGCTCAACAATAACGAAGGCAATCTGGCGACCAGCGACACAGCGGAGGTCACCCCGGAGATCATCGAGGAGCTGCGGGTGGGCTGCCGCGAGCTGCTGGAGTTGCTCAAGCCGCTTTTCGGACGCTTCGCGCGCGCGTCCTTCGAAGCACAAGAAGAGCACCCCGCCTTTGAAGTGCTCACGCTCCTGGCGGAGACGCCCATCTCGCTCCTGCGCTGCAGCGGACGGGACTGGCCAGAGATCGAGGCACTGCTCGGCGAACGCTCCACTGTTCAGGCAGACGACTGGGACCAAAGCGACCGGCGCTTGATCCGGGCCATTGAACTGGCCGAGCTGACCGGCTTCACCGAGCCGGAGGCATGGAAGTGGGAGACCGCCAGCGAGCTCTTCCTCACTCCCCAGGAGTTGGAACGCCGGCTCGAGCGGCTGGATCGGTGGCGTGGTCTCAAATGGGACCTTGATCTCGGCACCATGGTCTTTCTAGGTTAAAGATGTGCGGCTTAGTCGGTGCCCTACTCACCCCACGAGAGCGTTCGCCTCAGGTATGGCGTACCCTCTGCGAGATCACGACCGCTAATCTCCTCGAGAACGAGGAACGGGGACGCGAGGCCACCGGCCTCGCCGTGATCCAGCGCGATGGCCGGCACCGGATCTTCAAACAGCCGGTCACGGCCTCCAAACTGGTGGAGATGCCCGGATATGCTGAAGTGCTGAATACTATCGGGCCAGAGACCGTTTGCATCCTGGGCCACACCCGCTGGCCGACTAAGGGCAGCCGCTGGCAGAACGTCAACAATCATCCATTGGAAGCTCAATACGTCGTAGGTGTCCACAACGGCCAGATCCAGAACGACGATCAGCTCTTTGCTGCGCTTAATCTGCCGCGCGCGGGCCAGGTTGACAGTGAGATCATCTTTCGCCTGCAAGACAGCCTGGATCCGGTGCGGAGCAACGGTCAATACTATGATGCTCTCCGGCAGCGCATCGATCTTCTAGAGGGTCGCTTCGCCACGCTCTCCGTAGACCTGCGCAAGCCTACGCAGCTGCTGGCCCTTAAACACCTACGTCCGCTCTGCCTACACTATGAAGCACCGCTGCAGACGCTCTTTTTTTCATCGCGCTACATCTTCTTGCGCCGCGCCTTTGGTCGCGCCGTGATCACCGAAGCGCTGGACAGCGGCTTTGGTTTCTCTTTCGATGCACAACGGTTGCCCGAACTGGGCAGTCACCCAACACAGCACTTCACATTGGCGCCAGGCTCTCAAACGCCAGAAGACTTCGACTCCAGTTTACCCAAGGAAGGCCGCGCATGACTAAAGAGATCATCTTGATCATTGAGAACAACTACGAAATCCGCTACCTCCTCAAGAAAGCGCTCTCCCGTATGGAACGGTATCACGTCATTGAAGCCGCCAATGGTGAGGTTGGACTGGAACGGGCGCTAAATGACAAACCCAGCGTGATTCTCCTCGACCTCATGTTACCGCAACGCGATGGCCTGGAGATCCTGGAGGCATTGAATGCGCAAGGACGCCGCATCCCCACCATCATTATCACCGCCGATAGTCGCCCGGAGACAATTCTGCGCGCTTTCCGCCTGGGCGCCAAGGACTTTTTGCAGAAGCCCTTTGAGATGCCGCAGATGCAATCAGCGTTGGAGAACGCGCTAACGGAAGAACGGTTGCGCCGGGAAAAGGAGAATCTCACGAAAGCATTGGCGAAGGCAAACCGGCGTCAACAACGTCAGTTGGATAATTGGGCAGCGCTCAACTTCATCGCGCGCACTATCAGCTCTACGCTCGAAGAATCTGAGGTACTCCACCGCGTCGTCGCCACAGCCAAACACCTCTTGCACGTCGAGGCAGGTTCTGTATTGCTGTTGGATGAGAAAAACGAGACTCTGCACTTCGCCGTCACCCTGGGCGAACAGACCACCCACCCTCCGTCTGGCCCCGTCCCCCTGGGCGAAGGCCTCGCCGGCTGGGTAGCCCAGCAAGGTGAGCCGCTGATGGTGCCCGATGTCCGCCAAGATGCCCGATTTGAGGCAGAAGTCGACCAGATTCCAGGTCTGCAGACCCGATCCGTCATCTGTGTGCCGCTCAAATCCAGGGAACGCATCTTGGGTGTCTTTGAGGTCATTAACAAACAGAGCAAAAGCTCCAATGTCGGGTTCACCGCCGAGGACTTGAAGTTACTGCAGACCCTGACCTCCTGGATCACCATCGCCGTGGAGAACGCTCGCTTGTATCGCTCGCTGCAACAACACACGGCGACCAAAACCCTGAAACAGACGGTGGTAACCCTGGCCCATCATATCAACAATGAGCTGATGGCCTATGCGCTGGAGCTGGACAATTTGGAGCAATCCACGCTCCAGAACAAGGAAAAGGTCGAGGTGCTAATCAGCAGTGCGCGTAAGTGCAGTCAGAGGATCAGTGCCGTGGTCAAAGCCATGGGCCGTCTGACAGATATTCGCACCACACCCTACATCGGCTCTGAGGATATGCTGGACATTGAGGATCTGCTGGCAGACGCATGATGACTGTACAGGAATAACTGTGGGTCGGTCAGACGTACTTCGACGGATTGCCGAGCGTGCTCAAGTTGTGCGAAAAACTGTAGGCCTTCGTAGCTTATGCCAGACACCGGATTTCGTGGAGAAATCCGGTGTCTACTACGTACAGAGTCTTCGCATTAGCGGCGAGAGAGGAAGAAGAGCACCACGACGGCAATCGCCAACAGCAGTGCAACGATCCCGCTCACACGAATGATGGTCGCCAGGATGTTACGATCTCCGCCTGAATTCTGCGCGTTGTTCCCAGCAGCGGGCGTGGCAGCTTCCTCATCCGGCGTAACCGCTTCCTCAGAAGCACCACTTCCGTCCCACACGTATCCCACCTGCACCTGATAGGCCTGTCCCGCCGTCAACAGAATCCCCTGTTCACCGGGGCCAGAAGGCGTGTAGCCAGGCGCCGGCGTCTGCCGCAGCACGTAGTTCCCAGGTTCAAGCCCCTCGAAGCAGTGCGGCTCTGCAAGCCCCGTGGTTGTATGAGAGCCGGCCGGGCCATTGGTGCCCACCAGGGTGAGGGTAACATTAGGCACCAGGGGCTCGTTCTCCGTCTGATAGACCATGTCCCCGTTCTTATCATCGTACGCCAGCACGCAGACCGAACCGGTCTCAGTCGCTCCCCCGGTCTCCGGCGGCTGCGCCGCTTCCGTCGTCATCGTGGGCGTGACCGGCGTCGCTTCCGTCGGCGCGGCCGTCGGGGTTGTCACGGCACCGGGTTCACCGGAGATGACCAATTCTTGCCCCACGCTGAGCATGTCGTTGGGCCCCAGGCTGCCGGCATTCAGGCGACGGAGTTCGTCGGCATCCACCCCATATTGCAAAGCGATGCCAAAGAGCGTATCGCCCGACACCACCGTGTGGACGACGGCGCCATCGGGGCGCGGCGTCGCCGTTGCACGGGGCGTCGGCGGCACGTCAGACGTGGGCGGCGGTGGCGGCGCCGTCGGCGTGGTCTCACCCACCACAACCAGCGATGCATCGTCAATATAGACGTCGTTGTTCACGCGCGGCCAACTTTCCGGCCAGTCAACACGGGAGTAGAAGAAGACGGTGACGCTGGCAGCTTCAGCCGTCGCCTCCACCCAGAACGGCGTCCATACGTCGTGAGTCTCATATTCGTCCGACCAGACGACCGTGGGCGCCCAGGGGTTTGTCCCACCGGTGGGATCAATACCAACTTTGGTGTGCATCGGCGCCGGATTGTTGGAGAGGTATCCCGTAGGACAGTTGAGCGGGTTGTCCTTCTCGCCCAGGCACGACCAGGTCTGTATATAGATCTGGAAACGCAACCGGCTGCCCGGCTCAATGCCATCGACTTTCTGGTAAAGGCCCGCCTCGTGCTGTCGGTTATACGTGAAGTATTTCTGCGAGAGAAAACCGCCATGCACGCGATAGTCGAACTCCGCCGTACTCATGCCCCGGAACTCAGGCCGGCCCCAGTAACACGCGTGGTCATCGGGTTCGCAATAGTTAGGAACTTTAGTTCCCGGCGGCGGATCTTCATTCCAGAAGGCTCGCCAGCCCGGCGCCACCTGCACTTCAGAAATTCCATCCTGGAAAGGCCAGGCTTCGCCCGACCCCTGTTCGAAATCCCCATTGGTTAACAAGTTAGGCCCGGTCTCCTGGGCTAACGTTAACGGGGTCACGCCCAGCAGCGGCGTCAACAGTATTCCCACCAACAGTAGGAGTGAAATCATCGTAAGTCGTCTAGACCAGTCCATATACAACGGTTCCTTTCAAACGGCAAATCGCCTGACATCAGCGACGGCGCGAGATGATAAACAGTCCGGCGACCACCAACACCAGCACCAAAGCCACAATCCCGCTAATACGCACAACGAGGTTGAGAACGTTATTTACAGATCCATCAGAGTCCCCACTGCTCTCGGACTCCGTGGGGCTCGACGCCGGAGTCTGTCCGTCCTGCGGAGATGTGGCGCCTGTCCGCACGTAGCCCAGCTCGAGCGACGCCGTCTGACCGGCGCTCAACGGCACCCCCCACTCCCCCGGTCCGGTCGGCGAATAGCCCGCCGGCGGCGTCTGACGCAGCACGTAGCTACCGGGTTGCAGGTTTTCAAAACAATGAGCGTCGTTGATGCCATCGGACGTCTGACTGCCGGCTGGCCCATCGGTACCGACCAGCGTGAAGGTCGCGTTGGGCAAGATCTCTTCCTCCGCAGTCTGGCGCAACATATCCTCATTACGGTCGTGGTACGCGCTGACGCAGATCATGCCTGTGCCCTCGGCTGGCGCCGGCGCACCCCCCTCTTCGCCACCGGGCGCTTCGGTCGGCTCGGCGGTCGCTTCTTCGGTTGGAGCCGGGGTAGGCGTCGGCGTCACCGACGGCGCGGAGATCACCAGCTCCTGTCCCACCCGCAACATATCATTGGCCTCCAGACTGCCGGCGTTGAGACGGCGGAGCTCGTCAACGGATACGTCATATTGGAGCGCAATGCCAAAGAGTGTGTCGCCGGACTGGACGACGTGCACGACGGCGCCATCGGGGCGCGGCGTCGGCGTGTTGACCGGCGTCGGCGACACAGCCGAGGTCGGCTGCGGCGTAAAGGTCGGCGTGGCAGCCGGTTCGACGACTTCTAGCGTGGCGCTATCCCATTTTGTATCCATGTGTAGTAAGGGTTGAACTTGCCGATACCTACTAGAGACAAAAACCGTGACTTTGCCGCTCTGACCGGCCGTCGCCTCGACAGACATCTGTTGCCAGCTGTCCATGGCGTTATTCTCCCCGGACCAGACGACGCCATCGGCGTGCCATTGACCACGCCCTTCCGGATCAATACCGACCTGCATATGGGCAACCCAGTTTCCCCCAAAAGAAGGATCTGGGGGATGATCATTCGAAGCAAAGGAATAGCCAAAAGCGGAAAACCGAACACGAGTCCCAGGAGCGACCTCAACCGTCTGATAGACGCCGGCGTGCCAGGTGATATATTGGGTCCCCACATGTTGAGCGGAGCCATCACGTGTGAATCCGTGACCATTAGGGTCCGTCTCCTGTGACCAGCCAGGCTTACAAACAAAGTCCCAACTTTCTGGCTTAGTTTGACACAACTCCCCACTGTCCTCATACCAGGGCTGCCAATAGCTGGCGACGCCCCCGTCGTAGGGTGGTTCAAATCCGGGATTCGCCAGCAAGTTCCCTTCCTGCGCCTGGATCGGCGCCGGTGAGACGATGACCAGCGTGCTCAGCAGCACCATGATCAACATTCCAGCAACTAGCGTTCGCTCTCTTGACATTGGCGCTTCACTCCCTTTTTGATGTGATGATATCGCTTCCGAAACTATCATCACCACTGCAACCCGTTCTTCTAGATCCTGGAACGGCATCCAACCATTTTCGTGAATGACTTCAACCTCTACCCTGCAACACATCGATTGTAACATAACCCATCCACCCGTCAACGTCTCGCCCTTCGAATCGTATCCAAGACAACGCAACCGCCGGTTGACACGGCTCTGTGCCAACCGGCAGAGTGCGCGGACTCCCGCCTCTAGGGATAGACGCGATTGAGCGTCCGGGGGAACGGGATGGTCTCCCGAATATGATCGATGCCACAGATCCAGGTGACGGTGCGCTCCACGCCCAGACCGAAGCCGCTGTGGGGCACGCTGCCGTACTGACGCAGGGCCACGTACCATTCAAATGCTTCGCGCG
>CAYVKR010000154.1:0-7072 GCA_964452025.1 uncultured Anaerolineales bacterium
CGCAGTTTCTACGGTACGGAGGGCGTTTTCACCAGCGGACTTGCTTCGAAATCCCATAATCCGCACAAAGACGTTACACATGCATAGGCCCCAAACGATCCAGAACAGACTGGGCGAGTTTCTGCCAACCTGGATGATCTGGCGCCAGGTCCCCCGGCAAGTTAGCCAAAACGGCAATTTCGGGAAGGGCATCGACTGGCTCATCGGTATGTTGGATCAGCGCGAACCCCAGACGCTCCTGGGCAAGACCCTGGTCGTGCAAGAGATCGACCAAACTGCGAGCCACGGGCAGAGCCGCAGGTTGATTTTCCCCGACAATCACCACCAGCGCGCTATCCGCAGCGAGGTCTTGCAATAGAGCCGTTGGACGCAAGGGGACATCCACGAGCACCAGGCGTTGCTCAGCTCGCCACGAAGAAAAGAGAGCTTTGACCTCTTCCCGCGTGGGTTGACCGATATCACCGCTGCCCGTAAGATTGCTTATCAACGTCAAACCGCTCTGGTGGTGTAGCGCATGATCATGCAACAGCGCATCTGGTTCTATCTGTCCCAGTGCGATAGGCGACGAGGGCGGGGTCAAATCAAGGAAACGCACGTGCTCCACCGCGTAAGCGTGCAAATCCATGGTGATGACGTTAGCGACGGACTGAGCCAAGGCCACCCCCGTGCGCACCACCACGTTAGCCACATCTGAGGAACGCGATCCTACAAAGATGATGTAGCGGCTGCTTGGCTGGGCTGCCGGCTTTTTCTCACCGATCGCTTTCTCCAACTGAGCGTAGAGATCGTTGATGCGATAAGGTTTCTGCAAGTAGCTCTCAGCGCCTAATTCCGCTGCTCGCTCTTTATCGCTAGCTGAGCTCTTGGCAGAGACTACCAGCACGGGGACATCAGCAACCGCTGGCAAATCCCTGATCTGATTAAGCACCTCAAAGCCATCGACGCCCGGTAACATAAGATCCAAAAGAATGGCATCGGGGGGCTGGCTGCGCGCCATCTTCAACCCGACCAGGCCGTTACTGGCAACCTGAATGGTATATCCCTTCCGCTCCAATGCCATGCTTAACAGGCGGACGGTTGATTGATCGTCTTCAATAATGAGGAGTTTCTTTGTCATCTCCGCTTCTCCCATAATCAATGGTATGCACCCAGGGCAAACCCTGGACCCTGCTTCGCGGCAAGCCGCGAGGAATGAGACCTAACCTATCGCTCTGCGATAGGCATTCACTCCACTCCAGCAGCTAGTTCTGCCCAGCAACGCCCAAAGAGACGGTTGGTAAAAGACTATACTCTAACAAACGTACATGCTTAAGATTCTACCATGATCAGGAACGCCAGCAAATATAGCGTCAACCTGGGATTTCGAAGCAAGTCCACTGGTGAAAATGCCCTCCGTACCGTAGAAACTGCGTAGGCGAAAGCAAGGCAAACGAGGCTGGGGTTGATGCGGGAGGGAAACATGATGGGAAGCCGTCTATGGCGTTTGAGCGACCCTGGAACTGCTTCGTTTGCCCAACCTGAGAAAAGAGAGATTTACTACGGGGCGCGGCTATCTGCGCAGCGCGAGGATGCGCTGCAGCCAACGACGAACGTGCTGCGGCGTGCGCAAGGAGAGATCCGCAGGAACATCGCTGGGAACCTGGCCGGCGGTGACAAAGATGGTAATTCCCCCCTGCTCGTGAATCACGTCGAAGGCCTCGGCGTCCTTGTCGTCGTCGCCGAGGTAGAAGAGCAGAGCCTCGGGCAGCGGATATGTCTCTAACAGGTAGATCACGGTCTTGCCCTTGTGCGCCAGACGCGGCCGCAACTCCAGGAACTTGTGCCCACCCACAAGGTGGAAGGACGGCGCATCGAGGGTCTTCGCGGTCTGGCGAGCCGCCCTCAGCACCCGGTCAGCATCGACGTCGGTCGCATAACGAGCGTGCAGCGCCAGCGACCAGCCCTTGTCCTCCAAGAAGAAACCGTCGACGCCGGCAATCACGTCGGCCCAGCGGGGTTTAAGCGTGTCCAGAACCGGACGCAGCTTCGCGTATTCCAATCGGTTCAGGTGCTCGCCGTCGGGTGTGCGGATCTCGACGCCGTAGGTACCCGCCAAGAGGACACCGGGAACGGGCACCAGGGTCTCCAGGTGCGCCAACCGCCGCCCGCTGACCAGCGAGACGTGGACGTCGGGCGCGTCGCGCAGCCGGCGGACGATCTCGATGACCTCGGCTTGCGGCTCGATGACGTCGGGCGTCGGCGCGAAGTCGGCCAGGGTGCCGTCATAATCCAGGAAGAAGCGCACGCGACGCGCTGCCTGCACGCGCTGCTTTACCTCCGGTGTCAACTCTATTTGAGGCTCCTGCGGTGGACGCATCATCTCTCCAATAGCGGTTCGATCTCACGCCGGAAGAGGGCCGACCAGGTGAACCGCTGGCGCACGCGCCGCCGCAGCCGATGCACTCGACTGCTCTCGGCCCAATCCAGCAGCCGTGCGGCGATCTTGTCCGGCGGATCGTCCGCACGGATCTGGATGTACTCATCAGCGGCAATCTCCTGGGCAGCGGGCACGGCAGTGCTCACCACAGGCATCCCCACAAGCCCGGCTTCCAGCACGGGCATCCCAAAACCCTCCACGTGGCTGGGCATAAACGTGACGTCGCTGACGCGAAAGAGATCGCCCACCACATCCTCGCCGATGGTGTACGGTTTCTCTGGATCAGGCCCGGACTCGAAGACAAAGCGCATCTCCTCCTCAACGCCCAGATCAGCGCGCCGCGCCTGCAGTTCGCGGAAGTAGGCCATGCTCTGCGCGTCGTGCGGATCCGGCGGCCCGGTCAGCACCAAGAAGGGCCGCTGGACGTGGGCTTTCAGCGCGGCGACAACGCGCAACGCCAGCTCAATGTTCTTCTGGTGGGTCACCCGTACCGGCATCAGGAGAATGAGGTCACGATTCCACAGGTCGAGCCGCTCGGCGAGCGCCGCGCCTTCGTCCGAAAGGCCCAGCAACGGCTGTGGTTTGACGCCGTTGTAGATGACGCGGATCTCATCGCGGGACCGGTCGAGCAACGCGGCAAGCTCCTGTTGGCGCTCCTTCGAGACGACGACGTAGGTGATCTCGGGACGATAGGTGCGCAGCAGGTCCCAGGGCAGGCCCGCGTGGAGGTGCACGCGCGAGCTCTCGCTGGTCCAGCCGAAGTCGTGGCACCAGGCGATGCAGTGCTGGATCGCGCCCTCATCCAGGAGCCGGTGCAATGCACCGGTCAGCGGCAGGTTGAAGCGCTTGGTGAAAATGTTGTGGACGATGACGTTGTCGACGACGCCCAACACCGGAACGAGCGCTTCGGCGATCTCATCGACCAGATCGTCGAAGTTATCCGGGATCCGGCCCTCAGAGAGCGCGTCGGTCACCTCGATAAGCTCAGGGTGCTGCGAATCGAGCAACGCGATCTTCTCCAAATCAGCACGTTCTGGAAGCGCCGATGATTCACCGTTGCCGGCGACCACGGTGACGGGATAGCCCATCTCTGCCATGATCTCGACATGCGCCTTGATCACCAGTTCCACGCCGCCGATGATGGGCGGCGCGCTGTAGTGCACGATGGCCGTGCTTGGCTTCGTCATAAGATCAGCTCCTCACAATTTCAAACGGTGAACGGCCCGCAGCTGATCGCAGAACCAGGCGATGATGTCCTCCCGCTCGACGATGGCCCGTAGGTCTTTGGCACGGGCCTTGCGCTCGTCCGGCGGCATGGTCAACGCCTCGTGGAGCGCTTCGCCGGTGGCGTAAACGTCGCAGGGCGTGATAACCTTGGCGCCCTCCCCCAACTGCTGGCGCGCGCCCGTGCCCTCGGAAAGCACCAACACGCCGGCCCGCCGGTTGACAATCGGCCCCTCCTTGGCCACCAGGTTCATGCCATCGGCGATGGCGTTGACCAGCAGCACGTCGTACATCTGGAGCGCCGCCACGGCGCGGGGATAGTTCTCGCCGACCATCACGCGCACCGGCTCCCAATCGCTGCTGCCGTACTCCGCGTTGATGCGCCCGGCTGCCGCCATCAGCTCGTCCAGATAGTCCTGATATTCATCCACGCCCAGACGCGACGGAACCAGCAGCGCCAGGAACTTGACCTTTTTCCGGTGCTCCGGGTGATTTGCGAGCAGCTCGGCGAAGGCGTGAAAGCCCCGGATGATGTTCTTGCTGGGCTCGGTGCGGTCGATGCGCACGATAAGCTGCTGATCCTCGCCCACCACTTCTCGCAACTCGCGCCGATAGGCAGCGACCTCTTCTGTTTCCGCGATCTCACGCAGGGCCTCCACGTCGATAGAGATAGGGAAGTCCGCCACGTGCGTATGATGATTGCGATACCAGATCCGCCCTTTCTGATACTTGATGCCCCGACGCCGCTCCGCTGGCAGATGGACGTTGCAGGTGCGCAGGAAGTTCAGCGAATCCGACTCCGTCTGAAAACCCAATATGTCCACCGCACAGAGCGCGTCCAGGATCTCTTCGCGCATCCGGGGGGGTAGAATCCGCCAGTATTCGGGGCCAGGCCAGGGAATGTGGATGAAATGCAACAGCGTGGGCCGTTTGGCAAGGTGCATCGCCGACCAGACCATGCGCGGCACCAGGTAGAGATGATAGTCCTGCAGCATCACCAGCGTGGGACGCGAGATCTGCCGCACGCGCTCGACGATAGCGTCGGCGAACATCTCGTTGACGGCGGTGTAACCCTTCTCCCAAGCCACCCAGGTCGCGCGGTCGATAATGGGGGCGCGGGGCAAGTCCCACATGGAGTGCTGGAGAAACCAGAGCAGCGGGTTGGCGATGGTGCTGTAATAGCCGTCGTAAGCAGATGGCGACGGAGAGAGAAACTCAACGCGGATAGTCTCCTCACTCTCGCCCAGAGGCACGTCGCCCGCGCGCCAGCGCGCGTCGGCGCCCGTCTGGGCCGCGGCAATCCAGGTGGCGTCCACGTGCTGCGCGATGCCCGTCAGCGCGGTGACCAATCCGCCGGAGCCACGCTCAAAGGTCAATCCCCCCTCATCCGTCGTCTGAAACGTCACCGGACCTCGATTTGAGGCGATAAGCAACGCACGGTCTTTGAAGAAATCGTCAGGTAGATCGGCGCAATACTGCCCCGGCGTCTTCCCCTCCTCTAGGCGCGACTTAGACTCCGTTTTCCCCTTCTGAGTCATCATTCCCCTCCTCCTGACTCGCTTGAATCGCCAGGTCAATGAAAACAGCGGCCGTCCAGCCGAAGATATCGGCAGCGTCCTCGGGCGGCTCACCGGTTTCTGCGTGATAATACTCGTAGATGCTAGAATGATCCTTAATCATAGAGAGCGTCTTCGCCCGCAACTCACGCGCAAGTTCGTCTCTACCGATCTGCTGCAAGGCCTCGATAAAGAAATAGTTGATGTTGACCCAGACCGGCCCGCGCCACATGATATCCGGATCATAGTGCGGATCGTCGCGGGCCACGCTGGGGAGCAGATACTCGCCCCAAAACTCATCGGGATTGATCAAGTGTTCGATGAGCCGGTCGCGGATCTCGACAGGCAGCTGGCCCGTCCAGAGCGGATAGAGATTAAAGGGCGTCCGCACCGGCACTGGCTCATGCTCGTGCGTGGCCCAGAACAAGCCAACCTCCGGGTCCCAGAAGTGCTCAATCATCCGGTGGACGATGGCCTCAGCGCGTCGACGCCACATTCTGCTCTCCGCCTCCATGCCGAGCGCCTCGGCCATCATGGCCAGCGAGCCCATCTGCACGCAGAGGTAGGTGTTCAGGTCGGGCGATTCCACGGGCATTTCGTAGTCCCAGAGCGGGCTATCGTCCAGACCCGAAGAATAGGGGTGATTGTACTGAGCAAGACCGTCCACGTCGTCGTCGTTCATGCTGAACCACCACGCGTTCCAGCGCACCAACGGCACGTAGATCTCCCGCAGGAATTCGATATCGGGATCGGTTTCATGAAGTTTGAGCGCCGTCCAGGCCAGGATGGGCGGCTTGGTCACTTCTGCGCGGAAGGGATGGCTGATCTCAGAGACGACAGCCTCGTCATAGATGGCGTCCGGCAGCATGCCGTCGTCCAGCTGGCAGGCCAGCATGGAGCGCAGTTGGTTCCGGGCCAGTTCCGGGTCGACGTGGCGATAGGCCAGCGCGTGCATGGCGCTGTCCCAGAGCCAGAGGCCTACGTAGTTGATCTTCGAGGGCGTCATGGCCTCGTAGATCACCTTTCCCTGCGGACTGATCAGATTGCTCGCCATGATCCACCAGGCGTAGGTGTAGGTTTCGCGGTACTGTTCGTCGACCGGTGGGACGCGACTGAACCAATCGCGCCAGCGGACCTCGGCTTTGTCAAGCGCCGTCGAGAACGATGGCGTATCGTGCGAAGCCCCGTCCCCAACGGTCAAGGTAAGGCTGCTATCCGGAGCAGCCGGCGTCAGGACCTCGACGGTGTATCCCCCCTGATCCGGGGTGATACTGTTAAAGATCAGCTCCCGATTGCTGCAATAGGAGAGATTGCGAATGGCCTTAAAGACACCTCCCTGTGTATGGCGCTCCCAGAATTGCGGTGAGACGCGGAATCGCAAGCCAGCGACGCGCTCATCGGGCATCCCTACCGTGATAGCATTCTTCTCGTGAAAAGTCAGACCGAAATTGCCCAGTTCTGTCTGCAGATAGAGCACGTGAGGATAGCTGACGACGTTAAAGTCAAGCGCACGACGCTCCGCGTCGAGCAGTTCGATCTGCTCAATGAAGGGCGGGCGATAGCGATAGGCGTCCAGCCCTGGTTCCAGAGCAGTCAGCCGCTCGGCCAGCTTGACATAAAGGTGCGGTTCGTTCTCCGCCTGGAAGAGCAAAAGCCGCGAGCCGCGATCGCTGAAGGGCACGTGCTGGATGTCAATGTGATCTCTGAGCAAGTTCAGATAAGGAGAGGATGTTTTTGCTTCCATAGTTTCCAATAGTCTATATGGTCAACGTACATGTTGAACTGGCTGCTCCCAGTCAGAAGCACGGCACGCATATCAAAGGCAATGGGTCTCTGGGATTTCGCCGGGTGGCCCAAAAACGATCTTAAATTTTTA
>CAYVKR010000155.1:0-7046 GCA_964452025.1 uncultured Anaerolineales bacterium
GATGGGAAGCCGCCTATGGCGTTTGAGCCACCCTGGAACTGCTTCGTTTGCCCACTGTTGAGGGACACTACCGTCGGTGAGCGTCGAAGGTATAATAGTAAGTACGTCCGTAAAAGTTTCTTTACGTTAGCCTTATCACCTTCTGCTCCTAGTCCCCGTCTCGGGGATGGCTAACCGTGAACGTCTCGGTCTCATGAGACCGCCCCCGGAGACGGGAGCTTCGAGCGTTTGTTAACATACTTTTTCTGGCCTACTTACCGTCCTCTCGGTGAAAGTGATGGGGAGCGTTTCCCAGATCAGGATAATGCAGCGCGTTGTCCCAACCAAGAACGCGCCGCTCTTCTCAGACGAGGGTGTAGCTATAGTTGTTGAGGGAGGCGCGGACAGGCCTATGTTGAGGAGGAAGCGTGACTGACCAGATCAGGGTGCTGTTGGCCGACGACCACGTGTTGGTGCGCCAGGGCATCCACCAGTTCCTGGAAGAGGCCGCGGGCATCGAGGTGATAGCAGAGGCCGATGACGGCGCAGAGGCCATCCGCCTGGTCAAGGAGCACCGGCCAGACGTGGCGGTCCTCGATATTCGCATGCCCCACGTCACCGGCGTCGAGGCGACGCGGCGCATCAAGCAGCACCACCCGGAGGTCCGCGTCTTGATTCTCACGGCCTACGACGACGACCCCTACGTCTTCGCGCTGCTGCAAGCGGGCGCCGATGGCTACGTGCTCAAGACCGCGCCGGCTGACGCGCTGATCCAGGCCGTGCGCGACGTCTACGCGGGCGCCGCTGCGCTCAGCCCCGCCATCGCCACCAAGGTGGTGCGCCAGCTGAGTCAGCAGCGCCCGGCCGGCGCGGCGGATCAGGTCGAGCCGCTGACCGAGCGGGAGATTGAGGTACTGCGTCTGGCGGCTCACGGCATGACCAATCGGGAGATCGGAGGGGAGTTGGACATCAGCCATCGCACCGTCCAGGGGCACCTGGCCAACGTCTACGGCAAGTTGCAGGTGAACAGCCGCACCGAAGCCGTGACCGAAGCGCTCAAACGCGGCTGGATCGTTATCGAATGATGCGCTTTTTCAAATCGCTGAGCCGGTGGCGGCGTTCGCTCCAGGCCCAACTCATCCTCTGGGCCATCCTGCCCATGACGCTGGTGCTCGTGGCCCTGGCGCTCACCGGCGTCTACAGCCACGAGCGCGCCATGCGCGACTTCGTGGCTGAGCGCAACCGCGTCGTCGCACGTCTGCTGGCCCGCAATCTGGCGGACGCTGTGGCCCACGGCTACGTCCTGCCCGATGGCAGCGGTCTGGACGCCTGGTTGGCTGGGGAAGCACTTACCCTACCCGGCTCTGTGACCATCTTGGACACCGAAGGACAAATTCTCGCCCGAGTTTCCTCGCCCCAGGTCGCCGATCTCGAAGAGCTTCCCCGGCCGCCATCCTCGGAGACGGAAGCAGGCTCCTTTGTCGTTACCGATCCGTCCGCTGGCGCCCTACTGGTGACGGTCATGCCGGTGCAAGAACTGGACTGGAGCATTGTACTACATGAACCGGTGCAGCAGATCCTCGGGCCGATCCTGCGGTTCGCCAGCCTGGGTCCCATTGTGGCGGTCATCGCCATCGGACTCTCGATCTTGATTCTTGCCTTTGGCTGGCGGACGATTGTGCGACCGCTGCAGCAGCTCTCGCAGGCGGCGGCCCACGTTTCCTGGGGCGACCATCAGGTTATCGAGCGGGAAATCGGCGGCGTGGCCGAGATTCGCGAGCTACACGAGACGCTGCACGAGATGGTCGAACGTATCGAGGGCTACGAAGCCAGCGTACGCGATTATCTGGAGGCGGTCACCCAAGGCCAGGAGGCGGAACGAGCGCGGCTGGCCCGCGAGATTCACGACGGGCCGGTTCAAGGCTTGATCGCCATGAGCCAACGCTGTGAGCTGGCGCGCCAACGGGTAGAAAAAGGGGAAACGGCAGCCGCACGCACGCTTCTGGATGAACTGCGGGCGACCGAGCTCTCCATCATCGAGGAGCTGCGCCGCATTGTCGGCGCGTTGCGGCCTGTTTACCTGGAGGATCTGGGGTTTTTGCCGGCCCTGGAGATGCTGGTGCGCCGCGCCAACGCCCGAAGCGCAGCCGAGATCCGGCTGAAGGTGGACGAGGCGCCCCGGCGGCTCTGTCCTAACGCGGAGCTGGCGATTTACCGGATCACCCAGGAGGCGCTGAATAACGCCCAGCGCCACGCGCAGGCCCAACAGATCGTCGTCAGCGTCACGGGGGATGACGCCGGTGTCACGCTGACCATCTCCGACGACGGCGTTGGCTTCGAGCTGGCGGAGCGCCTGGACACCTACACCCAGCAAGGGTACTTCGGCCTGGTCGGACTCCAGGAGCGCGTGCGCCAGCTCAACGGCTCGCTGCAGATCGAGACCGCCCCCGGAGAGGGGACAACCGTCACAGTCCGGCTTCCCGACCGCCGAGAAACCGGCACCTGCCCGGCGTAGCGCCCCCATACCCGCCAAATGGCGGGGTCGCCTTACCGCAATTTGTCCCTATCCTCACAGGTCCCTCTCAGATACACTATAGCCGTAGCGTTACCTGAGGAGGAACGATGAACAAGAACGTACGCCGTCTGTTGGCCGTGACCCGCATTGGGTTAGGCTGGATCTTTTTCTGGGCTTTTATTGACAAGCTCTTCGGCCTGGGGTTTGCGACCCCGCCGGAGAACGCCTGGCTGGCCGGCGGCTCACCGACGGCCGGTTTTCTGCAATTCGCCACCACCGGCCCATTAGCCGGTTTTTATCAGGGCATCGCCGGTCATCCGATCGTTGATGGTCTATTCATGTTTGGACTTTTCGGACTGGGCGTGGCGCTGCTCACCGGCGTCGGCATGAAGATCGCCGGCATCGGTGGGCCCCTGCTGATGCTGCTGATGTGGTCAGCGCACCTGCCACCCGAGAACAATCCCGTCCTGGACGATCACATCATCTATGCCCTCATCCTCATGACGCTCTCGGCGGCAGAAGCCGGGGAGACCTGGGGGTTGGGCCGCTGGTGGTCGGCGCGTGTGACCGCGCTCGCTTCCACTCTGGGCGTGGGAAGCTAATGCGTGCGCCGTAGCAGCTCACCAGATCCACACCACGCGCCTTCTATGGAAGAAGGCGCGTTTGCTTTGGGCGCAGTCGGCATACCGCCATTTATCAGGATGCTATCCCCGCCAAATAGCCCTCATCCGCTCTCCCGAACGCGTCTATAATTGACTTGTAGGTTAAAACCAATTCAGACTATCGAATCAGAGGAGGAAACAAGATGAAAGCAGGACTGTGGTTTGGGATTGGCGTGGTAGCGACTATTGTTGTGGTATTGGTGGTGATGGCAGGCGGCTGGCTGCTCTGGGGACGCGGCGCCTGGGGCATGCCTATGTTTGGCAGGCCGGGCATGATGGGGGGTAGCAACTTCGACGATAGCTGCGACACAGGCCGCTGGGGAGGCCGGGGGTGGAGGCGCGGCATGGGCATGATGGCTGGTCCCGGTTTCCAATCGGAAGAGCCGTTCTGCACCCCCTTCGACGACGAGCGCTCAGAATCCACGGGCCTTGGGCTGGACCTCGAGGCCGCCGAGAACGCGGTGCAAAATTACCTGGACGAGATTGGATACGAAGACCTCGACATCGCGGAGTTGATGGAATTTGAACACAACGTCTACGCGATTGTGGCCGAACCCGATACCGGCGTGGGCGCCATGGAGATTCTGGTGGACCGGGAGACCGGCGCCGTCGGCCCTGAGCCGGGTCCCAACATGATGTGGAACGTGAAGTATGGCATGCACGGCGACGGCATGATGGGCCGGCGTCGCGCTGACCTCGAAAATACCCTGACGGAAGATGAAGTATTGGAGATCGCCCAGCGCTGGCTGGACAGCAACCGGCCCGGCGCGCGCGCAGAGGAACACGCTGATGCCTTCTACGGCTACTACACCCTCCACACGCTCAAGGACGGGGAGATCGACGGCATGCTCAGCGTCCGCGGGGACACCGGTCAGGTCTGGTACCACATCTGGCACGGCGACTTCATCGGGATGGTCGAGGCGGACGCTGAACATGTTGACTGAACTGCTGACAGGGCCGGAAGGAGCGCAGTAGATGGACGTTGAGCGCGCTAGCACGAATACCTTGCTCGCCAGGTTGACGCGCTGGCCCACGTGGGGCTTCTTGCTCTTCTACCTGAGCGCGCCCGTCGCCGCCTTCTTTATGGAGGCTACCAGCACCTTCAACGTCATCGCCCTAATCCTCACCCTGGCGCTCTTTGTGGGCAACGTGCGCCAGATTCCTGCCACCGAACTGCGTGCTTTTCACCGTTTCACGGCCTGGGTGTTCTTCTTCGGCTTCTTGCTCAACGTCGCCTACGAGCTGCTCCACTCTGTCTTCTACACGCATTTCACCGCGCCGGGGTACACCTATGACGAACTGGTGCTGATGCTCTTCGCCTCGGCGATTGCGGACGGCTTCATCGTCTGGATCAATCTGTTCGCGGTGACCCTCTTTCGCGATGGGGACTGGCGCTGGGATTGGCCCTGGCCTTGGCGCAACGTGGCCTTCACCTTGATCGTCAGTGCGGGCATTCAGAGTCTGGCGGAGATCATCGCCCTGCAAAACGGAACCTGGGCGTACAACAGCACCATGCCCCTCATCCCTGTCCTGAAGGTGGGACTGACGCCCGTGCTACAGATGCCCTTGCTGAGCCTGCCGAGTTTTGGACTGGCGCAGCGTGTTGCAAAAACTATTTAGATGGAAAAGGAGACAAATATCATGATGATTGGAGGCGTGTTTGTGTTGTTGGTGATAGGCGGTTTGCTCGTTATCTTGTTCGTCGTTGGCGCAGGTCTGTTATCACAGCGCGGTGGAAACGGGTTGTCCTTATCGGGATCCGCTTCTCCAAAGGCGCGCGAGATTCTAGATCAGCGCTACGCACGTGGAGAGATCTCGGAGGAAGAGTACCAACGGATGGTGCAGCAGCTCGAAGTATAGCCGGCAGGACGACGAGGGGGCTATTCAACATGTCAAAACAGCAGATGCAACATGAGCAAAGGCCAAAGGCGCACACGAATCTCACGAGGGTCATGGCGTGAACCCCACGGCCACGAACAGATGTTTCACCGGCGTTTCTGGGTTTCGCTGATCCTTTCGATCCCCGTCCTATTCTACAGCCCAACGCTCCAGAACTGGTTGGGCTACACGGCGCCGGCGTTTCCGGGATGATGGCGCTGATCTCCCTGACGATTGCCGTCGCCACCCTTATCGACATCATGCTGCTGGGCCACGCCAGCGTGGCGACGACGGAGAGCTACACGCAGCCCAGTGAGCGGGATCTGGCAGAGGCGGTGAACGGGCTTGCGTGAGATAACCAGTTCGGCTCTTTTGGACTTCGCATGATCAGCCTGAAAGTTTAACCACAGATTTCACAGATTCACAGAAAACTAAAATTTGGGTTCAGTATAGTTCAAAGAAAGCGTCGGTGCCCAACGTGGGGATCAGCGTCTCCGCCAGATCCGCCAGCTTGCCGCTGTCCACAAAAATCCAGTCGTCGATGCGGGCTCGGGTGCGCCGGCGCACGGCGCGGAAGTCGCGGGTCTCGACGTCGGTCAGAGTGAAGCGCAGCACCGGCGTGAAGTGTCCGCGCTGCACCAGCTCGTCGCGGAGCTGCTGCTCTTTGCCGGGCGGCATGCCGAAGCGCGCTCCGAAGATGCCCAGCAGGCCGTCAATATCGGGGCCCTCGCGTTCGTGGACCACCAGGCGCTCCGGTTTGACGTCCAGGCGGTAGTTGTGGGCCTTGGGATGCGCATCCAGCGCCGCCTTGACCACCGCGATCTCCTCCGGCAGCAGGTGCTGCTCGCGGGCCTGGGCCAGCGAGACGACGCCGTTGACACTCTCGCGGATCTCCCAACCCTTTGGGATCTCCTCGACGGTCTCGCGGTCCGTCGGGTCGCGCACGAAGACGTAGCGCGGCTTGCCGGTCTTGGTGGTGGTCCGGCAGAGCGTGTAGGTGACGCCTTTGCGGTTGGTGTAGGTTACCGTCATGATTCGCTGTTCCTCCTCTGCACTCTTCGCTGCTGCCTAGACCCGTCGTGTCTGTCCCAGGCCCATGGCTGTGCGCCAACCGATCCCCGCGAAAGGCGCGAAGTCGGCCAGCACCGCCACAGCTTGCCGCCACCGGGGATCGTCACAGCGAAAAGCGAAGCGACAGGTCCCCACAAAGCCGCCCACCCGCCCGCGGCGCCCCCCGCCGAAGGAGACCAACTCCGTGTGCAAGCGATAGCGACTGATGACCACGCACTCCTGGAGAAACTGCTCCAGTTCCCACGGGAACGGCTGGGGCGCTATCTCATTCCACAAGGCTAACAAGCCGCCGAAGACCAGCCTGGGTAGCGGAAGGGGGAGATCATAAGAGCCCTCCTCGAAAGGCGTTGACGGCGCCGGACTACGGCGAAAGGTCGTGGGGCTGAGAAACTCCAGCGTGACGTGTTTAGGCGGCCTGGTATTTTGAACGCGCTGTGCCAGATTGACGTAGCTGGTTATACCGGCTTGCGGATGCTGTTCTTGTGCCATCGCCACCCCCTCGAGGTTGAAGGGCACACCGGTCAGTTGCACGTTAGAGCCCGGCCAATTTGGCGTCAACTGCTGCGTAAGACACGTCGTCAGTTCCGGTGTCAGGCTGGTGATGCGCAGGTAGCAAGGATGTGCCGGGGCGACCTGCAAGCGCCCGCGCTTCGCGGAGCGGGTTGGGCACCAGAGTGAGGAGACGGTGAAAGGCCGGCGGGGCGCCGTGTCGTGTAGCGCCTGGGCCAGCCTGGGATTCGCGGCCCGCACCTGGTCAAGAAACCAGGCATGCACAGCCCGTCCAAGGAACGCAGGTAAGGTCGCCGATGTGGTGGGTCGCAGTCTTATCACCAGGGAGCTCAACATGAACGTCCTCCATGTTATCTGCTTGACGTGCAGCAGTGTAGCATGGAAACGTCCGTAGAACAAGCAAAACACGTAGGATTAGGGGCCGTAAACCT
>CAYVKR010000156.1:0-6874 GCA_964452025.1 uncultured Anaerolineales bacterium
GTCGGGGCGCGCGGATTTGAACCGCGGACCTCACGGACCCGAACCGTGCGCGCTCGCCAGGCTGCGCCACGCCCCGAACGCCTATATCATACCATAGCCGATGGTTCTGACAAGCTCACCTACGTTGGTGATTACCCATAGTCTGGTCCCAGTCACCGAACCCATCATCTTCTTACCCCAGAGAGCTGAGCACACAGAGAGAAGCCCGATGGCTCTCGGGGATTTCGCCGGTCAGGCTTTAAAATCCCCACCAGCCGTCACCCTGAGCGTAGTCGAAAGGTCTCTATCCCCACCGTTGAGATTCCTCGACTACGCTCGATGTGGGTAACCACCAACACCTACGATCGGGAAAACGCATGTGAAGCCTGAAATCCGATATATGAGCCCTGGCCCAACTGAAAAACGTGTCCTCACGATGGGGCCAGCGCATCAAAGGCAACTCGAAAGCCAATCCCGTGCGAGCGGTTGCTAGGGCGACTGCACTCCCGCTCAAAGGTCCGCGCGGATTCAATGGAGAAGTTCCAGGCGCCGCCGCGAATGACCCTGGTGGTCTCGTTGAAATCATCCGCCGTCCACTCCCAGACATTTCCCGCCGCATCTAGCAGGCCATACGGACTGATGCCTTCAAGATAGATGCCTACTGGCGTTGGCGAACCGAGGCCGCTTTCTCGCACATTTGCATAGATCGGATCGGGCGTATCTCCCCAGGGATAGATACGCCCATCATCGCCACGCGCCGCCCGTTCCCATTCAAGTTCCGTAGGCAAGCGTCCACCGGCCCAGGCGCAGTACGCTCGAGCTTCCTCCCAGGTGATGAGCAACACCGGCACATTGGCTTTTCCTTCCTGGTAGGTGCGACGTTCCAAATCCCAGTTGTAGGGACTGGCCCAATCCGCATCGACAAAGGGAACCGGTATGGACGGATGCGCCTCCAGGAAATCAGCATACTGGGCGTTGGTGACCAAGAACCGGCGGATGCGGTATCCCGAAAGATAGCACACCCCCTCTGAATCGCCGCAGACGAACTCGCCGCCCGGGATCTCGACCACGGCGTTGAAATCCCGCGGATCGCCCAAGTAGCCAAGAGCATGAGCCGCGGATAAACGCTGTTTCCAGGGCGCCGATTTCTCCCCGATGATCAGTAAGTTCAACGCGTCCACGTAGTCCGCTTCTTCATCTCGCTGACGAATCCGTCCTACCGCCGCCCGAATGCGCGTCAGATCGTTGCTCAACAGATCATCCCACAGGCGCTGGGGAACGGAACGCTCGACCTCTCCCTCTTGCCGTGTGGATTGCGCCAAGTAGATGTAACCATTGATCTGCTGAGGCGTCAATTCGGTAAAAGCGCTGCCCAGTTTAAGCGTCCGCATCAGCGAACGGTGACCGGCATAGCCATCAACCAACGTCGTCGTCGCCGAATCTGTCGCGCTGACGAACGACAGGATCTCTTCCCGACCCGTAGCACGCAATTCCAGTTCCTGTAGAAGGTTGGGGTACTCCTGCAAACGCCGGTAGAGATCCCGGTAGCGTGTCTGGATAACGACAATCTTGGCCAGCAACGTGGGATCAAACGCGTCCAACGCGCCGCGTTCCACGCGGTGTTCCGCCAGCGCCCGAAGGAGCCGGAAGATATTCAGCGTGCGCTTTACCTGCCGAGGATTGGACGTGAGACCGACCGCAAAAATACGCCGCACCTCCTCTGAGAGTTCTGGCATCATCGCATCCAAGAAGTCCGTAACCTGCCCTTCCTCAATGGGGGGAAGATAAAAGGGCAGTTGCACCAGTTTCTCCAAGTAGTCTTGGCCTACCTTCTCGTCGCTCTCGCCAGACTCCTTCTGCACCACGCGCTCAATGCGACGATGATCGACCGCCAGGATAAAGGCACAACCTTCCACATCCAGGAAGAGCTTGATCGTCTCAATCACCTCAAGGGCACGTTCGGGTAGGCAACGGTCCAAGTCATCAATGCAGATGACGAGAATACCGTTGCGGCGCCAGATGTATTCCTCCACAACCTGGGCAAATCCCTTCCGAAAATCCTCTAATAGACTCAGTTGTTTGCGGTGAATTGCGATCTCTTCACGCTTAAAGGCCTGGATCACTTTTTCTAGATTCGATAGGTCACCTTCCAGCGCTTTGAGCAGTTCAATGAAACTCGTTGGAGAAGGAACCAGCGAGAGGCCAACGCGCACTGCACCTTTGCTCAACTGAGGCCAATCGACTTTGAGCGTGCCACGCTCCTTTCGATCCACGTCGGCATAGAGCCGGGTCTCCCAGTCCTCAATCTGCTGCAGGTCCTCCGGTCGCAGATCCAGGCATTTGAGCGTCTCCAGCACTTCCAAGAGCAAGACACGCCAAACCGCGCTGTTGTCCCGGTCATACTGCCAGGCATTGAACTCCACGACGTGAGCGCGACGGTGTTCGGACGTCCGTCGATCCTGAAGCTGGCTCGCCGTCAACTGCATAAGACTCGTTTTTCCCGCGCCCCAGGGACCAAAAATGCCGATGGTCACCGGCGTTTTGCTGTGTAAGATAACGTCGCACAACGCATCTGCGTAATCCTGAAAATTAAACCGGTCCTGTGCAACCTCGGAAATGGGCTGATCGCTCCAAAATTCAGTTTTCATGGCCCACACCTCCTCCTCAAGCACTCCATACCAGACTAAATGTCTCGATAGCGCTCAGCATGATTTTGATCAATAGACGTAATTATCATTCTTAACTTTTACTCATTCACAATACAACTTTGTTTTCGTGACGTATTATATAAAATATTGCTCAGAATGTCAAGTAAATGTCATAGAAATACTAAAAATACTGTAATTTAGCCTGATGAAGTGGCGTTTTTGAGGCTTGGGGCACCGAAAAATGGGCGTAGAGTGAGATTCTAAAGCAAAGCCATTGCGATGAGCCGATGTTTTCGCTATAATGAGATTAGACGTCGTCGGAGGCAGCTGCTGGCTGGGATAGAAAGGAGGGAGACAGCATGAGGAAACCGGATGATGTTCTAAACACCGCTGATCTGCTATGTGGGCTGAACGACGAAGAATCAGCCGCGCTCATCGCCCGAGGAGAACGGCGAAAATACCGGCGCGGAAGAACCATCATGGAGATTGGGGAAACAGGCGGGGATCTCTGCGTCGTCCTGCGCGGGCAGGTCGAGGTAGTGAGACAAGACGGCCCTCAGGAAGACATGCTGGTGGTGCTGGGCGCCGGTCAGGGATTTGGTGAGATGGCTATCCTGGATGCCGGGCCCCGCTCCGCCACAGTCCGCTGTGTATCTGAGGAAGCCGAGCTGTGGTGCATTCCTGGCAAAGTACTCCTGGCCTTCTGCAAAAACACGCCCTCTGTAGGCTACCAGCTGATGTACAATTTGGCCCGTGATCTCGCCTTCAAACTCCGACACCGCAATCTACCCCGTGTTTCCAAAGGGAAGGTGGACGGATGAACTACAAAGTGAGCTACGTCATTCGAAGTTCCGATCATCCCGGCGCTATCATCAACCAACCTCAGGCGCCACAGTTAGGGGAAAAGGTGCTGCTGGGCGACCTGTGGTGCGAGGTTGTGGAAATCAAAGACCTCTTGCCCCCCAAGGCCGATTTTGCCTACTTGCACGTCAGTTGTACGCCGGCTGAAACGCCCGAAGACGATTAGCCACACCTGACAAGATAGGAGCGCGACGTCAGTACAGATCTTGAAGCATTGATATCAGAAGCTGGGGCGTCACTTGCGCTTCGATCCAGGCCGCCAAGGCCAGCAACGGGAGAATCAGTACAATAAACAGTTGAATGAAGTAGCCCAATTCGCGCAAGATCCCCATCACACCACCACCCTCGGCCGGGTCCTGCAAGATGGTGATCCCCATCCGCATCGCCTGAGCCGTGGCGATCACCGCGGCGGGCAACTCCAACACGCCGTGCGGCACGATAGAGACCAGGATGAAGCGCCAGGGATCCAACCCCAATTTCGGAATCTCAAAGAACGCATACGCAACGATTGCCCAGGGCGCCATCAGAAGCAGCTCCGCTACCGTGCCCAAGCTGAAGATAGCCAACAACGCAGCGAAGAACAAGGACCGCAGGTTGTTCCACAGAATGGCTTCAGTGGAAAACGCTGGCAGCAACCCCAAAGCCTCAACCGCCGCGTCGAAATCCTCCGTGCTCGCCAGCTCAGGCAAATCCACCGCCTCGAGGGGCAGAGGTAACTGCACACTACCCCACCAGCCCACCAAAGTCCCTCCGCCAAAGACAACCAGCACCGTGAAGAGCAGTTCTGGCCACAAGCGGCGGAGGTGCTTGGGCAGCTGGCGCGTGTAGAGGTGCACCAGTCCTTGAGCAGGCCACATGGCTCGCCAGAACGTCCGCCAGGCAGCGTGCAGATCCAAGTGATCGAGCGAGCGCCCCAGCAGCTGCTCGCGATTGAAAACGCGAACTCCCATGCGCACGAATAGCACATCCGTGATCAACAGGAAAAAGGCGATCAGCCAGAGCACCATGTAGTCACCAAAGAGCAGGAGACTGGCTTCTCCTTGCAGCAAGAACGCGATGGGAATGATGATGAAGCTGGCCACGAGGTTGGCCGCCCGCGCGCTGGTCGCCTGAGCGGAGACCACCACCGCCGCGCTGACCATGACCAGCGCCTGCGCCGTTGAGAGTACCAGGGTCACTGCGAAGAGTGATAACGAGGGCCACCACCCCACGCTGAATCCCACCAAAAGCATATAGAAGAGAATGGCCAAGTAGCTGGCGACCACCGGCGTCAGCGTACAAGAGAGGAGCTTGCCCAGGTAGAGCTGACTGTCCGTTAGCGGCGTCGCCAACAACGGTTCCAGGCTGCGGCGTTCCTTTTCGCCGACGAACGCCTCCAACGCAATCACCAGAGAAAAACTGCTGGGGAAGAACCCTACCACCAGCATCAAGAAGGGAAAGAGGCGCGTCATAATCAACTCGGCGCCGTATTGGTTGACAAAGTTGAGGCCCTCGCCCGCAGCATAGTTCGCCAGAAAAGGGAATACCGTCGTCAGCAGCCCAATCGGAATAAGGATTCTCCAATCGCGCAACGTATCATGGATCTCACGCCGCGTGATGACCAGGGCAGGACGCAATATCGCCAGCCCCTCTTCCCTTGTTTGTTGTATCCAGGATAAAGCGGCGCGCAGTATCCGCGTCATGGTCCCGCCTCCCCCACTACTTGCAGATAGACAGCCTCCAGGCTGCGCGGCACTTCCCCCAACGAGAGGAGAGATATGCCCGACTCCGTCAGGACGCGGGCCACCGCCGGATTGATCCGCTCCGGCTCCTCGGTGCGATAGCGGACCCAGGTCTCCCCGCTGGCGACCACCGGCGCCAAGTCCGAGATCAGCGTCCCCACGCCATCCGCGGAAGGATTTACAAATCGCACTTCCATCACCGGGATGCCCAGAAGTCTCGCCTTCAAATCGGCAATGGAACCATCAGCAATGATACGCCCCTCACGGATAATGAGGATACGATCAGCCAACTCCTCTGCCTCTGGCAGGTTATGCGTGCAAACTATGATGGCGCGCTTGCCATCCCGCAGCTGCAAAATCATATCCCGCACCAGACGGGCGCTCTCCGGGTCCATCGCCGAAGTCGGTTCGTCCAGGAGTAATACGGCGGGATCATGAAGCAAGGTGCGCATCAGCGTGATTTTCTGCGCCATCCCCTTGGAATACCCGCCAAGACGCCGATCCAGCGCCGATAAGAGCCTAAAGCGATCTGCCAGCCGCTCGATGCGCTGTTCGCGCTCTGTCGTTGGGATGCCACGCAACTCCCCAAAGAAGTTCAGATACTCGCGGCCCGTCATGCGGTCGTAGAGACCGGGCGCTTCCGTCAGCATACCGACATGCTCACGCACACGCCGCGCATCGGCAATAATGTCATAACCTGCAACCCGAGCACTACCCGCCGTTGGCGCAAGAATGGCACCCAGCATGCGGACCGTCGTCGTTTTTCCGGCGCCGTTGGGCCCCAATAGCGCCACGACCTCACCGTCTCCCACTGTAAAATTGACGTGATCCACAGCGGTCAGATCCCCAAACCGCTTTGTCATACCGTGTGCTTCGATCATATATACGCTCCTCTAACCCAATGCCTGTTTATTATACCACAGGATGACAGAGAAACTCCGGCCCGGTGACACAGCATCTCTCCAAAGAAAAACGTGCGCTCGAGTTCGAGCGCACGTCAGGCTTGTGGCTGAGTTAATGACTAGGAGACATCCTTCAGGTTACAGACACTGCTGAGATGCTCCAGTTCATTTTCTAGTAGATAGTTTAGGAGCGTTCTTAGACCAATCAAGGCGGCGAGCAAGAGGATATCATTCCAAGAAGTGTCATCTAACGCACTCTTCAAGATATCGGCTGCAACCAGGAACTCCAGGGCCATGACCATGCTCTGCCCGAGCGTAAGACGTAGCGTGGAAACATCTATCGTGGGATATCTGAAGAAATCCATCACATAGCGGACCGCTGTATGCACCGCTGACATTACGATGACAATTACACCGAGCGCCTCTATGCCGTAAATTACGTACTCTAAAATTTGATCAAACGTCTCTTTCATAATACCCCTTAACAACGGCAATCAATCATCCTTAGAAAGCACATAGCGGGCGAATGATCGATTGCCGTAACAAGACACCCCTGAGCAGCTCTGCTACAATGGCCCCAACACTGACTGCCCTGAAATAACGGGAGAAACCCGGGTTTTTCCAAAACTTGACACTGTATATAGGTTTTTCGCATCCAGAATCACCAGATGTGGGCGGTGATCTATTAAAACTCCGAGTTTTTGACCTTTTGGGTCTCTGGGATTTCGCCGGGTGGCCCAAAAACGATCTTAAATTTTTACCA
>CAYVKR010000157.1:0-6869 GCA_964452025.1 uncultured Anaerolineales bacterium
GATAGGCTGTTGGAGAGATTGTTATCCCCGGCCAGGTAGAGCATAAAGTGCCAGCTCTCATCCGGGGGCTCTGCTTGTATCTCTAAGGATGTGGCAACCGGGGACGACCACGCGCCCGCGCTATCCTGCACCTGGAACGTGATGGTGTGCACGCCGGTGGAGAGCGCCGACGCCGGAAGTGTGAAGACTGCCTGCGTGCTCAGCTCGCCGTCGAGACTGGAGTGCCAGCGGTAGGCTGTGATGCCCGCCGCGTCCGGATCCTGGCCCGAGCCGTGAAAGGTGACGGTGTCACGGCCCTGCAACGCCGGAGCGGGCGCGAGGCTGTGGAGCGTCGCGATGGGCGCATGCGCCGGGTGTCCGGTGGTCGGGCTCCGGAAGAAAGAGTCACCGTCGGCGGTGACGTTGGTTTTGTCCGTGCCGTCCGCGTCGATGGTGAAAATATCCAGATGGTTGCCGTAGATATTTCCCCCGGCGACGTACATCAGGCGGTCGTTGGAGCGCCAGTACGGCCACCAGGCCTGATTCTCGTTGGCTACCCGCCGCTGATCGCCCCCGTCGGCGTCCATCACACAGGTATCCTGGACGTTCTCTCCCTTGAAGCAGACGTAGGCGAGGCGCTGGCTGTCCGGCGACCAGGTCGGATACCAGCCGGACGCCAGATAGCGCAAGCTGGATCCATCCGCGGCGATGCGGTAGACGGCGCCGTTGGCATGTCCACCCCGGGTGGACGTGAAGGCAATCCACTGCCCGTCGGGCGACCACTCCGGGTACCAGTCATCGTACGAGCCCTGGGGCGTCAACAAGCGGCGCTGATCGCTGCCGTCGGCGTCCATGGTGTAGAGCCGGTACTGCCACGTGGCGTCGGTCCAGGCGTAGACGATCTGACTGCAATCCGGCGACCACTCCGGGTTGTAGTAGTAGCCGGGGCCGTCGGTGAGCTGCTGGACGTTGGAACCGTCGAGATCCATCGCGTAGATATTGTAGCCGGCGGTGTAGAGCACGCGCCCGGTGGCCCGACAGAGGTCGGGATCGCTGCCGGGGCGCAGGTAGGTACGCCCGGTGCCGTCCCCGTTCATGCGCCAGAGCTGGTGATTGTCGTTGGCGCCGGAGACATAGACGATGGGCAGTGCGGTGAGATCGGCTGGGAGCACCAGATCGACCTGCTGCCCATTCTCGGTGACGTCGTAGGTGACGGCGCGCTGACGACCTGCGTGCTGGACCGAGAGGGTGATAGTCTCTCCGACCGAGGCCGAGAGGGGGGCATCGCTGAGCGAGACGGTGAAATACGGCGCGTCGCTGTGCCTTCCGGGCGCCGTGGTAGCGGTCAGAGCACCCCCTGGCGCCTCGATGAGGACTTCGACGTCGTCCAGCGGCGTGCCGTCATCATCGTAGACGTATCCGTAGGCACAGCAGACCGGCGTCGGCTGATCCGGGGGATTGACGCCGGGACAATCGCGCGGCAACGGCACCGGCCCGTCGTCCGCTGTCCCGTTCGACAGCGGCGCAGCCTGTAACGTCTGCGACGTCGAAACCAGTGTGATCACCGACAATCCGGTCCAGACCGCGAGCAGTATCCATACGTGCTTTTTCATGACTCACTTCCCACATCGCGCGGGTGCAGTTGGCAGGCCATCTCAGTGTCTGCCTCTTTCACTGTTTGGCACCACATTGTCCACAGAAATTCGCGCCCGGTCGCAATGGAGCGCCGCACTGGGGACATCTCCTACTGACGATTGGCTGTGCAGGGGGCGGTTGAACCGAGGACGCTCGAGCCGGGGGCGCTGGTTTCTTCTTTTTGCGGTGTTTGTGAGGCAGAATCCAGGCCGCCAGCAACAAGATGGGGCCAACGACCGCTGGCAGCAGGATGGGTAAACCGCCCGCCAGGATCGTACAGCCGATCAACTCCAGAGTATAACCTTTCATGGTCAACCATCCGGCACCTATATAACCGGGGATCGCCCATATTGTGATGAAAGCTACCATAAGCCAATCTGTGCTATCCATACACTCCTCTCAATCTCTATGGGTCTGTTCAACAATGAACCTGCTGGTTATCTATCTTCTCACTACATTCAATGAGAGCGTAAGCTGTTTTCCGCCATGATTTGGGCGGATTCAAACGAGTTTTGTATCTCCCCGCCCCCAAATGGCAAAGGGTGCCCAGTAACCCGCGTGAGGATGGGTGGCGAGCAGGTTGCGTTGGGCGTCTCGCAACGCTTCGGCCGCCGGCTGGCCTGCCATCAAACCTGTGTAGAAGTCGACCATCAGTTGAACCGTCGTCGCGTCGTCCACGCGCCACCGACTGACCACCACCGTCGGCGCACCGGCGAAGAAACAGGCCTGGGTCAGGCCCAACAGCTCTCCACCGCGTCCTTGTGCCAATCCGGTCTGGCAGGCGCTGAGGGTGACCAACGCCGCACGGCTCAAATCCAAGTTGTAAATCTCGTGGACCGTCAGGGGCGCGTCGGCCAACTGGACACCGGAGAAGAGCGGAGCATCGGCGCGAAAGCGACCATGTGCGGTCACGTGGAGTACATCAGACGCGCCGACCTCTGTCTGCAAGGCCCTCCGGGTCGCTGCCTCACCCTGCAGCAGCACCGGCGTTTCGTTCAATGCTGCCAGCACCTGGCTCACCTGTTCGCCCTCTTCGACGACGCCGGGCAAACGCCCCGTGTCATCGTGGGCCAGGATAAGGGCCCGCCGAGCGGCACCGGGCTGATGCCGGGGGAGGGTGGACAACAGGCCGGCGGCCGGTAAGTAACTGAGGGTGTAGCGTTCGATGAGATGGCGTTGACCGTCGTACAGTGCACCCAGCGGCAAAGCGTGCACCCCCGCGCCCGGCACGATATACACATGCTGCACCTGAGGATCAAGGATCGCCAGTGGCTTCGCCAAGAGCATCTCGTAGAGCGTTGTCAGATCCTGACGCAGGTCCGCTTCCAGCCGTGCGATATCGGCGGGTGCGGTGAAGAGGCGTACTTCCGCCAGGGCGTGTCGCACCCCCTGGCGTTCCCAGCGCAGCGGTGCCATCTCTCCCAACTGCACCACCTCGATGTGCTGGCACGTGACGACGAACACCAGCACCCGGTCGCCAACCTGATCGAAAGCGAGCAGTGCCGCATCCTCCGGCAAGTGCTGCTGTACTGAGGCCACGTCGCGCGTCGCCTTGGCCGGCAGGCCCGCAAAGCGGGGATCGGTCAACCGTTGACGGCGATAGCGGGCGCGCAGCTCGTGCTCCAGCGCCGCCAGCTCGCGCAGCAACGCCGCCCGATCTTCCCGTGATGCCGTCTCCTCATCGACCTCGGCCATCAGATCCACCGGGCGGTGGAGCCGACTAGCTCGCCATGCCCAGCGCGCCTGCAGGTGAGATAGTTCGGCGGTCGCCTCCCGGTCGCCGCGTGGCGCCGTCAGCGCCTGGGACAGAACGTCGCACAGCGCGCCCGCCCGGGCCAATTCGGAGAGCTGAAAGGCGTCGTGAATCTCACCGTCCTCTAAGGCCATCCGCAGCGCGGCCTCGTAGACAGGACGTTTGTCGCTGAGAAAGCCCCCGCGCAGTTCGTCTACGCCTATCCCCTGCGTGAGTTGCTGTAGATAGCCGATGGCCCGCCGGTAGGCGCCCCGCGCCAGCGCTCGCGCGCCGGCGGCTTCGGCGATGGTCCCACGCGCGTAGGCGATGCGATAGGCCAGGCTCGGCGGTGGCGCCGTGCTCTCGGTGACGTGGCTACCGGCCTCCCAGGCCACTTGATACGCCAGTTGCGCTTCGTCAATGCGGCCCAGATCCTCACAACAGGCGGCGACGATGCGATGGGCTTTGGCGTGACGCAGCGGATGGTGTTGTACGTTGAGCTGCTTGGTCACCGCAGCCGCCAGCCGCAAGCCCGCACCGAGGCGCCCTTGGCGACGCAACAGCGCGGCGTGCTGCAGATCCAAGCGGGCGACTTCCACCGTGTCGCCCTGCGTCCGAAAGATCCGCCGGGCGCGGGTCAACATCGCACCGGCCCGTTCATTCCGCCCCCGCCGGGCATAAGCCTGGGCCAACAGCGCCGCTGTCCGCGCGACTTGGCGCGGCATCTCCAGCTCGGTGAAGGTCGTGATCAGGGACTCAGCCAGCGCCTGCGCCTCCGGCAAGAGGTTGAGATCGAGCAGCGTCTGGGCGCGGTAGAGATCGACGACCGCCGCCTCAACGTCAACTCTCGCATCCAGAAAAGCCGTCCGACTACGCTCCAGCCAGGTCAGGGCGGTCTGATGGTGGCTCAGGCGCGCCTGGAGCACGCCCAAGTTGAGCGCCGCCCGCGCCCAAGGGACGTGCGCGTCGTGCGCGTTGAAGACATCCAGGGCGTCCTGTAGCCAGGCTTCCGCCTCGGCAAAACGGTCCAGATACTCCAGCGCGATGGATTGCGTGACCCGACAGCGCGCCGCCTGGACCGGCTGCTTCAGGGAGGCGAAAATGTCTGCGGCTTCCTCAGCACGTTGGACAGCGGTCGCGTACGCGCCCTGATGGCGCGCGCAGATGGCCAGATTGAGCAGCAGATTGGCCCGTTGAGTGGTCTCAGCCCCTTCTCCCAGTACCTCTAAGGCGCTCTGTCCCATGGCTTGCGCTTCAGCGTGGCGTCCCGTCCACATCAGGGGCACCATGCTGTTGGTCTGGAGCTGGGCGACATTATCCAGCGCACCTGCACGAGCAAACAGGGGGATGGCCGTCGCGTAGGCGCTCAAGCAGTCGTCGTATCGGCCCAGGAACAAGAGCGCATTGCCTCTGGCCCACCAGGCGTAGGCTACGCCCTCCTGATCGGCGGCAGATTGGGTGGCTTCAATGCCCAGATCCGCCAGTTGCAGGGCCGCTTGAGCGTCCTGCTCCACGCGCTGGCGCACCCGTTGCTTAAGATACCGAAAGAAATCAGTCTGCAAGGGTGCGTGAGTCTTTAACATCCGGTGGCGAGTGGTTTCGTCCGCCGCCTCGCTCAATGCCGTCAGCAGGTCCGCGTGGGGCCTCATGCCAGGTCGATCCTTTCGATGGCAATGTCCTGTCCGCCTGCCTGCAACAGCAGCGTGTACGTCTGAGCAGTAGGCGCTGCAAACTGGAACCGCCCCCGGGTATCGACCGGCGCACTCTCTAGCGTCTCGCCGCCGTCCGCCACGGACAATAGCCAGGCTTCACCACTCAGATCGGTCTCGATGGCGTCGCGCTGGCGCACGCGGCCGGTCAGCCGATCACCATGAAGTGCCAGGGTGATGAGCAACTCGTCTACCTCGAAGCGGCCCTGCCAGCCGCGTCCCCGCGCCGGTGCGCCAGCGTGGGCTACCGGTCGCGCAACACGCGCCAGTGCCAGGGCTTCCTGCAACTGCTGCAACAGCGAGGCCGGCTCCTCCTGCGCCCACGTCCGCGCCGCTGCCACCTCCTCGGCGCAATGTGGACAAGCCCGGAGGTGCGCTGCCACTTGCAGGCGCTCCACCGCGGACAGCTGATCCATCGCAAAGGCCGTCAGCGTCTCCGCTGAGGGACAAGTGGCCCGGTAGACAAGACGCAACAATCCCGCATCCACCGCTTTCAATTCTTCCGCCTGTTGGGCACAATATGCACACCGTTGGATGTGCGCATTAACTTGTGGTGAGGCTGCGCCATGCATATATGCCACCAGATCTCCCTCTGCAATCTCGTCTGGATTGATACAGCGTTCTTTTGTCATCATCTCATCTCACTTTATTCAATGCACGGATTACGACTTTTCCGCCATCAGTTATCTGCTTCGATCAGTTTCTTGCCTGATAAACTTGGGTTAGGGTAGCCATGCCTGTACCTCGGGATCACGTCGCAAGCGCTTGAGAAGGTTTTCTTTTACGCGGTAAATCTTACGTACGGTAGGGAAGAGCTCTGGATGCAGTGCCTGGATCTCGCGTGGTGGCAGATCATAAACATAGCTGAGTTTGAAGACCACGTGTTCTTCCTCGGTCTTCAGCTTGGAGACCAAGAGCTGATACAGAGGCGTTGAAGTAGGTTTCACGGGATTTGGCGCAGATGCAGGTCGACGGGCTTCTGTCTGGAGATGCTCTTGCAGCGCTCGACGACGCTTCTCATCGCGCCAGGCGGCAATACGCACGGTGATGGCGCACTGCTTGAGATAGCGCAGTACCGCGCCAATGTGAGGGAAGCGGGCACTGAACGTGCGCTCCGCCCGCACTTGTGCCTGCCAGAACCGCAGGAACACCTCTTGCACGTGGTCTGCGCTGGCGTGTTGGCCTAACCAATGATAGACCAACCGGCGATACTGGTTCAGGATAGCACGCCAGGCTGCTTCGCTGTGCGGTGGGGTACATGCGCGGCGGAAGAGCTCATAACAGGGGCTATCGTGATCAGGGTGAGGGGTCTTACGACTGGCTTCTCGTGCGCAAGCATCGATCAGCGCGTCGATAGACTGGGTGGCGAGGTTGGACTGCGCTGATGTCACGACAATTCGGCTCCGTTGCAAGTAATGGTTGACTATGGCGACAAGCGATGCCTCTAATTGTATTTTGACGGAGAGAAATCGTCAAATGTGCAAATTAGTATGCAAGTCAATTTGCACACAACTGGTACGTACCAGTTCAGAATCCAAGATAAGAGGCCTTATCTTGGGTTTAGCACCCCAAAATGGCCTCGAAACGGCCTAAAATCACCCGCTAACGGCGATTTTCAACCTTAGATAAACCAAACAGGGAAACAAAATTCATGAAGAGTCCGACTAAGTGTACATGTCGGCTTCTCAGCGTAGAGTAAGTCACTTGAAGAAATATGAGGCTGTTCTGCATATATCAGGGGGCGCTGGGTATAGAAATGTGGTAGTGGTTACATATTGACTGATGGCGCTCCAAATGGTATTTTTTCCTCTAAA
>CAYVKR010000158.1:0-6858 GCA_964452025.1 uncultured Anaerolineales bacterium
GATATTCTTCACGTACCCCGTTCTGTTTATGATCTTGATTCACGAGAATCATGCGCTTGATAACTAACTATGCAATTTATATTGTAGCGAAAGTACAGTGTACGGTACAGGAACAGCAAATGTCCAGTTTTGATCGGCTCCTTATCGGATTCTCCCTTTCATTCGACATATGCATTTTGCGAGCAAGTGATTGGTTATGATCTGGCTGGATTTTTCAGGCGAAATTCTGAGACATTGAGTACAACTATAGAGAAAATCATAGGAAAGTTGCTGGCTCCAGAATGAAGAGAAAGCCCGAACTTACGTTCAAACATAATCGCAAGAAAGGGCGGTACGGATGGTTACGACTTACTCCAGCTTATTCTCTCAAGATGGTTCGACGTTATCTACCTAATGGGCAAAACCCTGGTATAGTTTTCGATCCATTTTGTGGCACAGGCACAACACCACTTTTTGCTGGTTATCGAGGCCTGGACTCTTATGCTCTAGAACTGAACCCTTTTCTTGTCTGGTTTGCAAGCGTCAAAACGGACGTATATGACGAACATACCATTGATGAATTGAGTAAGGCTAGTGCTTCGATTCTATCACAGATCGATGAAGGGCAGGTGCATTTGGCAGCCCCTCCCCCGATCAGGAATATCAATAGATGGTGGTCCGAGCCTGCTTTGGCTTTTCTAAGAGCTGTCAAGGGAGGAATTGAGTCCTATCGATCACAAACTTCATCAAGAGATGTGATTGATTTGCTATATGTTTGTTTCTGTCGCACGTTGATAAAGATATCAAATGCCGCGTTCAGTCATCAGTCGGTGTCTTTTGATGATAATAATCAGTTGCGCCTTTTTGATGAGACAGATAGATTCAAGGCTGTTTTTTCTGCGGATACCCGATTTGTGGCGGATTCTGCGATTCACAATCCACTTGTGGTCCCTAGAATCATCCAAGGCGATGCGCGAGATGTTAAGGACTATCTACCGGTTGACGTTGATTTGGTTATCACATCTCCGCCTTATCCAAATCGTATGTCTTATATTCGTGAATTGCGACCCTATATGTATTGGTTAGGTTACTTGGAGGAAGCAAGCGAAGCGGGGGAGCTGGATTGGAACGCCATCGGCGGGACTTGGGGAGCAGCGACAAGTCGATTATCAGATTGGAAACGGGATATGGCAAATGGCTATTATCCTTCATACTTCGAAGAGATACTCAATCGAATCGCCGATGAGAGCAACAAGAATGGCAGAAAGATGGCGAACTACGTTGCTCGGTATTTCGAAGATGTGTTACAGCATTTCAAGAGCCTCAAGAACGTTTTGACTCCAGGTGCGCATATACTACGTTGTAGGGAATTCGACGTTTTATGATGTTCTAGTTCCTGTAGAACGTCTCTATAAAGAGATTATGGACTTGGTAGGACTCTCTGAAACGGAGATCGAGACCGTTAGGAAGCGAAATTCAAAACGAGAGTTATACGAGTTCACGGTTAGCGGGCGTATTCCTCCCACTTGATTGCCTGCTCCTATCAAGCATAAGGTGTGATTTTGTATCACCTCAAGTCTACCGGCACCTCACGCGCAATGGTCCTTCCTGCTGCACAACGAGGAGCGTCGCGCCGTTATCCCCGCGCAGTACCAGCGGCAGGTAGAGGCATGCACTGGCGTATGGCGTACTTGTCAGGTGGCTGACGTGCCCTTGGGGGGCTTATGGGTGCTGTCTACGTCGGCTGCTCCGGATAGCCCGTGATGCGACGGATCTCCTCGTAGAGCGGCTGGAGCCGATGGTACATGCGCTTGTAGACGCGCTCGTAGAGATCGTCGTAGACCTCGCGGTGTGCCGGTTTGGGCTTGAAGATGTCCTTCACGCGCGTCATGGCGGCGACGGCGGTCTTGAAATCGGGGTGCAGGCCAAGCCCCACGGCCACGTCGATGGCGGCGCCCAGGCCCGAGGTCTCGTAGGTGTGCGGGCGCGCCGCCGGCAGATTGAAGATGTCGGCGGTCAGTTGCATCGCCGCCTCGCTCTGCGAGCCGCCGCCGGAGACGCGCAGTTCGGTGACGGGCACCTTGGTCCGCTGTTCGCTGCGCTCCTTCCCCTCGCGCAGCGCGTAGTCCAACCCCTCCAGGATCGAGCGGTAGAGATGCGCGCGCGTGTGCACGTCGCCGAAGCCGATGATCGAGCCTTTGGCTTCTGGGCCGGGCGACTTCAGGCCCGGCGACCAGTAGGGCTGTAGCATCAGGCCCATGGAGCCGGCGGGCACCTCCTCTACCAGGCTGTCAAAGAGTTCCTCCGGCTCCACGTCACGGTCCGCCGCCAGCTGTTTCTCCCGCAGCCCGAACTCACGCTTGAACCAGCTGACCATCCAGTAGCCCCGATAGATCTGGATCTCCATGTTGTACGCGCCGGGCACCGCCGCCGGGTACGGCGGGATCAGCGGGATGATCTCGGTGTAGGTGCGGTGTGTCGTGTTGATGGTCGCCGTGGTGCCGTAGCTCAGACAGCCGACGTGCGGCTCCAACCCGCCGGAGCCCAACACCTCGCAGGCTTTGTCGGCGGCGGCAGCGATGAGGGGTAGGCCCTGTGGAATGCCCGTCGCCTCCGCCGTTGCCGGCGTGATCTCGCCCAGGGCTTCCGTCGGCGGCACCAGCTCGGGCAGCAGCGCCGGGTCCATGGGGATGGCGCGCCACTTCCAGTCCCAGGATTTGGCCCACTGCAGCCGCTTGTAATCGAAGGGCATGTAGCCGACCTGGCAGCCCACGGAATCGATAAAGCGCGAGGTCAGCCGGTGGGTGAGATAGCCGGAGAGGAAGAGGTACTTGTGCGTCTGCTCCCAGATCTCCGGCTGGTGCGTGCGGATCCAGTTGGCCTCGGCCTCGGCCTGGAGATAGGCTACGGTCTCCGCCGCGCCGATGAGGTTGAAGGCGAGCCCCCACAGTCCACCCACCGGGGACAGACCCAGCGTGCGACGTTGGTCGAGCCAGACGATGGCGGGCCGCAGCGGACGTCCCTCGCGGTCGACGTTGACCACGGTGGCGCGCTGCGTCGTCAGCGCCACGCCCGCGATCCGCGCCTTGACCGCCGGCTGCGCCTCCCAGAGCGCCTGACACGCCTCACAGAGTGCGTCCCAGTAGACCTCGGGATCCTGCTCCGCCCAGGACGGCTTCGGCGAGACATACGGCGTGATGGGCACCCGCTGCTTATGCACCAGCGTGCCTTCTAAGTCGAAGACCAGCGCGCGGACAGATTGCGTGCCAACGTCGAGGGAAAGCAGTAAGTCAGGAGTCATGAGTCACCTGTCAGGAGTCAGGATATGGAACGGGACGTTGGTGGTCAATGGCGTAGGTGGGAGAGGGTTCTTTGGTTTTGTCTCCGCGCTGCTGGCGAGTCATCACGATGAGTAACTGGATGATACGGGTGAGATAGTCCAGACGGTGTTGAAAGACCTCTAGGCCGAGGACATACCGGCCTTTGAAATACCAATCGCGGCTTTCACGGGCCGAACCGAGCGCATATTCGTAGAATTGGGCTTTTTCTTTCCGGCTCATCCGCGAATAGCCTTCGGTGATGTTCGCGCTGATAGAGCCTACGGCACGATAGAGTTGATCGGCGACGCCCCAGGTGCGGCGGTCTCGATTCAGCCGTGAGACGTCGTACCACCCCACGTCGCTGAGAAACAGTGCCAGCTGATACGCGGTAACCTTCCACACCGCATCTTGTTTGATCAACTCCGGAATCTGCTGTTCCCATATATCAAAGGACTCAGGTCGATTCATCGCCATGACGGTGACTCCTGACTATTGACTCATGACTCCTGATTTTTCAAGTATATCATCCCTCCTGCGATTCCCAATCCTAGCAATATCGCTCCCAGGACAGAACCCGCCATGATTTTGCGGCGACGGGGATGACGCTCGGCGCGCAGCGCGTCGGCGTCCGCCAGCGCGGCTTTCCAACCGGGGATGGTCGCCTTGGGTGGCAGGCTGTAGCAGCAGTCCCAAAGATCAAGATAGGCGGTGACTTCGGCCTCCCAATGGATGTTGTCCCAGGCCAGTTCCGGCTGACAGAGGGCGCGGACGTCAGGCAGGATCGCGCGTCCGCCTTCGGGCAGCAGCAGGCCCAGCCGCGTCCGGCGCAGCAACAGATCGTCCAGATGCTCGACCGCTTCGCTCCGCGCGGCCCAGCGCAGTTCCGCCCAGAGCGTCTCGGTACCGGGGATCTCTTCCAACTCGCCCGGCTGCGCCGCTTCGGTCAGATAGGGGGCAGCGGCGCCGTAGCGCCCCAGCAAGCGTTGGCGTTGCGTGGGCTCCAGATCTTCGCCGCCGGGCAGCGGGACGTCCACCGGATCCAGCACCGGCACGTCGTCCTGCGGCTCAGGCATTGACGGCAGCTGGTGTCGGACAGCGCGCAGTGCGTCCAGGGCGATCTTGCGGAAGGTCGTCAGCTTGCCGCCGGTCACTGTCAGCAGTCCCTGCTCGTCCCAGACGACGTGGTCGCGCGACTCCTTCGACGGATCGTCCTTGCCGGAGCCGATGACGGGCCGTACGCCGGCGAAGGTGCTGATCACGTCGTCCAGCGTCAGGTCGAGCGAGGGGAACTGGGCCTCCACCGCCGCCATCAGATAGGCGACCTCGTCCGGCGTGATCTGCGGTTCCGCGTTTAAGGGCTGGTCGTGGTCCAGGTCCGTGGTGCCCACCAGCGTCACGCCCTCCCAGGGGAAGAGGAAGACGGGCCGCCGGTCGAGGGGATGCAGAAAGCTGATGGCCTGCGCCAGCGGCAGCCGCCATGCCGGGAAGACCAGGTGGCTGCCCCGGAGTGGGCGGATGCGGGGGCGCGCCCCGACCTGTTCGCGTAACTCGTCGGCCCAGGCGCCCGTCGCGTTGACGACGACTGCGGCGCGCACGTCGGCCCGGCGGTCGCCCACTCGGTCGTGTAGGCATACGCCGACGACCTGCTCGTCCTCGCGGATCACGCGCTCGGCGCGGCAGTAGTTGAGCGCGGTCGCGCCGTCTGCAACAGCTTCCAGGATCACGCGCAACACCAGCCGCGCATCATCCGTCTGCGCGTCGCCGTAGCGCCAGCCGCCCACCAGCCCGTCCTTGACGATATGGGGCGTCAACATCTGGAAGTCCTCGGCGCTGTAGTAGCGATGCCCCCATTGCAGCGCCAGCAGATCGTAGACCGTCAGCCCGGCGCCGTAGGCCCACTTGCCGGGGACATCGCCCTTGTAGGTCGCCAGCAGGAAGCCCAGCGGGTCGATGAGGCCGGGGCCTTCTTCGATCAACCGCTCCCGCTCCTGCACCGAAGCCAGCGTCAGGCGCACCTTACCTTCTTTCAGATAACGCAAGCCACCGTGGACCAGCTTCGACGAGCGGCTGGACGTTCCCCAGGCAAAGTCCTGCTGCTCGACCAGCAGCGCCTTCAATCCCAGCCGCGTCGCCTCCCGCAAAATCCCCGCCCCCGTGATCCCGCCGCCCACAATGACGACATCCCAAGGCCGATCCAAGCAATCCCACGCCTCATCACGCCAATTTTTCATTAACATGTCTATCTCGCCTCTGTATTCATCACGCAATACGCAACACGTTTCACGAGTCAGATCAATTTTCCCGGGTTCATAAGTTTCTCAGGATCGAAAGCCTCCATGGTGACTTGGAGCGTTTTTAAACCCAGCGCGCCCTTCTCCGCCGCCAGATAGGGCTTGTGATCGGTGCCCACGCCGTGCTGGTGGCTGATGGTGGCGCCGTGGTCGACGATGGTCTCGCTGGCGGCCCGCTTCATGGCCGACCAGCGGCGCAACGTCGCCTCGGGCGTCTCCGCCAGGCGGAAGACGTACTGCACGTAGACGCTGGTGCCGTAGGGGTAGAGGTGCGATATGTGGGTGAAGACGTGCACGCGCTCGCCCTCGGACATGGCCTCGCGGATGGCGCGCTCGATGGCGGGGATCAGCTCACCGACGCTGGTCCAATCCGTCGCCGTCTCCAGCGTGTCGATGCCGTAGCCCGCGTCCCAGAGCGCGTTGCGCAGATAGGGCGAGGTAAAGCGGTGCTTGTGCCACGCCTTGCCGAAGGTCTGCGTGCCGTAGACACCGTCGTGCGCTTTGGCGATACGCAGCGCCTCTCGGCGACCCAGGTCCACGATGCACTCGCGCCCCGTCACGCCGAAGAGCAGCATGCACTTCCCCTCGCCGACGCCGCGCAAGCGCAGATAGGCCGAAAGGCCGCCCAGCAGCAGCGCGTGTCCGGCCATGGCTAACGTCGTCTCCGTCTCCGTAGCCGTGCTCAATCGCACCATGGAGAGTGGGAGCCGCGCCTGCAGCATCTCGCGGACGGCGGCGCGCCCGTGCTCGAAATCAGGGAAGAAGACAGCGTGAAACTCCTCCTGCTCCGGCAGCGGCGAGACTCGCACCGTCGCCTCGGTGATGAAGCCCAGCCGCCCCTCGGAGCCTAACACTAGCTCGCGCAGATCCGGCCCCGCTGCCGACGCAGGCAGGTTGGCGGGCAACGTCAGCGTCCCCGCCGGCGCGACTACCCGCCCGCCGGCGAAGAGCTGCTCGATGCGCCCGTAGGCCAGCGACTGCTGCCCGCTGCTCCGCGTGGCGATCCAGCCGCCCAGCGTCGAGTACTCGAAGGACTGCGGGTAGTGCCCCAACGTCCGCCCGTGGGCGCGCAACTGCGCCTCCAGATCTGGGCCGCGCACGCCCGCGCCGAAAGTCGCCAGGTTGCTCACCTCGTCCAGCGCCGAGAGGCCGGAGAGGCGCGCCAGGTCCACGGTGAGCACCGGGCGGTCGCCCGGCAGCGGGTTGACGTGGCCGACGACGCTGGTCCCGCCGCCATAGGGGATCAGCCGCGCGCCGGTCTTTGCCGC
>CAYVKR010000159.1:0-6826 GCA_964452025.1 uncultured Anaerolineales bacterium
TCTGATCAGACTGAAAGCCCAAGATGTGCTTTCTTGCTTGATGTGTATCACGTTAAGAGGCACTGTATCCAAACTACGAGGTCTTTTACAAGGCGAAGTCAGGTCTTGCGTGAGGAAAATTAGAGTTTGGATTTGAGTGAATGCGCGTTATAGCCGTCTAACCTCGCTTCGTGGTTACGAAACGCATGACTTTCAGATGAAAATCTGATTAAAACATCCTTACTTAGTATAGCACAGATTCTCTATCTTTGCCATAAGAGGTTCAGGGGATTGCTCCGGAATTCGCTGAAAGGAGCTCTCTACCCAGAGAGTGCGAAGGAGACAGAAAGCCTTTAGCGCCGAACACCTATACAGGTTGGGGAGAACAACTTTCCAGAGTAGATTTCCCGCTTTCCCAAAACCTACATACGCCTGTTAGCGCTTCCTGAATGCTCTCTTATGGTTGGCAGGCTATCCAGCGGGAAGCTGTAAATCGGCCTCGTTGACCAACCGGCCCATCTTCTGGAGCTCCCGGCGCATGGCGTGAAGCAGGTGCTGCATCGTCACCGGCTTTTCATCGGCCGCAGCCAGGTACGCGGCCGCGACGATAATATTGCGGATGCTGCCGCCGGTTAGTTTGAAGCGGCGCGCCAGCAGTGCGAAATCGAGGTCAGATGCGCGCGGCACGTCCGGTGGAAAGAGCGTCTCCCAGATCCGCTGGCGATATGGCTCTTCCGGGAAGGGGAAATCGACGGCGAACTGCAACCGCCGGGTGAAGGCCTCGTCGAGATTGGCGCGCAGGTTCGTGGCCAGAATGGTCACGCCGTCGTAGTTCTCCATGCGCTGCAGCAGGTAACTCACCTCGATATTGGCGTAGCGGTCGTGGGCGTCCTTCACCTCTGAGCGCTTGCCGAAGATAGCGTCGGCCTCATCGAAGAAGAGGATCGCGTTGCTGCGCTGAGCCTCGTTGAAAATCTGTTCCAGGTTCTTCTCGGTCTCGCCGATGTACTTGCTGACGATAGTAGAAAGATCAATCTTGTAGAGATCGAGACTCAGCTCGTCCGCGATGACCTCGGCCGCCATGGTCTTGCCTGTGCCCGGCGGCCCGGCAAAGAGCATGGTCACGCCCTGGCTGGCGGCGAGCTTGCGTCCCACGCCCCACGTCTCCAGGACCTTGGGCCGTTGCCGCACCGTCATGACGATCTCGCGCAGCATCTCCAGCCGATCCTCAGGCAGAATGATGTCGTCCCAGGTGTAGCGCGGCGTGATTTTTCGCGCCAACTCGGCCAGATGTGGATTGGAATGTGCCCTCGCCGAGGCGAGCAAATCGGTGGGTTGGAGACGCTCTCCGCGCTGGATGGCCTGATTGCGTGCGCTGGCGACGGCATCGCGGATCTGTCCTGTGGTCAGGATGAACTGACCCGCCAAAGCCTCCAGGACAGACGACGTGTCCGGCAGAGGCTCGTCTACGAAGTGTTCCCAGAGGGCGAGGCGTCGTGCGTAGTTCGGCAACGGAAACGTCATCCAGAGCAACGGCCGGTCGTGAGCCACGCCCTGCACCTGCCAACGGGCTTCCCCGCCGAGAATGACGGGGCCAGGATGCGCGTAAAGCTCGGCCAAGAGGCGAGTCGGGGGGTGACCGTCCCCCAAACATGCATCCCAACCCCGTAGATAGGGAAGCGCCTCGTTAAGACGGGCGTCCCGCAACGCCAGCCGCAGCGCCCGGATGGGGATCATGTCGCCCTCAATCACCGCGCCGAAGTCAAGTGTGAGCAGCGGACGCTCCAAGCGCACCGCGCCTAGTCGAGCCGCCGCGTCCTGAGCCATCGCATCGGGGCCGCAGAAGACAACCAGCGGAGCGGCGCCCTCTCTCTCGCGGAGATCCGGTACCTGCGTCATCAGATGCTGATCCTTTTCTTCAGCGTCATCGTCCAACGTGATGTGACCTTGTAGCTCTCGCGGTGGACGGTAAGCGCCCAGGATCCAGGAGGCCAGGGCCGGGTCGATGTCCAACCGCTGGCTCAACATCGAACTGGGGCGCTGCTCCGAGACCGGCCCACGTCGCAGCAGATGGTAGCGAAAGAGCGGGGCGTCGTCGAAGAAAGAGGAGAGTCGCCACAGTCTCGATGTACCAGGCGCGCAGAGGAGATTCAGGATCAGATTGACCGTAGGGTGTGTGCGCGTCACGTCGTTCTGCAAGTACCCATAGAGCGTTTCATAACGCAGATCAAGGTGCGGCGCCAGGCAGATCAACAGCGCATCGGATGAGAATTGATCCAGGGCAAAGACGGTACGCAGATGCCGTAAGCGCAGGCGTTGCCCCAGACGCTTCGCCTTCTGCTCAACGCGTCGGGCGTGCTCCTCGGCTACACGAACCGCGTCAGCAAACGCGCGGGCCTCATCAGGTGGGAGCGCGACCGTCTGCCCCCAGCTGGTCGCAACCGGCCGTTCAGAGAGCGCCACAGCTTGCGCATCGGAGAGGTAGAGACCGCGAAAGTCATCCGTTGGATCCTGACCGGCCAACTGCCAGCGGCGCACCTCGCGTTGTACCAGCGCGCCGATGCGCTGCAGTTCGGCGTGCAGATAGTGTAGATTGAGATCGTCGGATGCACTTGAGGGCGCCATCAACCGCTCCTTTCGCTGTACGATAGGGTCAAGCCTCTGGAGCGGATAGTCGCAGATCAGAGGCGCGTTGGAAAAGTCGCCGGGCCTCGATGGGCGCACCTCTCAACTGGGCCAACACGCCCTGCTGATGAAGCACCTCAGCGTAAGCAGCGCGCTGATCCGTCGCCTGATAGAGACGTTCGGCTTTTTTGTAATGCACCTCAGCGGACTCGTACGACCCCTCCAATGTGGCAAGGACCCCCATAGCAAAGTGGACATCTGCCAGACCGGATTGATGATCAAGAGCGTCGAACGTGGCGCAGGCCTCATCCAACAACGCTCGCGCCTCGCCGTAATCGGCCTGACCCAGCGCAGCTTGCGCCTGTGCCAGCATCTCGTATGCGGAGTCTCCATCGTCGTCCGAGGGCGTCGTGTCATCTTCTTCTACATCAGAGGAGGTTTCCGATTCCTCAGGCGCCTCGTCAGACGGCGGCACATCCTCAACCTCGGCTTCTGAGATCTGGCCTGCACCTTCCTCTTCGGCGATCTCCGGCACTTCGGGCTCGCCAGCATCCGCTTCCACCTCAGCGGCTTCAGGTTCTTCTTCTACGTCCGCCGGTTCGTCCTCAGTATCCCCCACGTCATCAGATGACGTGGGGGGGGCAGCTGCCTCAGTCGCCTCTGGATTCTCCCCATCCTCTTCAGGCACGACCTCGACGTCTTCGACCGCTTCCGGCTGCTCGGACGCGGAGGGCGCCGCTTCTACCGATTCTTGCTCATCCCCCTCTTGGACTTCTTCTAAGTTCTCCGACCCCGGGACATTTTCATCCACTTGTGGGTCTTCTGACGACGTTGCTTTCGCACTCATGATCCAACTCCTTTTTTCTTCTCGTTAATTATCTACAAGGAGCTACACGATGATAGAGAAGAGTATAGACCTAGGTGATTATTTATACAAATTCGCCTCGTCTGGGGTTTTCGAAGCAGTTCCAGGGGGGCTCAAACGCCATAGGCGGCTTCCCATCATGTTTCCCTCCCGCATCAACCCCAGCTTCGTTTGCCTTGCCTTCGCCTACGCAGTTTCTACGATACGGAGGGCATTTTCACCAGCAGACTCGCTTTGAAATCCCGTCTGAAATCAGTTGCCATCCTTCTGAATCCATAATACACTACCCTACACCGTCACTTGGATGAGGAGGTCCAATGCTCATTGATACGCACGTGCATCTGCAAAGCCCAAAATACCAAGATGATTTAGACGCCATCCTAGATCGCGCCGGGGACGCTGGCGTGCGAGCCTGCGTTGTGCCGGGCACCGATCTGGCGAGCAGTCGAGCCGCCGTCGCGCTGGCGGAAGACTATGCTGAGGCACCGTGCGCAGTCTATGCCGCCGTCGGCGTCCACCCAACTAACGCCGACGGGCTGACCGACACCGCGATAGAGACACTGGCTGATCTGGCGTGCCATCCGCGCGTCGTCGCCATCGGCGAGATCGGGCTAGATTACTACTGGCCCCATCAGTCAAACCGCGATTGGCCCTGTGCCGACCCGCCCCAGCAGAAGCGCGCCCTGCGCACCCAGCTGGCGCTGGCTGCCGATCTAGGGCTGCCGGTGAACATTCACGACCGGGACGCGCATGCCGACACGCTGGAGATACTGGCATCCTGGGTGAGCAACGGCAAGGATCGCACCGGCACGTTGCACGCCTACGCCGGTGGCCCGGCCCTGCTCGACGCTGCGCTGGCGCTCGGCTTCACCATCGGAATGGACGGACCGGTGACCTTTTCGAAGGCCCACAAGCTGCACGCTGTCGCCCGCACCGTCCCCCTGGACCGGCTGCTGCTGGAGACCGACGGACCGTATCTGACGCCGGTGCCCCATCGCGGCAAACGCAACGAACCAGCATATCTGACTCACGTTGTGAACAAAATCGCCGCGCTTCGGAAAACAACGCCCGGCGCCATCGCCGAGGCGACGACACACAACGCCCGCCGGCTCTTCAAGTTGACGTTCTGAATTCAAGCATCCGCTGCACCGGACGAGAGTCTGGTATAATCAATAATGTGCCTGGACCCAACTTCGGGACAAGCTGTAGGCACGCATAAGCGACCTGACCTATCATGTCGCAACAGGCATCATGAAGCACGGTGGGGTCATCGCAGAAGACAGATAAGGTTGCCATAGGAATGACAGATAAGAGAAAGATGCTTCGTTATCGGACGTTACTAAAAGATGAGTTAGCTGAAGTCGAAAAATGTTTACGGCAGACAAATGATCTGGTCCCCAAGCCGACGCTGCAGTCGCTGCACGCGCTGATCACCAACGGCGGCAAGCGCTTGCGCCCGGCGCTGGTCCTTCTATCCGCCCATCTTTTCGACGCGTACGACGAACGCGCGCTCTCCCTGGGGACGGCCATGGAACTGCTCCATACGGCGACGCTGATCCACGATGACTTCATCGATAGCGCCCCCGTCCGTCGCAACGCCCCAACGCTCAACGCTATCTGGAATCCCACCATCGCGGTGCTCACCGGCGATCTGGTCTTTGCCTGGGCCGCGCGCCTGGCCACCGACGGCGGCGATACAACCATCATCCAGCGCTTCACCGAGACACTGGAGACTATTTGCAGCGGCGAGATCCGGCAATCCTTCAAGAACAAGCACACGCTGCCTTCAAAGGACGATTACTACGAGCGCATCTACGCCAAGACCGCCTCGCTCTTCGCCCTGGCGACAGAGACCGGCCCGCGTCTGGTCGGCGCCGCCGACGAGGACGTCGACGCGATGTGGCGCTTTGGCAAGGACCTGGGCCTGGCGTTCCAGATCGCCGATGACGTGCTGGATCTCACCGGCGATGAGGACGAGCTGGGTAAGCCCGCCGGCAGTGACTTGCGCCACGGCATCATCACGCTGCCCGTGTTGCTCTATCTGGACGCGCACCCGTGGGCGCGCTCCCGGCTCCAGGCGTTGCTGCAGGAACGCGAAGAACGCAATCGCGGCGAAGCCGGGTTCAACCAGTTTATTGCCGATCTGCGATGCTCGGATGCTGTCAAGCAGGCTTATCAGACCGCCGAAACGCATATCCAGGAGGCGCTGGAGATCCTGGCAGCGTATCCTCCCTCACCTTACCGCGCCGCGATGGAAGAAATCGCCCGGTTCGCCGTGCACCGGCGCTACTGAACACCGTCATGACCACCCAACGTCCCACCCTTTCCGTCATCATCGTCAGCTGGAACGTGCGCGATCTGCTTCGCCGCGCGCTGGCGTCGTGCCGCGCGTCCTGGGGCGACCGTCCCGGTCTGGAACTCATCGTGGTGGACAATGGCTCCACCGACGGCACTGTTGAGATGCTGCACGAGGAGTTCCCCACGGTCACCGTCTTTGCCAACGAAGAGAACCGGGGCTTTACCGGCGGCAACAACGACGGACTTGACCGGGCCAGCGGGACCTATCTGCTCCTGCTCAACCCCGATACCGAGGTGCTCGACGACGCGCTGCCGCGTCTGATCGCCTACCTGGAGCGACATCCGGACGTGGGCATGGTCGGCCCGCAGTTGCGCAACCCCGACGGCAGCACACAGTCGTCGCGCCGCCGGTTCCCCACCCTGCCCGTGCTCTTCTTGGAGAGCACCTGGCTCCAGAGTCTGCTGCCTCGCCGTGTCCTGGCGCGCTACTACGTCAAGGACCGCTCGCCTGAGACCGCGCATGCCGTCGATTGGATCACCGGCGCGGCCATGCTGACCCGGCACGCCGTCGTTGACGAGGTCGGCGGTATGGACGAGGCCTTCTTCATGTACTCCGAGGAGTTGGATTGGTGTCGGCGCATCCGCGCCGCCGGCTGGGGCATCCACTACGTGCCCAGCGCGCGCATCGTCCACTACGAGGGCAAGAGCAGCGAGCAGGTTGTGCCGGCGCGCCACATCTATTTCCAATCGAGCAAAGTGCACTACGTACGTAAATATCACGGGCAGTGGCTGGCGGGCATCCTGCGCTTCTGGCTGATGGGGCAATACATCTGGCAGATGGGCGTGGAAGGCGCTAAATGGCTGATGGGACACCGGCGTCCGCTGCGCGCCGAGCGATGGGCTGCGTACCGCCGCGTGCTGCGGAGCAGGCTTCGACAGCGCGGGCCATTATAAGCATACGACATCGGATTTTTGGGAAAAATCCGATGTCTACACAGGAATAATGACTCCTTCGAAAATAGCGAATGATGAATGGCGAATACTCAAGCATACCTGGTT
>CAYVKR010000160.1:0-6810 GCA_964452025.1 uncultured Anaerolineales bacterium
TTGAGTATTCGCCATTCGCCATTCATCATTCGCTATTTTCGAAGGAGTCAACCTTTGTTCCACCGTCATTTCGAGCGTAGTGTCGTTTTCTAGCACGCAGTCGAGAAATCTCCCCCGTTAAATAGGGAGATTCCCCGGCCACTGGGCCTCTGGGCCAGGGTCTCCATTCGCTTTGGTCACTACGCCCCCTTCGCTCAATCGAAATGACGAGGGAGATCAATTGAGCTCATCTCACACTCAACCCCTGCAAAAGTGAGGGGGAGCCAAATCCCACGTTCAGAAAAGCGGTTCTTTCGAGAAGTTGAACGCCGCCTGAAAGAACCGAGATTCTATCGCTCCTTGCGCCGCAGGTAGACCCCCAGCGCGATCAGACTGCTGATGACCGCCGAGAGGATCATCAGCACCTTTGTATCGTCCTCGTGGGCGGCCCGCACACGCCGGTAGGCCGGATCGTCCGGCGGCACCTGCTCACCGCGCCGCAGACGCAGAAAATGCTCGGTCCCGTCTCGGCGCAGCAAGGTCTGCACCCACTCAGGGAACGCCGATAGCGCCGTAGCGGGGCCGATGATCTTCGGGGCCTCCGCTTGATAGACTGCCCCCTCGCGCTCAAGAAGGCATCCTTCTGCCGCGAGGACGTTACGGCACCAATCCGTCTCCATCCCGTAAGGCATGGGGATGATAAAATGCGCACCCTGCTTCACGGTCACCACCGGCGTGGCGTAGGCCCGTCCTGATTTTCGTCCCACGTGGTGCACCACGGTGTAGGGACTGTGCCGCCGTCCGGCAAACGTCATGGTCACTCGGTTGAACACCCACTTGTTGAAATATCGCACGCGATCTTTGATTGTCGTCCAAGCCTCCATCACCGCCTCCCTACAAGAGCGAGTCCAACGTCGAAAGTCAAAGGTCAAGCGCCGTCATTGGATTGAACGGATGAAACCGAATAGACCAGCTGCTCCAGGAAGAAGTCGCAGATGCGTTCGTGCAGGTAGATGCGATCCACCAAGCGGCGCGGCATGTGCCGCTCGTCCGGGAAGAGCAGCAGCGCGTAGCGCTTGCGCGCCTCGATGAGCCGGTCGATCAGACGCGCAGTGTGGCGGAAGTGGACGTTTTCGTCGATCAAGCCGTGAACGATGAGCAGCGCGCCCGTCAGCGCCTCGACGTGGGCTAGCGCGCTGCTCACCTCATAGCCCTCGGGATTGGCGTCAGGCTCGCCCATGTAGCGCTCGGTGTAATGCGTGTCGTAGCCGTCCCACGCGGTGACCGGCGCGCCTGCCACGCCCACCTGAAAAACCTCCGGAGCCTTGAGCAGGCACATCAGCGTCATGTAGCCGCCGTAACTCCAGCCGGTGACGCCCACGCGCGCCGGATCGGCGATGCCCTGGTCAATCAGCCAGCGCACGCCGTCCACCTGATCCCGCACCTCGATGCCGCCCATGCGATGCTGCAGCGCGCTCTCGAACGCCAGACCGCGCCCGGCGCTGCCGCGATTGTCGAGCACGAAGACGGCAAAGCCCTGGCGCCGCAGGTACTGGCGCTGCAGGTTCGCCGTGGGCTCCCAGGCATCGACGGCTAGCTGCGCGTGCGGCCCGCCGTAGACGCTGACCACAGTCGAATGCGGGCCGGGCCCCGCCGGGCGGTAGAGCAGCCCGTGCAGCGTGACGCCATCGCGGCTCTTCAGCGTGACCGGCTCCGGCGGCGTCAGCCCCAGCGCGTCGATGCGCGGATCGTCCTCGTCGTGGATCACGTCCAGCAGCCCGCCGCTGTCCACGTTGCGCAGCGTCACCGTGGGCGGGCGATCCAGCGCGCTGTGCACATCGACGAAGCGGCGACAGGCGTGATCCAGCGTCACTCTGTGTGTACCAGCGGCGCGCGTGATGCGGCGCGGTTCCCCATCCTCCAGCGGGATGACATAGAGGTGGCGTTCCCATGGGCCATCGCGCGTCCCGGTGAAGTAGACCAGTCCGCGCTCCTCGTCGACGCCCTCGATGCTCTCCACCATCCAATCGCCTTCCGTCAGCGGGCGGATCAGGCGCCCATCCTGGTCGTAGAGATAGAGGTGCGTGAACCCCGTCCGTTCCGAGGCCCAGAGGAAGCGCCCGTCATCCAATGGACGGAGCATATCGTGCAAGTTGATCCAGACGTCGTTGGTCTCCACCAGCAGCGTCTCGCCCGCGCCCGTGCACGGATCCAGGCGAACGAGGCGGAGCTCCGTCTGCTCGCGGTTCTGCAGCTGCGCCACCAGGCGGCCATCGGGCCACCACTGAACGCGCGCCAGGTATTCGAAGTCGCCCAGATCCATCCACACAGGCTCGCCGCCCAGCGCGGGGACGACGCCCAGCCGCACCTCGGCATTGGCCTGCCCGGCGAAGGGATAGCGGTGCGCCTCCTCGGTGACCTCGTCCAGGCCCTGATGGGCGATGCGATAGCGCGGCACGTGCCGCTCGTCGACCTCGGTGAAGGCCAGATATGCGCCGTCCTTCGACCACCAGAAGCCGTGCTCCCGGTGCATCTCCTCCTGTGCGATGTACTCTGCCAGCCCATGGGTGACGCCGTCCACCTGCGCGCCCTCGGTGACGGGCTGCGGCTCACCGCCTGCGATGGGCGCGACATAGAGATCGCCGTGCTGTACGTAGGCAATGCTCGTGCCGTCGGGCGAGAGCTGCGGATCAAAGAGCGGCCCGGCGTCCGCGCTGACGATCTGACGCAGCGGCCCGTCGGGCCCATCCTTGACGTGCACACCGTCGCGCAGTGGGATCAGCAGGCGCGGCACGTCCTGGGCCCAGGCGTAGCGCGTGATGCCTTCAGCGCGCTGACGCTGACGTTCGCGGCGCAGTTTCTCCTCCAGCGTGAGCGACGTCTCGGTATCGACGCCGCCCGGCGGCTGGGCCAGCACCTCTGCCCGACTCGTCGCCGGATCGAAGGCGTAGAGCCGCTGGCGCAGATCGCCCTCGGCGCTGAAGAGATAGGTGATCAAGGCGTCGTCGGGACTGAAGGCGATGTTGCCAGGAATCGCCATGCCCGGTCGCGGGTATTTGGCGACCGCTTCGATAGAAATCTGGGGATTCTCTGTCATAGAACCTCTTTTCAGTCAACGGATTAAGCGGATAAAACGGATCAGATGATGCACTCAGAAGCCAAACTTCTCTGTCGATCTGACCGGGGTCGGTCTCCCTCGCCGGTCTCCGGTCGTTTTTATTGAAGAATCCGCTGAATCCGTTTAATCCGGTGATGTATCCAACAGCACCTCGCGCCCCTGCTCCGCCGAGCGGTAGCAGGCATCGATGATGCGCGTGCGGGCCAGACCGATGCGCCCGACGTGGTCGGCCCACTCGCCGCTGCGCACAATATCGAAGAACTCGCGCATGACGGTGAGATGCCCGTCGCTCTCGCCCAGATGCGGGCGGATGTCGCTGGGCACGCCCGCCACGTCGGCGTAGATGCGCAGCGTGTCGTCCGGGGTGTAGTTGGTCACCTTGATCTCGGCGCCGCCCTCCGTGCCGAAGAGCGAGACGCCGAAGACGTCGGCAGAATCGCGGTGGGCGGCCCAGCTAGTCTCCAGGAAGAGCGTGCGCCCGTCCTCCAGGCGCAGGAAGGCCGTCGCCAGATCCTCGACGTCGTAGCCGTCGCCCTCGAAGCGCGGCTTGCCCGTCCAGCCGCCGCGCCCTTGCGTGCCGAGTTCGGCGTAGGCAGCGGCACTGACGGCCTCGACCGTCGGCTCGCCCATGAGGTAAAGCGCCATATCCAGGATATGGACGCCCAGGTCGATGAGCGGGCCGCCGCCGGACATGCGCTTGGTGGTGAACCAGCTGCCCAGCCCGGGGATGCCGACGCGCCGCAGCCAGCGCGCCTTGGCGTAGTAGATGCGACCCACGCCCTCGGTCTCCAGGTAATGCTTGAGCATCCGCACGTCACTGCGCGCGCGGTGATTGAAAACGGTCTTGAGCACGCGCCCGGCCTTGACGGCGGCCTCCACCATGGCCTCGCCCTCATCCGGCGAGATCGCCATGGGCTTCTCGCAGAGCACGTGCTTGCCCGCCTCCAGCGCGGCGATGGCGACCGGCGCGTGCAGATAGTTGGGCGTGCAGACGCTGACGACGTCAATGTCGTCGCGCGCCATCAGCGCCTCGTAGGTGTCGTACTGGTCGGTCACGCCGAAGGTCTCGCCGACGTGCGCCATCAGCTCGCGGTTGACGTCCGCCAACGCCACGACGTCAGCGTCAATCATCTTCTGGTAGGTCTTGAGGTGTGCGCGCCCCACAAAGCCGACGCCGACCACGCCGACGCGGAGCGGTTCAGGGGTGGATGGTTTGGTTGACATAGTTTCTCCTGTGGGTATTTGACTTGTTACTCGTGACTTATGAGTCACGAGTCATGAGTCATCTGTTTGGCCCGCCCACGGCATTGGCGTAGGCGGTTGAAATGTGGATTCGATAGCTACGGGCTGCTCAGATTCCAGCGATTGGGTGACAGCGTTGAGGATTTCGACGATGTGCGCGGCTTGCGCGCCCGTGGCGCGGTGCGGTCGATCTTCGCACAGCGCCGCCGCCGTCTCGCGCACGGCCCTCCCCCACTCCACGCCGGGATAGGGCGCGCGCAGCAGCGGAGCCGGCGTGAACGCTTCGCCGAAGTCCGCGACCGCCACGTCCGCGTCGAAGTTGTGCCAGCTGGAGAGATAGAGCGAGCCCCCGTCGCCGTGAAACTCCACGCCGTGCTGCTTGGTGTTGTGCCCGTCGACGTAGAAATCCGCCGTGAGGCGGACGACCGGCCCGCTCGCCAGCTCAATCACGGCGACGACGAAGTCCGGCGTGGTGAGCACGAAGGGCGTCCCGTCGCGGGTCTCGCGCTCGGGCAGCAAGACGCGCCCGTAAGCCGTGACGCGCTGCGCCGGGCCAAAGATAGCCGTGATCAGCGTCAGCGGGTAGACGCCGACGTCGTAGAGCGCGCCCACGTCGTAGAAAGGCTCTGGCGCCGGATGCCAGCGCTCGATGCGGCCCCAGTTGACCTCGGCGTAGATGGCCCGCACCGCGCCGATACGCTTCTCACGGAGCAGCTTCCACGCCGTCTGCTGCGCTTCGCCCATGAAGGTAAAGGGCGAGCTGCCCAGCCGCAATCCTTGTTCCTCCGCCAGCGCGACGAGCTCCTGCGCTTCGGCGTAGGTCAGCGCCAGCGGCTTCTCGCTGTGGACGTGTTTGCCCGCCCGCAGGCACCGCTCCGTCACCGCTTTGTGCGCGTGGTGCGTGGTCAGGTTGACCACCAGATCGACCCTGTCGTCGACCAACAGCGCGCCCACCGATGGATAGGCTTCGCAGCCGGCGGTCTCCGCCAGGGCCTCGGCGCGCGCCTGCACCAGATCGGCGACGCCCACCAGCTCAATCTCGGGATAGTCCACCAGGTTCTCCGCATACGGCTCGGCGATATTGCCGCAGCCGATGATCGCGACGCCGAACGGGTCCTTTGGAAGTCTTGTTGTCATGGTTTCAACTCCTTCGAAAATCTCACGAGTCAGGAGTCATGTCTCTGAAGAGAAGATGACTCCTGACTTATGACGCTGATTATCTAGTTCAATGGCTCAAGGGGCTCGGGCCTTTGCCCAAACGTCACCTTGTGCGCCTCGACCGGCGCGGCCCAGCGTACAGCGTTGGAGAGGACGCGGCGGATCTCCGGCTGGTAGAAGATTCGGTAGGTCTCGTGGCCCGGGCGGAAGTAGAAGACCTTCCCCTGTCCGCGGTAGTAGCAGCAGCCGCTGCGGAAGACGTCGCCGCCCTCGAACCAGCTGATGAAGACCAGCGTGTCGGGCGCGGGGACGTCGAAGTGCTCGCCGTACATCTCGGCGTGGGGCACGGCGATGTACTCGCCCAGGCCCTGGGTGATGGGATGCCCCGGCTCGACAACCCAGAGGCGCTCCTTCTCACCGACCTCGCGCCACTTGAGCATGCAGCCGGTGCCCATCAGCCGGCGGAAGATCTTGGACATGTGCCCGGAGTGCAGGACGATGAGGCCCATGCCTTCCAGCACGCGCTGCTGCACGCGGTCGACGATCTCGTCCTTCACGTCGTTGTGGGCCATGTGCCCCCACCAGATGAGGACGTCGGTCTCCGCCAGCACCGCTTCGGTCAGCCCGTGCTCCGGCTCATCCAGCGTCGCCGTGCGCGTCTCGAAGCCGGCGTCGGCGAGGAAGCCGGCGATGACGACGTGGATGCCGTCAGGATAGACCTCGGCGACCTCATCGTGCATCTTCTCGTGACGAAATTCGTTCCAGACTGTGACGTTGATACTCATGTGCTTTGCTCCTTTTGATAGGGTAATGGGATACCATAGAAAGGCGCGAGAAGGCGAAACGCCGCGCTCCTCACGCTGGGGCCCACTGCGAAGCCTGCTTGCTGGTGAAGCATACGTGCCTTTGCGTGCTCCTGACGCTCGGTGGTCTTGTCTCGTGAGCGTGTAACCGTCACTATACCACACTGTAGCAGAGGGCAAATCCATCGTTGCTCCCCTTTGCGAGCGTAGAATGTCAGATGAACGATGTCCGCCCAAAACACGACCACTTCATCGTCATCTCGAGTGAGCGCAGTAGCGTAGCGGCGGCAGCGAGTCGAGACCCTGGCCCAGTGGCCCAGTGGCCAGGGGATTTCCCCTCTTGCCTTCAAAAATGCGTCGAAATGACGAGTAAACATCAGAACGCAAAACGTCCGAGAAGGCCGAACCTCCCCGGACGTTGAACAGTGTCCCTGGACAATTGAGATAATTGCCAACATACTATCAGCAAAACATCATCTTTCAGAGGTGGTAAATGATGAAGCTGATAGC
>CAYVKR010000161.1:0-6796 GCA_964452025.1 uncultured Anaerolineales bacterium
GGTTGGCGTACTGCTCGGCCTCGGTGTAGTTGGCGGAGAGCCGCTTGGTCCACTCTTGCCCGTCGATAACATTGACCTGATTGGAGAAGATGAAGAGGTGCTCGACGCCGTGGCGTTCGGCCATCTCCAGGCTCTCTGCCCAGGAGCGCAGCGTCTGTTCGTTGTCGGCGGGATCGGCTAATGAGCCCATCTCCTCGTCAAAGGTGGAGTTGAGAATCGCGCCGTGGCGTTTGCATTCGTTCGCCAGCTCGGTCATAGGCGCAGCGCGCCAGCACCAGACGTCGAGGCGTCGGATGCCAAGATCGACGAACTTCTCTACGCGCTGGACCAGGGAGACGTTCTTGAACCAGAAATCAAGATAGCCGGTTAATTCCATGGCGCACTTCCTTTTGATGGATAGATTGAGGTTAACGCCTATGGGCCTATAAAAATGCAAGTTTCCATAAAGACATCTGTCGAGTTGGCTCAAGAGTCGGTGGGACATCATGCTTTCATAAGCCCTGTGCTTTTATCCTACAAGAATGTGGTTCTGTTGTCAAGTGATACTTTACAATGCCGGAATTCGTAAACTTTTACTTAACGATAACGGTGAAGCGTCTATTCGTGGGAAAAACGAAACGTTGACTCTACTGAAAAAGCCCATTCACCACAGAGAGCACAGAGAACGCTGAGATAAAATGAGTATTATGTTTAACTATTTTTACATTTCTCCGAATTTCATGATAGAAAATCATAGCAGAACTAAGAATCTCTGTACCCTCTGGTTTGTAGAGGCCTCTGTCCTAGAAATATCCATACCAAACTGTGGTCGGTGTCCCCACCGAGCCACAGCGGATACGGTCAGGAGACCGGCCCGAGTTTTTCCCAATAATTTGTCCTATACCCCCGCGGATGCCAAGACTTGACGGCTCTTTTGGACTTCGCATGATCAAACTGAAAGTTTAACCACAGATTTCACAGATTCACACAGAAAATGAAAAATCAGTGAAAATCCGTGCCATCCGTGGTGAAAATTTAAGATCGTTTTTGAGCCACCCGGCGAAATCCCAGAGACCCGACTTGACACTGATCTCCGAAGGTTATATCCTGGCGGCGGGATACATAGGTTAGTGTGTGACATGCGGGATTTGCTCATCCCGGTTCGAAGTTGATATTTGAGGAGGCTGGATGCTCAACGTTGATGTTGCCGTCGTTGGGGCCGGGCCGGCCGGCTCGACTGCTGCGCGTTGCCTAGCGAAGGCGGGAGTCGATGTGGCGCTGCTGGATCAGGCGACGTTCCCTCGGGATAAGGCCTGCGGCGACGGGGTCTCGTCGCGCGGGCTTAAGGCGCTTGCGCGCGCCGGGCTCGACGAGTGGGTTACCCAGTTCCAGGCACCAGAGGTGTTGCGTCTGGTCGCACCCGTCGGTCAGGCGGTGGAGGCCAGCCCACCGCCTGACGATGCTTTTTGCTACGGACGGACCATCCCGCGCAAGCGACTGGACGCCCGGCTGGTGAAGATGGCGGTGGAGGCAGGAGCCCGGTTACTGGAAGGTGTGCGGGTACGCGATGTGGCGCGTGACGACGGCGCACGCCCTGCTGTTGTGGCCGATGGCCTGCGGCTATCCGCTGATCTCGTCATTTTGGCCGACGGCGGTCATGCGCCCATCACCCGGCGGCTGGGATTGTTGGACGCCCGATCGGGATTCGTCGCCGTCCGCCAGTATCTGGCTGGTGACCGTGGGCCGACCGGGCGTCTCGATGTCCACTTTCTTGGCTCGATGTTGCCCGGCTACCTGTGGGTTTTTCCCATGACTCATGGGCGAGTCAACGTTGGGATGGGAACCTCATGGCAGCGGGTGCGCAGCGGTGAGGTGGATCTGAAGGCGGAACTGGCGACCTTTCTGGCCCATCAGCGACGCAGCGGCGGCCGCCTGGCTGACGCCGAGCCGCTGGGGCCGGTGCGGGGGCATCCTATCCGCACGGCCTTTGGACGAACGCGCACGCACGCAGATCGGCTGTTGGTCGCGGGGGAGGCCGCCGGGCTGGTCAGCCCGCTCTCCGGCGAGGGAATCGCACCGGCCTTGGAGAGCGGTGAGTTGGCCGCGGAGCATGTCCTGACCGCGCTCAATACCGGAGACCTCTCGGCGACGTCGCTGGCGGCCTACACACGGGCGCTGCAGGCACGATATACTTCCGAGTGGCGCCATGCTCGCTGGATGCGTCGAGCCTTGGACATGCCGTGGTTCCTCAACCGTACCTTTCGGCGGTTGGCGGATGATCCGGCGCTGGCGTTGCTCGTCGGGAAAGTCGTCATCGGCGCCGAGTCACCCCGGCGGTTGCTGCGACCTGCGGTACTGATGCGGCTGCTCCTCTGACAGCCCGTCTGGACATTGAGTTTCTCCGAGAGATCCGATGTCTCTAACATCAGCACGTGACGTCCGCGTAATGGGCAATCGAAGCAGTTGTCGGGTGGCTCAAACGCCATAGACGGCTTCCCATCATGTTTCCCTCCCGCATCAACCCCAGCTTCGTTTGCCTTGCTTTCGCCTACGCAGTTTCTACGATACGGAGGGCGTTTTCTCCAGCTGACTCGCTTCGAAATCCCGTCGCGAGCGTCAGCTTGTGAAGCTTCCCCTTTGTGTATAATGAGAGCGTACGACCGTTTCAGCGTTCCAACGTGCAGTCGGCTCTTTTTGGGAGGGGGATCATGGTTTTCGATAAGATTCGCAATCTGTTTTCCGGGTCAGGTCAGGGCGACGCGACCGGGATTTACTTCTACGTGAAATGTGGGAAGTGTGGTGCGCCGGTGAAAATTCGCGCAGATCGCCGGCATGATCTTCAGCGGGATTTCGATTCAGGTGGCTACGTGCTTCACAAAGAGGTGATGGACGGTACTTGTTACCAACTCTTCTATTTTGAAGTGCGCTTCGATGCCCGTTACAATGTCGTGGAGCGTGAGATTGAAGGGGGTGAGTTCATCACCGAAGAGGCGTATCGTTCCCTCACGCAGCCCGAAACGAAATCTTAAGGAGTGCACGATGGCTATGTCGTTTGTTGCTCACGAGGATTTTAGACGCGCCAAGAACCGCGCGTTCTGGCGCAAAGTCAGTAGTTGGATTACGGGGAAGAGCAACGCGCTGCTGCCCTTCGAGGAAGTGCGCCGCACGTTGCCGTTCGAAGGGCAGCGGTACATGGGCCTTCAGGCTGTGCCTTTGGAGAAGATCGTCGGCAGTGTAGGGCGTTATCAAGACTTTGATCGCGCCTTTCTGCCCCGCAGCGAGAGCACGCGACACCGCTGGGAAAACATCGATAAGGCGCTGCAGGCTGGCGTCGCGCTGCCGCCGGTGGAGCTCTATAAAGTTGGAGACGTCTACTTCGTCAGGGACGGTAACCATCGTGTGTCTGTTGCGCGCACGCAGGATTGGCCCAGCATCGACGCTTACGTCACCGAGGTCGACGTGCCGGTGGAGATCACGGCGGAGACTGACATCGATGAGGTGCTGCGGAAGCAGGAGTACGCTGCTTTCCTGCATCAGACTGAGATTCACAAGGTACGACCGGACGTAGATATCGAGATCACAGAGCCGGGTCAGTATCAGAAGCTGCTGGAGCACATCGCCGTGCACCGTTGGTATCTGGGCGAGGAACGCGACGAAGAGGTGTCGTATCGAGAGGCAGTGGCTTCATGGGTAGATCATGTCTACCTGCCGTTGGTGGAAATCATCAGGGAGCAGGGAGCACTGGAAGAGTTTCCTGATCGTACTGCTGCTGATCTCTATCTTTGGGTCTCTGAGCACCGTGCGGAGCTGGCGGAGTGGCTGGGTTGGGCCGTCGATGCCAAATCGGTGGCTTCTGAACTGGCAGAGCAATACGGTCAAAGCAAGCGGGGCGTCCTGGGATGGGGAGAGCGACTGCTGAAGGCCGTAACTCCAGATGAGTTGGAAGCTGGCACGCCGCCGGGCGCGTGGCGCGAAGAGCGGACGATGCACGACGGCGACCGGCTCTTTGTCGATATTCTGGTCGCCATCAGCGGGGAGCCGGGCGGCTGGGCAGCGTTGACTCAGGCGCTGGATGTGGCCCGCCGCGAGCGTGGTTATCTGCACGGGCTGTACGTAGTGCCCGATGCGAAAACCCGCGAGGCTCCGGAGACGCAGGTGATCCGGGATGAGTTTAACCGGCGCTGCCGCGACGCGGGCGTGCCCGGCGAATGTATCATCGACGTCGGTGAGGTTGTGCCTTCTATATGGGAGTACGGGCGGTGGGCCGATCTGGTGGTGGCGAGCCTGCTGCATCCCCCGAAACCGCGTCCGCTTTCGAAGTGGGGGGCGGGTTTCCGTAACTTGCTCTATCGGGCCTCCTCTCCCGTCCTTGCGGTGCCTAAAATTGGCGCGCATGCGGTCAATCAGGCACTTCTGGCTTACGATGGAAGTCCCAAAGCCGACGAAGCGCTCTTCATCGCCGGTCACCTGGCCGAGCGCTGGGATATTTCGCTGATCGTACTATCGGTTGGGGAGTCGGAGGATAGCCAGCAGTCTCAGGCGTTGGATCATGCCATGCGTTATCTGGAGCGCCATGGCGTCGCGGCGACGCCTGTCGCGGAGACGTGCGAATCCGTGGGCGCTGGCATTTTGCTTACGGCGGAGGCGTACAACGTCGATCTGATCGTCATGGGCAGCTACGGCTTCAGCCCGCTGTTAGAGGTGGTGCTGGGCAGCGCCGTGGATCTGGTGCTGCACGACGCACGTCGCCCCGTCTTGATCTGCCGCTAGTCACTCGGATCTCGTGCCGCGCTCTTCTTGGGTCGCGCTTCCAAAAAGTTGATCGATCTGCGGGGGTTAAGAAAAGCCGATTTGACGTTTTATGCAGGTGTGATATTATACAGCTGTCGAATTGAAGTAAGTGTGGATGAAATGCTGAAAGGCTGCCCGAACTTGCGGACATGGGCAGCCTTTTTGAACTTATCTAGGCTACTTCGTCAAATTAGAGCATATCAAGGAGTAAGTAATGTCTGAGAAACAAACTGGTACCGTCAAGTGGTTCAACGATGCTAAGGGCTACGGCTTCATTTCCCGTGAGACCGGTGATGACGTGTTCGTCCACCATTCCGCGATTGAAGGCGATGGCTTCCACACGCTTCGTGAGAATCAGCAGGTTGAGTTCAACGTTGTCCAGGGTGACAAAGGCTTGAAAGCCGCTAACGTCAAAGCACTCTAGGGACAGTCACCAGGCCCCTGCTGCAGAGTAGGGGACCTTTCAAAATAAAATCAAACCGCACAGTGCCGCAAGCTGTGCGGTTTTCGTTCTGTATACCCTCGGTCGTTAAGGACGTGCGCCTAACGTCAACGGCAGGGTTATTTCTTCTCCGTCTCTCAGCAATCTGACATCAATCGTCTGTCCCACGCTGGTGTGGAAACTCAAGTACGTGTTGAGATCGTCAAAGTTGTTGACAGTCTCATCGTCCAGCGCGATGATCAAGTCACCGCCTTCGCCGGTGGTGGGATCTGCTCCAAGGATGCCCGCTTCGTCGGCCGGGCCGTCTTCGACGACCTCGAGCACATACGCGCCCTGTGTCTGTGGTAGACCGTACTGCTCCGCTTCGTCCAGCGTGACCTCACCGTCGAATAACAGGCCCATGTAGGGGTAGGTGTAGCTGCCCTCTTCGATGAGATTGGGCACGATGCGCCGCACCGCTGCCACCGGAATCGAGAAGCCCACGCCGGAGCCAGTGCCGGTGAGCGAGGCGATGGCTGCGTTCACGCCGACGACTTCGCCGTCCAGGTTGAGCAGCGGGCCGCCAGAGTTACCCGGGTTGATGGGTGCGTCGGTTTGGATGACCTGCGGCAGGGAGTACGTGCTCCCTGTTAGCATCCCCCGCTGTGAAGGCAGACTGCGGCCCAGGCCACTGACGATGCCCAGCGACATCGAGCCCTGTTCCCCAAAGGGATTACCGATGGCGACGACGAGCTGCCCCACCTGAATCTGATTGCTTTCGGCCAGGGGGAGCGGTTCGGCAGTATCTGGTAAAGAGTCGACCTGGAGCACGGCAAGGTCACTGTCGGCGTCGGTGCCGACCAGCGTGGCGCGCTGGCGGCTGCCATCGGAGAAGACGACCTCATAGTCTGTCGCGTTGGCGACGACGTGATTGTTGGTGACGATGTACCCTTCCTCGCTGTAAACAAAACCGCTGCCGCTCCCGGTGCCCACGACGATATAGACAACGGCGGGGTTGGCGTGCGCGTAGAGATCCGTGAGGACGGCTTCCAGATCGGTATCGATGGTCTGTGCCTGCGGTGTGGGGACAGAATCAAGTTGTTCGTTCAGTTGTCTGGCGACCTCGACCTCAATGCGCTCCGCGAGATCCTCGCCGATGACTTCCTCGTCGCAGACCACGCTCTCTGGCGTCAGCACGAAGGGACTGCACGCCAGTGCGGCTAGTAGCATAAACGAAGTTAGAATTATCGTGAGTCTATGTCTCTGCATTTTGCACCTCCACTGTTACTATACCACAATCGAATTGGAAGATAATGCTATCTTTTGGATGGGTTCATAGGTTATGATTATACATGAAAGTCCCCGAGAATCCTCTCTCGGGGACCAGACTGCTTCTCGTTCTTACTTGGTTGCCCTGAAATAACTAGCGAAAAATCGGATTTTTCTGTGACTTGATACTATATGCAGGTTTCTCGCAGCCAAGATCACTAGATGTAGGGGTGACTTGCTAAAAATCCGATTTCTTGGACCTTTTTTCAGGTGAGTTTTACTTGACTTTGGTGAAAAAAGCCTGTTTACCGCAGAGAGCGCAGAGAACGCTGAGAG
>CAYVKR010000162.1:0-2288 GCA_964452025.1 uncultured Anaerolineales bacterium
ATCCGCACATGACGGTTTACGACAATATGGCCTTCGGTCTGAAGTTGCGCAAGATGCCCAAGGCAGAGATCGACAGGCGGGTGAAAGAAGCCGCCGACATCCTGGGCATCGAGCCGCTGCTTGATCGCAAACCCAAGCAGCTCTCCGGTGGTCAGCGCCAGCGCGTCGCCGTGGGTCGCGCCATCGTGCGTGAGCCCAACGTCTTCTTGATGGACGAGCCGCTCTCCAACCTGGACGCCAAACTGCGCGTGCAGGCCCGCGCGGAGATTTCCAAGCTGCACCAGCGCCTGGGCACCACCTTCATCTACGTGACCCACGACCAGGTCGAGGCCATGACCATGGGCACCCGTATCGTCGTGCTCAAGGACGGCATCCTGCAGCAGATCGATACGCCGCAGAATCTCTATGACCTGCCGAACAACGTCTTCGTCGCCGGCTTTATCGGCAGCCCTTCCACCAACTTCTTCAACGCCACCCTGATACAAGAGGACGGCGAGATGTACGGCAACTGCAAGGATTTCCGCATCAAGATCCCGGAGAGCCGCCACGAGACCTACAAGCCCTATCTGGGCGAGGAAGTGATCATGGGCGTCCGCCCTGAGCATATCCATGACCCCGACTACGCGCCGCCGGGCATCAAACCCGCGTACGTCGAGGCCAAGGTCGACGTGACCGAGCTGATGGGTAACGAGGTCATCGCGTACTTTGCTACCGAGAACACCGAGTTCCTGGGCCGGCTGGACCCCCGGACGAAGGTCCGCGTGGGCATGACCAAGCGCGCCGCCTTCGACATGAGTCGGATGCACATCTTCGACAAAGACACCGAGGAAGCCATTCGGTAGAAACCTGTAACGACAAAAAGGCCGGAGCACGTGCTCCGGCCTTTTGCTATAGCGGGCGGCGGGACTCGAACCCGCGACATTCAGCTTGGGAAGCTGACGTTCTACCACTGAACTACACCCGCAACGCTCAAATTATAGCATATCCGAGGAAATGGGCAAACCACAAAACGGTGAGAGATTTCGAAGCGAGTCCGCTGGCGAAAACGCCCTCCGTGCCGTAGAACCTGCGTAGACGAAAGAAGCCGGGGTTGATGTGCGCTGAGGTTAATGCGCGTGCGCAAAAATAAGGTGACAACCTTATCTCAATTCAGTGGTTTTGACAATGTTCCGTCCTGAAATATAATCTGCCTGTGCTACTCCACTAGCATGACCTTTGACCATGCTCTGGCAACCGCACAATTAGAGCAGTAAGGAAGTTCTAGGTGGGGCCAATGCTATCAAAAGTGGCTCCAAAATGGCCTCGTTTCCCTAAAAGTGGTTTTCTCGCTCCGTCAGTGGGGCGATGTTTTCCACATCGCTTCTATTTGTGCGGTTGATAGGCTCCCGGTTAAATGTCATGCTAGGAAACACCTGGTTATCAAATAGGGAGGTGATGATTATTGATCTGAATTCACATGTTTCTCACCGGTTTACCTTTGCATATCCAGACTATGGAGGAATATTCACATGAGTAATCGATATGTTAGGCGCATCTTCAGCACTATGGCTGTGATCCTGACTGTATTCGCTCTCCTGATGTCGCCCGCTGCGGCTAAAGAAATGAGCAAAGAGACAGTCCTTCAAGGGACCGATCCCACCACCAAGCTGAGCAGTGCTCTGAAAGAGATGGTTGCAGAAGGAAGCACAGAGGATGTACCCGTAACTGTCATCGCTACCAGTTCTGTGGACGTTGACCCCTATTTGACGGACTGGAGCAATCGAGAGATTCTGGATTACGTCGTTTACGGCGGCACCATGAACGTGTCTGACCTTCTGGACCTTGCCGCTGACCCCTCAGTGGCTCACATCCAGGTCTTCAAGCCTCACGAAGTCCCTAACCCTCTGGACGACGCAGAGGAGAAGGGTATCATTGCCGATCCAGAGGAAGCTTTCAACACCTTGCAGGAGCGGCTTGCCGAGCGCTTTGCGCAGAAAGGCCGAGAACGTCTGTTCACACCTGCCGCCACGGACGCCACCTCCGTCTCGCCGACCGATTGGTGGGGCGGTCAGGACGTGCATGGTGGCGACGCAGCGAACGCGGCGGGCTACACGGGCGACGGCGTAATGGTCGCCATGGTGGACTCCGGCGTTGACTTCGGACATCCGGATCTGTATGGGCAGCAGGCGGTCTATCCCGCCGGCCACACCTACGAGGGATGGCCCATCGCTCTCGACCCGACGTCCATGCGCACCTACTATTACGAGGGCGACGTCTTCCCCGCGACCGATAGCTGGTATGCGAATACC
>CAYVKR010000162.1:2298-6777 GCA_964452025.1 uncultured Anaerolineales bacterium
ACGTGGAGATTGCCACCCACGCCATGACGCCAACGATGATCATCACCACCTCTTTCCCCAACGCCTACAACGGCCTATCGTACGATATCGCCCCCGGTATCGGGGAGATGAGCCAGAGCGGCCGCGTGCGCTTCGGCATCCACCCGGATCCCGCTTTGTCAAACTACGTCTACGGTCACGAACCGGCGGTCTTGCTGGTCGACGCCAACGAGCCCTACGTCTACGATACCGTGTTCGTGGATCTCAACGACGACCGCTGGTTCAACGACGACGCCGATTTTGATCCCACTGGCGACAAAGTCGCCACCAATAATACGGACCAGGCCGCTACCAAGAGCGATCCGATCATCACCGTCGACGACGTGTGGACCACGCGCAGCGCCTACACCGTGACCGCCACCATCACCGAGCCGGTCTACATCGGCAGTTGGTCCGGCGGTGACGGCCCGCGTCTGGGCGGCACCATGATCACGGAGACCACGCAGGTAATGACCGGCACGCTGATCTGGGAACCCGACGGCAAGCCGGATCTCTCCGGCGGCATGATCTACTTCATCGCCGACGGCGAGACACCCATCCCTGGGTCCGACATGCTCGGCTACGGCGCGCCCTTCCCGGCCGCTTATGACCCGATGCTGACCGACCTCAATGCCGAGGGGCTGATCCCCGAGAACGGCCGTCTGGTCGCCTTTATGCTGGGCACGGATGACGCGTCCGTGAGCGGTGGATACCACGGCACCTCTTGTGCCACGATGATCGGGGCCAAGGGCATCATCGACTACCCGGCCTTCAGTGGCGAATCAATGGCCGGCGGACAGATCCAGTTCCCCTTCGCCGACAATAATCTGCAGGGCCTGGCCCCCGACGCCGACATTATCGCCGTGGGCAACAACTATGCCGTGGTCAACGGTATGCAGGGCTTCTACGATGCCTACGACTTCATCGCCCTGGGCGCCGACGGCGTCGCCGACACAGGGGATGAAGCGCAGGTCGCCAACTTCAGTTTCGGCGACAATTCTATCTTCGAGGACGGCTGGGACCTCGAGAGCCGCTATCTGACCCATCTCTCCGAAAACGTCAACCCCACCCTGGCCATGGCTGCCGCCACCGGCAACGACGGGAACGGCTACGGCACCATCGACGAGCCGGCTTCCTCGCAGGGCACCATCGGCGTGGGCGCCAGCACCAGCTACGGCTCCGTCCAACTGCTCAACTGGGGCATCCCGTCCAGCGACTACATCAAGGACGGCGACGTCGTCTACTTCTCCAACCGGGGCCCCACGGCCATGGGCGATCCCGGCGTGGACGTGATGGGCATCGGCTTCGTCAATCACACGGCCATCCCCGTCAACGTCAACAGCGACCACGACGGCAACACCGCCCTCAGCGTCGGCGGTGGCACCAGTTACGCAGCCCCCTTTGTGGCCGGCGCGCTGGCAGATATCTACCAGGCCTACAAGGATAAGTGGGGCGAGTGGCCCACGGCCCAAACCGCCCGGGAGATCCTGATGGCCGGCGCCGACGACATGGGCTACGATCCCTTCAGCCAGGGCGCGGGCAACGTCCGGGCCGACACCGCCTCCATGATCGCCGACGGCAGCGCCAGTCTGTTCACCTCACCCTCCAAGTGGAGGGCCGGTGATTATCAGGGCACCGAGTACGACTCCTTCGCGCACATCGTGCCCGGCGATTCCGCCACCGAGACGTTCACCGTCAAGAACACGAGTGACGCAGAAGAGACCGCCACGCTGAGCGACGAGATCTACGAGGTGACAGAGACGCGAGTCTACACCATCGAGACGAATTGGCTCTACGAGGACAATGCATCCATCCTCTGGTACGGACACCCCGACTACTTCCTCTCCCTCAACCCCACGCTGACCGACACCGCCGTCTTCACCGATCCCACCGGGTTCCTGGGCGGCCTCTACACCTACACCGTCCATGGGCCGGATCACGTGGTCAACGTGCCGGCGGATTCGGACCTGATGCGCGTCTACCTCAATATGGATTGGCAGGACTATGAGACTTCCTACATGAACGGGAAGCCGCCCAACCTGGACTACAGCAGCGACAACAACTGGGATATCGCCGTCTACGAGTGGGACGACCTGAACGGCAACGGCTGGTTCTGGGCGGATCCCCACTTCGACATTTACAGCGGTCCAGGTGATCCCGACGGCGTCTTCAACCCCCTCTTAGGCTGGATTGACGTCACCGAGAAGGGATCTGTTTACAACCACGTGGGCTACGACGCCAACTTTGCCGACGACGGCGAGGGCGAGCTGAGCCTGGTGAACTTCACTGTCTCACCGGACAACCCCAGCAACTACATCGAGGTCAAGGATCCGGCCAACCGTGGCGCCGAAGGCAGCACCACGGACGAGGGCTTGGTCATCGGCCTCTCCCACTGGGGGGGTTCGGGCTCCCAGGTACTCACCGTCACCGTGGAATTCTACGAGGCGGCGGACTGGGGCTGGCTGGAGACCGACGTCACCACGCTGGACGTCCCGGCGGCCACGGCCGACATGCCGGGTGAGGCCACCTTCGACGCCACGGTCACCGTGCCTGACGGCACCGAGCCGGGCATCTACGAAGGCTCCATCCTGGTCAACGATCGGGTCATCCCGGTGGCCGTCAACGTCTCCGCATCCATGGACGACACCTACTACTACGAGTTCGGCAATGAAGCCGAAATGACGCCGTACCGCAATGGGGAGATCTTCTCCGCCAACGACTGGTATGGTGGCTACGGCAACGGCGACTGGCGATTCCACACCTTCGACCTGATAGACAGCGGCATGCTCTCCGAGAACGCGATCCTCTACTACAAGAATGCCTGGGGAGAGTGTGAGGACACTGATCCCGATCCTGCAGTTGAGGATTGGAGCTGCGAAAACTCGCCAGGCGACATCAACCCCTATCTCTACGGCCCGAACTACGGCGATGGATTCTCAAACACGGATCCGGACATCTTCGGTCCTCACGGCATGGTCAACCTCTACGGCGGCGGCTGGCCCAACTACTTTGGCAATTACCGAGGTGGAACAGGCGGTGATTGGTGGTACTCCACCAGCAGCGGTGGCCCCATGGACGAGTTCTGCACCATGCGAGCCGGCGGCTGGCAGGAAGGATTGCACGAGTTCGTGCTGCACACCGGCATCTTCGGTGGCTCCGAGCCCAGCATGTCCTTCAACGGCGAGGTCGGCTTCTTCTCTTTGACCCCCGAGGAACTCAACATGGCCATCAACGAGACCGAGGGCAGCGCCGAACTGACCCTTATCTCGCCCTGGGAGACCGTCCACATAGAAACCATCGGTCTGACCCAACCCGAGACCTTCAAGAACCAGCACGTAGCGGCCGGCGCTGACCCGAAGGCCGATCCTGCGCCTTCCGACCTCTTCTCCGGCTGGGTCTACGATTTCACCGCCGAAAACCTTGACGGTATCTCGGCTCAAGTGCGACAGGGCGCCATCGGCTGGATGGACACCGATCTCTACTTCCTCTACGACGCCAACGGGGACGGCTTCTTCAACATCAACGACAACCGCGAGCTCCTGGCCTCGTCGATAAGTGGTAGTTCCGACGAGGGTATCTGGTATATGCCGTGGATGGGCGTGCCCGATGGCGACTATCGCATCGTGGTCTATGGTGCGAACAATGTTGATCCTGAGGACACGTTCCAGTTCGACCTCTACCTCATGGGTGGCACCACCATGAGCGTCGCGGAAGCGGACGCCGACGGGGTTATTACCACCACCCCAGGTGTGCCCATGCCCATCACGCTTAACTACGAAGTGGGCGGCTTCGGCGACTGGTTCGGGTACGTGCGCGTGACTCCCACCGATGAGGAGACCTGCGGCGAGCAATTCTTGCCTGTGAACCTCAGCTACGGCATTGAGACCAGCGTTGAGGCCAACCCGACAGATCTGGTCGGGCCGGGACAGATCATTGAGTACACTCTCATGGTCGAGAACCACATGGACAGCAGCTACCACATGGACATCGACGCCGCCATCCCCCAACACACCAACTACGTCGACGAGAGTGTGAGCACCTCAGGTGACGACACCCCATGGTGGTCCGACGCCTGGTTCAGCGGCGGCAAAAATGCGGTTGAATGGGGTGGCAATATTGCATCCCGCTCCACGCTCACCATCAGCTACCAGGTCCGCGTCGACAGTAACGCGCCTGCCGGCACCGAGATCATGCACGAGGTCTACTTCGGTGACACCCTCATGTCGACATCCAACCAGGTCGCCCACACGATTTTCCTCCCCATTACCATCAAACAGTAACATACCTCAGCAGAGTATATCGAAGCCAGCGAGGATTTCCTCGCTGGCTTCTTTTATCTTCACAGATCGACACCCCTGGCAAAGAATATACCTACACTGTTTCATTTCTAGCTCCGTCATAGTCGCCGGTAGTGTCCCTGGACAATTGAGATAATTGCCGGCATACTATCAGCAAAACATC
>CAYVKR010000163.1:0-6758 GCA_964452025.1 uncultured Anaerolineales bacterium
CTGCTGCTCGCCGGCGACGTCGATCCGGCCAACGTACGCCGGCAGCTCTCCCGCTGGACGGCGGCGGGCAAGCTGCTCCAGCTGCGTCGGGGCCTCTACACGCTGGCGCCCCCCTATCAGAAGACGGCGCCGCATCCTTTCCTGGTCGCCAACACCCTCGTCAGGCCTTCCTACGTCAGCCTGCAGGCGGCGCTGGCGCACGCCGGCCTGATCCCGGAATACGCCGCGGAGGTCACCAGCGTGACGACGGGCCGCCCGACCGAGGTCGAGACGCCGCTGGGACGCTACACCTTCCGCCACGTCAAAGAGAACCGCTTCTATGGCTACCGGCGGCTGGATGTCGGGGATGATCAACATGCTTTCGTCGCCCGCCCCGAAAAGGCGCTCCTCGACCAGGTCTATCTGCAGCCAGGTGGGGAGTCGCTGGCGTATCTGCGAGGATTGCGCCTGCAGAACTTGGAGCGCCTGGATAGCGAGGTGCTCCACCACCTCGCTGCGCGGGCGGAGAGCCCCAAGTTGAAACGGGCGGCAGCCAACGTCGCTACGTTGATGAAAGAGGAAACGGAAGACGACTATGAAATCCTATCTGAAGACCTTGGTTGACGGCGCCGCTTCGCCGCTCCAGGGCCGCAATCTGACGCGCGAATATCTGCAGGCCCGCATGCTGGGAGCGTTGCAGCAGGCCGGCGCCATGGTCCCGTTGGCCTTTCACGGCGGCACGGCGCTGCGCTTCCTCTACACCCTCCCCCGCTACTCCGAGGATCTGGACTTTGCCCTGGAACGTGCCGCGGTGGATTACGACTTCCGGGGCTATCTGCGCGCCATCCAACGGGAGATGCAAGCGGAGACTTACGAGGTCACCGTCAAACTCAACGACCGCAAGGTCGTGCACAGCGCCTTCATCCGTTTTCCTGGTTTACTCTATGAATTAGGGCTCTCCCCGCATCCCAGCGAGGTGCTGGCTGTCAAAGTGGAAGTGGACACTCGCCCCCCGACCGGCGCCGGTCTGGCGACCACCGTCATCCGCCGTCACGTCCTGCTCCACCTGCAGCACCACGACCGCGCCACGCTGTTGGCGGGCAAACTGCACGCGCTCCTGCAGCGCGACTACGTCAAGGGGCGGGATCTCTACGACCTCGTCTGGTATCTCAGCGATCCCGACTGGCCCCCACCCAACCTGACCCTGCTGAACAACGCGCTGCAGCAGACAGATTGGACGGGCGCGCGCCTCACCATGGAAAACTGGCGCGCCGTCGTGCGCGAGTACGTCGCCGGGCTGGACTGGGCGCAGGTCGTCGCCGACGTCCGACCGTTCCTGGCACGCAAAGCCGATATTGAACTCTTGACCCGAGAGACCACCCTGAAGCTTCTGGACAGCAAACATCCCTAGCCGGCCAGCCAACGGAGGTCAGCCGTATGACCCAAGCATCAACGCCCGAATACCGCCAGGTCGAAGCGCCCTTCATCCGCCAGCTGCAGGCCCAAGGCTGGGACTACCTTGAGGGCGACGTCGACGTTCCCTACCTCACCGAGCGCGATACCTTCCGCCAGGTGCTGCTTACCGACCGGCTGCGCGCAGCGCTGCGCCGCATTAATCTGGATGACGAGGGGAACCCCTGGTTAGATGACGCCCGCGTGACCCAGGCCGTGAGCCGCCTGGAGCGGCTGGGCACGCCCCGGCTGATGGAGGCCAACCAGGTCGCCACGCGGCTGCTGATCCAGGGGGTCCAGGTGCCCGGTCCCGACGACGACAAGGCCGTCCCCCTCCACTACCTGGATTTCGAGCATCCGGCGCGCAACGACTTCCTGGTCATCAACCAGTTCCGCGTCGATCCGCCCTGGGCCACGGGCAACCGCGACTACATCGTGCCCGACCTGGTGCTCTTCGTCAACGGCATCCCCCTGGTCGTGGTGGAGGCGAAGAAGCCCGACCTGCTGGATCCACTCACGGAGGCCATCGGCCAATTGCTGCGCTACGCCAACCAGCGCCTCGACGTGGCGGAGCCGGAGGGCGCCGAGCGCCTCTTCCGCTATGCTCAATTACTGGTCGCCACCTGCTTCGAGACGGCGCGGCTGGGCACCGTCGGCGCGCCGCACAAGCACTACCTGGCGTGGAAGGATACCTATCCGCTCCAGACCGCAGAGGTCGCCGCGGCCCTGGGCACCGACGAGCTCTCCCCGCAAGACCTGCTCGTCGCCGGGACGCTGCGCCCGGAGCGCCTGTTGGACATCGTCCACAACTTCACCCTCTTCGACCGGGGCGGCGGGCGGATCAAGAAAATCGTGCCCCGCTATCAGCAGTATCGCGCCGTCCACAAGGCCATCCACCGGCTGCAGACCGGCGCCACCCGCGCCGAGGACGGCGAGCACGACCGACGGGGCGGCCTTGATAAGCGAAGCGGCATTATCTGGCACACGCAAGGCTCCGGCAAGAGCCTCACCATGGTCTTCCTGATCCGCGCGCTGCGCTCGCTGCCCCACCTGCGGCGCTTCAAGATCGTCCTCATCACCGACCGCATCAAACTGGAGGACCAGCTGGCGGAGACGGCGGAGTTGACCGGCGAGCCGCTCCAGCGCGCCGACGACATCCCCGAGTTTCTTGATCTGCTGCGGCAGCCCGGCGCGGGTCTCGTCTTCGGCATGATCCAGAAGGTGCAGGACCCCGACGGCACCGCGCCGCCCGAGGCCTTCCCCGTCCTCAACGACTCCGAGGAGATCCTGCTGCTGGTCGACGAGGCGCACCGCTCCCACACCAGCACGCTCCACGCTCGGCTGCTGCAGGGCCTGCCCAACTGCGCCCAGATCGGCTTCACCGGCACGCCCATCCTGGAGGAGGACAAGCAGCCTACCCACGCCATCTTTGGGCGCTTCATCGACACCTACACGCTGACGCAGTCCCAGGCCGACGAGATGACCGTGCCCATCCTCTACGAGGGCCGCGACGTGGCGGGCGAGGTGGTGGAGGCCGGGACGCTGGACGCGCTCTTCGCGCAGGAGCTGGGCGATGACTATGGTCCGCAGGAACTCAAGGAGATCCGCGAGACCTACGCCACGCGCCGCAAGGTGCTGGAGGCCGAGCATCTCATCGCCGCCAAGGCGCACGACCTGCTGCGCCACTACGTCAAGGGCGTCATGCCCGACGGCTTCAAGGCGCAGGTCGTCGCCGTCAGCCGCCGCGCCGCTGTGCGCTACCAGAAAGCGCTGGTGCAGGCGCAGCGCGACCTGGTGGCGGAGTTGGAGGCCGCCCAGGACCAGGGCGAGACCACGTGGGCGCAGCTGACCATCGCCGAGATCCTGCCGCGCTTGAAGCGGCTGGAGATCGCCGCCGTCATCTCCGGCGGACACAACGATCCGCCCTCGTGGCGCGCCTGGTCGCAGCAGAGCCGCCAGGACGCCCACGTGGAGGATTTCAAGAAGCCCTTCGACTCCGAACGCGGCGAGGGCACCACGGCGCTGCTCGTCGTCTGCAGCATGCTGCTCACTGGCTTCGACGCGCCGCGCGAGCGGGCGCTCTACCTCGATAAGCCGCTCTACGGCTACGCGCTGCTGCAGGCCATCGCCCGCGTCAACCGCACGTATCCCGGCAAAGAGACCGGGCTGGTGGTGGACTACTACGGTCTGGCCGACCACCTGCACCGCGCGCTGGAGATCTACACACGCAACCAGATCACCGGCGGTCTGCGCCCCATCGTGGACGAGATCCCCAAGCTGCGGGACCGGCATGCCCGCGTCGTCGCTCTCTTCACCGACCACGGCTGCGAACTGGACGATACCGAGGCCTGCGTCGAATTGCTACGTGACGCCCAACTGCGGGCGCGCTTCATCATCCGCCTGCGTGAGTTCCTGGAGACGCTCAACGCCCTGCTGTACCGCCCGGAGTCGCTGGAATACGTGGAGGACGCCAAGCAGCTGGGCTTGATCCGCCTGCGGGCGCGCAACCGCTACCGCGACCAGCAGCTGGAGATCGCCGGCGCCGAGGCCAAGGTGCGCCAGCTCATCGACCGTTACGTCGTCTCGCAAGGCGTTGATCCCAAGATCCCGCCGCTGGACATCCTGGACGCGGAGTTCGAGCAACACGTGGCGGGCATCCGTTCAACGCGCGCGCAGGCCGCCGAGATGGAGTTCGCGCTGCGCGCCCTCCTGGGCCTGGGCGCCGGGTGGGTGGGTCGCGGCACTGCTATTGTCGGTCTTGTGATATGCGGGAACGTAGCCCAGCTTGATGATCGTGCTGTCCAGTCCCAGTTGGATAGCCGCCAGGGACTCCGATTGAGCGATGCGGCCCCATTCCCAGTTCGAGTAGGGTAACACGCTGTGGATCAGCAAATGCTTGAAGGATTGACCTTGAATCGTCACGCCGAGCTCGGTGAGCCAGGTGCCGTCGGTCTGCAGCACCTCGCCCGGCCGGTGGACCTGCTCCAGGATGGCGGTCCGATCCTGGTTGAGCGCCCGCCACGTCGAGACGTGGCGCTGGAAGGTGCGCAGCTGGCCGGGCCGATAGCGACCGGGATGCTGCTCGCATAGCCACTCGAAGAGCGCCTTGGCTTCCAGACTGGGTGCGTCCGCCAGCATCTGCTCAATGGTGGACCAATCCTCTTCGAAGGGATTGGCGCGCGTGCGGTACTGGCGCGGCTGGGGCAGCTCGCTGGGCAGCTTGTCCAGTCTCTCGTACTTGGCCACGGTCTTGCGACTGGCCAGGTTGGCGCTGGCCGCGGCCTGCTCTTGGGTTCGTCCTTTTTCTCGTTCTCTCATAATGATCCTCACTTGGGCGTCGGTTGCTGTCATGTGTTTGGCCTCCTTAGTTGTGAGGCCAGTTTACAACAGCTTGATCAATTTCCCTAGTGGGCGTTTCTAGTTGTCATCAGTGGGTAATTATAATTGTCGTTATACACGTAATACGCTATCAAGTGGAGCGCCGTTAACCCAAACGCTTTTTACGGAGGGCGTCAGTGAGGAAAGCAACATACACCCAATGAGACGCACCACCACGGCTCTGCTTGGCCCACAGGGTTAGTTTTGCGGTACTGCCTGATAAGGCAGGCAGGAGGTCAAGATGCCCAAGAAAAGAACCCTCGATTTGACGGAAGAACAGCGAGACGCTTTGCTCCACCATCGAGATCATGATAAGAGGCCGTATGTCCGGGAACGGTGTGCCGCCCTGCTCAAGGTTGCCCAGGGAATGTCAGCCCGTCAAGTGGCTCTGCGGGGGCTGCTAAAACGCCGGTGTCCCGAAACGGTGCGCAATTGGCTTAATATTTACGAGGCCGAAGGTATCTTCTCAATAATCCGGGGTGGCGAGGGGGAATCGCTCACCCCGGATTATTGAGAAGATACCGCAAATCTGATGAAAAGATAAAATTTATCGACAGTAAAGAAATCGTTCGAATCGGACTATCCCCAGCCACAGGCAGGGGCATTACGCCCGATTCGTGGCTTCGCCAACACGATTTATGAATACATGCCGCGAGTGCATTCATCCCCGACCACAGGTCGGGGCATTCTGCGCGGCCTAGTAACATAAAAACAAACTCATTAACTCTAAAATGAACTAAGGATTATTCAAAAGTCAGAGTTTCAAAGGTTGCTCTATCATGCTCTCCTATTTCATCTGATTTCAGAAATTTTCCCAAGCGTCTACCCTCTGTTCCTTTATAGATCGTTATAATGTTTCGGACCATTCTACCTTGTTCAACTGTTTGATTAAAAGAATCCATTGGGGTATCGATTGTCTTTCCAGTTACAAGTGCGAGCCAAACGTTGGTTAAGACTTCATTGGTAAGATTGAAGTAAGCCAACTGATTTCTTTCTGGAAAATAAAAAGCATAGTAGGGTTGTGCGACAATTACAGTTACTGATTGTCCACCTTCATTGTTTTGAATAAAATTCCACAGACCTGTGCTAGTCATTGTCTGTTTCTCTCCTTCTACTAGTTGTCCAGCTTGGATCTCAATTGGAGAGAACTGTCTTAAATTTCTTAATGTTGGCAAGAGTGTTTGGTTGCCAACTTTTAGTTCTTCTCTAATACATTTCATAGGTTCTGGAAAAAAGTTGTATGATTCGAGTCCTCTATTATCTGTTAGTGCTCCATATAAATCTCCTGGCTTCATAACCAAATTAAGGGTTACTTTTTCCCCGATCTTTACTCTCTCATGTTCATCTATTAAGATATCTCCATTGTTTTGAGCTATTCTTCTGGCAATCACCTCTAATTGTCCTTCGTTTGTAAGCAATTCAAACAATGGTCTCATAACATTATTTTGGAGAGATTTTTGCAGTTCTGGTGATTGAGGTGCAAAGAAAGTATTAAAACCGTCTAATACATTAGTGGTAGGACCTGGTTCTTCCTCTGTATGGGGTGATCGAAAAGGATTCAAATTAGTCATTCCTTCTACAATTTGGGGGTCAAGAAAAATATTAATTTTTACTTCTAATCCTGGTCTTTCAGTTGTTTCCTCCAGCCTTACTCCAGTGGAGGTGATATATACAGGCGTAATATCGAGATTAGCTAAAACTTCATCCTGGGTCTCTTTTGCAATAGTTTCTGTTGCAGATATTCTTCTTTCCAGTTCAGCTGGTAGTTTTTCTTGCATATCTTCGACAGATTGATAGTCAGGAGCAGGGACGTAAAGTTCAGGGGTGTAAGGAGCTTGAGCTTCATAGTAGAGGGTCGTTTCGATTGCTGGCTGTTCTGGGTACTGCCAAACTACGCCTTTGTCATCTGTAGCGGTAATGTTAATCTCACCATTCTCATCCACAGTGAG
>CAYVKR010000164.1:0-6722 GCA_964452025.1 uncultured Anaerolineales bacterium
GGGAAACATGATGGGAAGCCACCTATGGCGTTTGAGCGACCCTGGAACTGCTTCGGTTGCCCGTTCGGGGATTTCAAAGCGAGTGTGCTGGTGAAAACGCCCATCGTATCGTTGAACCTGCATAGACGAAAGCCAGGCAAACAAGCCCAAAGTTGATGTGCGCTGGGTTGATGTGCGTGGCAAACGTGATGCGAGGCCATCCATTGCGTCTGAGCCATTCCGGAACTACGTCGGTTGCCCAAAGGCGTCTTTCTTTGCGTTTTCGTCTGGTATCGTTATAATGGACGCTGTGTTCAACGTTAGCATTTGGATTGAGGATAGGCTATGGCAGCGATTCTGGTAGTGGACCCCAACGAAGCTTTCGCAACCCTCTTGGTGGAGGAACTGCAGCAGCAAGCCCACGAGGTCATCTCCGCGCCGACGTATGACGACGCTATCGCGGCGACCGACGCCACGGATTTTGATCTGGCGCTGCTGGATATGGCGGTCAACGGTCAAGGATCTGTGGCGTTGGCCCGAGAGCTCCGTGAGCGCCAGCAGGAGATCCGTCTGATGTTCATTCCCATGCTGGGCGAGGATCTGCCAGACGAGGTGCGCGAAGCGGTCTCCGTCCAGGGGGTGCTGCCCAAGCCCTTCTTCTTACCGGAGTTGCCGGAGCGCATTGAAGAGGCGTTGGCGGCCCCTATCGCTGCAACCGGTGAACCGGTTGTAGACGAGCCACCGGCAAAGACGCCTCCCACGGCGCCACCTTCGTCACAGCTTGCTGAAGTGTCTATTGGTGAGAGTGCGGTCACAGCCAAGATCGTCGCGCAACATCGGGACGGCATTGAGCGCGTGATGGCTGATCTCGCCCAGGAGGTCGGCGCTAACGTGGTGCTACTCTGTGTTGGGGATAAGATGACAGCCGCGGTGGGGCAGCTCGATGAGACGGAGACCCGGGCGATGGCTCAAGTGGTAGGCCAGAGCTGGGCTACATCTTCGGAGGTGGGACGCATTCTGGGGCGTGAACAGGTGCGCTTTGAGCAGAGTATCTCCGGCGGCGACTACGTCCTCTACGCGCTGAGTATCGACGGCCCGGCTATCCTCGCGGTCGCCATTCAGGGCACCGCCATGCTGGGTCTGCTGCGCCACCGTGCCCGGGAGACGGCCGAAGCCATTGCTACGCTCTGCTTGGCCTGACCTGGCAGGCTAGCTTCAACCTCTTGCGATGAAGATCCTGGCGCTGCTATCGGTTTTGCTTCTGCTGATGGGTGGCGCACTGCTGACTGCGCAGCGGTACGTCTGGGACGCCGCGCTCCTGCTCGTCATGGGGCTGATTGGGGCGAGCCTCTCACTGGTCCGTGTTTTCTTCCCCGCGCGACAACATCGGCGCCGTCGCCTGATCTCCTCTCTGACTTGGCGTGACTGGGGCCGCTTGGCTGCGCTTTCCCTTTCCACCGCCGTTGGCTTTGTCGCTCGTGGTCGTCCCCTGGGCGCGAATTACACGGCGCTCTTTCTGTTGTGGACTCTGGCCGTGCTCGGCTTCTGCGCGACCTTTGTGTCCTCGTTTGCAGCGATTCGTCGCAGACTGACGCTATCGAAGCGCACCTGGCTGGCCTTGGGCGGGCTGCTGCTCACGGCGTTGCTGCTGCGTGTCACAGCGCTGGGCCGGATTCCCGCCAACCTCGGCGGGGACGAGGGGACGCAGGCGCGGCTCGGCTTGCAGCTGCTCAAAGGGCCGCTGGGCAATCCCTTCGCCACCGGCTGGTATTCGGTGCCCAACCTTTCTTTTCTGCTCTACGGCGCTACCATGCGCATCGCCGGAGCGACCGCGACCGGCGCACGGCTGCTCTCGGCGCTGGTCGGCACGCTCACCGTGCTGACCACGTGGGGTCTTGGACGCGCGTTGGGCGGTCGGCGCGTGGGGTGGATCGCTGCCGTCGTGGTCGCCGTCTCCGCGTACCACGTCCACTTCAGCCGTCTCGCCTCGAACCAGATCTTCGATCCGTTGATTGCGACCGCTGTCTTCTGGGCGCTGGCGCCGGTGGTGCGCGGGCAGCGTGCGAAGATGACCCGCTGGCGTTGGGGCATGGCGGGACTGGTGAGCGGCTTCGGCTGGTACCTCTACTTCGGCGCGCGCTGGGTGACGGTGATGGTCGCGCTGATCGTGCTCTGGCGCACGCTGGTCGCGCCGCGCTTCTTGCAGCGCCACCGCCGGGGACTGGCGCTCTTTTTCGCCGGCTGGCTCGTGGTGACGCTGCCGCTGCTTTTCTGGTATCTGACCCATCCAGCCGACCTGACAGCGCGGTACAACGCTGTCAGCATCTTCGCCTCCGGCTGGCTGGAGCGCGAGGTGCAGATCACGGGGAAGAGCGCCGTTACGTTGCTGCTTCAGCAGGGCTGGAAAGCCGTGACCGCATTCCATCTCACGCCCGATCCGACCTTCTGGTATCGACCCGAACGTCCGCTCCTGGACCCGATGCTGGGCGCGCTGATGTTAGTGGGCATGATCGCCGCCGTTCTGCGCTGGCGCTGGCCTTCGCGCGGGCTGACGCTGCTCTGGTTCGGGTCGACGTTGATCATGGCCTGGGTTGTCACGGAGAACCCGCCGAGCAGCCAGCGTGGGGTTCTGCTCATCCCGGCGGTGGCGCTACTCTGCGCCTGGGGCAGTGAGGCGCTCTTTGACCTCTGGTCACCGCGTCGACAGTGGGTGCGCGTGGGGGTGTTGGGGCTGCTGGCGGTCGCCGTCATCCTTAACGTGGGTTTCTACTTCGTCGTCTACACCCCCCGGCGGATCTACGGCAATCCCACGGCGGAGGTGGCGACAGAGATCGCCAGGTATATTCACTCCCATCCGCATCCGGGTGAAGTCTACTTTTTTGGTCGGCCCCATCTCTACTGGGATTTTGGCACGCTGGCGTTTCTGCTGCGGGATCAGCCGGGTCAGGACGTGCCGCCGGAGCAGATCCCTGAGGGGGTGACGCGGCCGGCGCGCTTCGTCTTTGTCTTCGACCGGACGGCGACGCTGGACGACGTGCGGCAGCGCTATCCGGGCGGCGAGGTCACGACGCTCGAGGCCGACGATGACCGACTTCTGGCGGTGATCTACGATTGGTGAGGCCGGATGCTGGAATCTCGATACTGGATCAGCCGAGCTCAAAGCCGTGCTGCCGGTGGAAATCGACGAGGGCGGGCGGCACCTTCGCGCGAAGGGCCTCGGCCCGTTTGATGACGCGGCGTATCCAGCGCGTGCTAGCATCGTCGGCGTCTAACGCTGCCTGTGCTTCTGCCGCTGTGACCCAGCGATAGGCGCTGTGCTCGGTGCTGAGTGCGACCTCGGCGGGTCGATCTATCGAGCAGAAGAAGACGGTTCCGACCAGCTCGTCCTCCGGTTGCTTGCCCCGATAGAAATGCGTAGTGCCCACGACGAAATCGACGTTCACCTCCAGCCCAATCTCCTCTTTCACCTCACGGTGAACGGCGTCCTCAAAACCTTCGCCCTGATCGAGTCGTCCGGTCACACATTCCCAGACGCCGCTGCCGAAATCCTTCTCGTCTGAGCGTTTGAGCAGCAGATACTGGCCCGTGGTGCGCGTCCAGATCACGGCGGCGATTCCAGCGTAAAAACGCCCGATGGACAGGGAATCCTCCGGCCCCTTTTGTCCAGACGCACCTTTGGACACCATGGTACGTCATGCCGCGTGGCACTGCCGCCACGCGATCCCCAGTACGACGAAGGCCAGCGGGAACGCGCTAGGACAGAGGCCGCCGCCTTGCGCCGAAGGCGTTGAGGTGGGTACAGGCTGCGGCGTCTCGGTTGGGATGGGGAGCAAGGTAGAGGTCGGCTGCGGTGTGGTGGTGGGGTCTGGCGTTACGGTGGGGGTGGAGGTTGGGCGTGTTGTTGCGGTGGGCGCCGCCGTCGGGGTTGAGGTCGCGGTGGGTGACGCCGTCGGCGTGACGGTCGATTGGTCTGTTACCCATGTGTAGATGTCCTGCAGCCACGCATTCTCGGGATTGAGTTCTAGCGCTTTCTCGACAATGGCAATGGTTTCGGGCGGCGCAGCTCCTACCGGTAGCACCAATTTCCACAGGAACTCGGCGTACGCTGCGTAGACCTCCGCATTGTCGGGGCTGAGCTTTGCGGCCCGCTCGTAGGCGGTTTTGGTCTGCTCCAGAATCTCCTGGCTGTTGCCGATATCGATGAGACCGTATTTGAAGGTCAACGCGCCTTCCAAGGCTTCTGCCAGCGCCAGCTGAGCCTCGACCGAGTCGGGTTGCTCCGCGACCGCTTTGCGCGCGGCGACGATCTCTTGCCATTTCTTTGGGATGAGCACCGCCAACTGGACGTTGTCCTCGGACGTTGGCTCGAGGTCCGTGAAGCGCCAGACGACGTCGGTTCCCTCAACGCTGAACTCCGGCGGATTGGACGCCGTACTCCAGGTTGACGCCGGATCGAGCACGGTTTTAGTTCCTCTATCGCCTGTCGATGTCCAGCGTCTCTACAATGGCTTCTTGTACCTCCGCCGGTAGTCGGGAGCGGCGCCCTTCGTTGCGGAGCCAGTCTTTCAGCTTGCCTACCCAGATGGCTGGTATGGGCGCGTCCTCTGCACTGAGCTCGACGTCGGGGTTGACGAAGAGGGCGATGCCGCGTACGGGCACCTCGACGTTGTCGGGCAGGCGCTCGTCGGCGTAGGCTTCCAGCAGTTGCGCCAGATCCTGGGCCTGGCGGTCGGGTCGGCCCAGGGACTCCTCACCGCCGAACTGCCGGATAAATTTCATCCGTTGATTGTGTTGCCAGCGCCCGTCCTCGTAGACGACCTCCCCGCCGTGATTCTTGACCAAAATCGCCGTCAAGCCGCCGGGTTCCACCAAGGCGAAGGGGACGTTGGGCACCTTGTAGATCAACAGCGCGTAGTCGTCGCTGAAGCCTTTAAGCGCCTTGGGAACCACTTCATGATGCGCCAGCTGGCCCGCGAAGCGCTGCACAAAGTAGGTGCCGATGATCGAGAGGAAGAATCCGACCACGGCGAGGCCCATGGTGAACAGGAACCACTCCGGCTTGATAAAAGAGACGACGAGCGATCCAAAGAGGACGCCCATGGCGACCAGGGGCATGATGTCCGCAAGTTTTTCACGTCTCTCGATAAATGTCTCGTTGGCGATGATGCGCATAAGGCCTCCTCAAAGATTGGGGTATGCAATATTTTTGCGATTCAGTGAATTCTATCTGAGTGTGTTGCTCCCGCCCGCATGTGTATTTCTGAACACGGGAGGGAAGCAACACAGTGCGTTCTAGCTATCGATGCTCAGGCAGACGTGAGCAGGGCCTCCGCTACATCCGGCGTCATCGTGGTCCCCTTCTTGATCTGATTTTCGAGTTCTTTTGCCAGCTCTGAGTCGCCGATGACGATGGCGCCGACGAGGGTGCCGTCTTTGAGCACGATTTTCTTGTAGCTGTCGTGTTCGGCGTCCACACGTCGGATCTCTGTAAAGCCCTGATCCTCTTCGGGATGTACCTCGCCGATGGAGTCGACCTCGATGCCCACGACCTTGAGCGACGTCGTGGGGGTGACGTCCTCATAGTAGCTCTCTTCACCTGCCATATTGGCGGCTGCCACGCGAGCCTGCGCCTGTGCCGGGGGCACGATGGCCCAGATCTTGCCCATGCAGTGGGCAGCATCGCCGGCCGCGAAGATGTCTGGATCGCTGGTCTGCATCCGGCGGTTGACGTCGATGCCCCGGTTGACCTTCAGCCCGGCCTCCTCGGCCAGATACGTGTTGGGCCGGACGCCCGTGGCGATGATGACGAGGTCGGCGGGTCGCGTCTCTCCGCTCTTGAGCAGAACGCTGGTCGCCCGTTCGTTGCCCTGGATCCGCTGGGCGCTGTCACCGACTCGCACATGGTATCCTTGTTTTTTAACGAAGTCGCGCAAAACCGCGCCGCCCTCTTCGTCTAGCTGCATGGGCATCAGACGTGGCATCAGCTCGACGATGGTCACGTCGAGATCCATGCCCTTCAATCCGCGTGCGCCCTCCAAGCCCAGGAGGCCGCCGCCGATGACCACGGCATGGTCGCAGTTCTGCTCCGCGATGTAGGTTTGGATCGCCTGCGCGTCACCCAGGGTCCGAATGGTGAAAACACCCTCTTTATCCGCGCCTTCAATGGGCGGGACAAAAGGGCGGCTGCCCGGCGCCAACAGAAGCCGGTCATAGGCGACGCGGGTGTCGTCTTCCAGCACGATCTCCTTTTGTTTCGGGAGCACCTGAGTGACACAGGTGTCCAGGTGCATCTCAATGCCCCGGTTCTCATACCAGGAGACCGGACGGCGGCAGATATCCTCCAGGGATTTCTGACCCGCCAGGTAGTTGGTCACTTCCGGGCGGTAGTAGTACGTGTGTTGATCCTTGGTATAGAGCGCGATGTCGGCGTCGTCATAGCGTGTTAGACTGAGCGCGGTGGTCATACCGGCGACGCCACTGCCTACGATTACGTGTTTTGTCATGGTTGCTCCTTCTTCTACCTGCGCGTGGATACGTTGATAGTTCTTTTACATGGTGGCATATAAGCCACCTTCCTCGACTCTCTAAAAAACCAGCCTGGTTGGTCAAAACTTGCTCGTTCTCCCATGATTCTACATCGTTTCTCCGGTACTACAACGAGACATTGACTAGGGGCAAACGAAGCAGGTCCAGGGTGGCTCAAACGCCATAGGCGGCTTCCCATCATGTTTCCCTCCCGCATC
>CAYVKR010000165.1:0-6716 GCA_964452025.1 uncultured Anaerolineales bacterium
CTTAAGGGAATGTGATATGTGAAACGTAAAACGTGATGCGTGAGGATTTCACGTTTTACGAACAGTCTAATCCAAGTGAAACATCTCGAGATCACTCTACACCGGGGATCAAGACCGCTTTGAAGACGCCGGGCTTGCGGTTGACGATGTCGACAAAAGCCTGTTCCACGTCGGCCAGCGGGTAGAAGGTGACCAGCGGTTCCAGGAAAAGATCACCCGCAAGCAGCTGCTCCATCCCGGCCCGCATGGCCTCCCACTTCTCATCTTGGCGGCGCACGTGCCCGTTGACGACGTCGATGGCCTTGTAATTCCACAGCTGCACGTTGACGGTGCGCTGCCCGCCGTTGGACTGGTGGTAGCCGATGATGATCAGCCGCCCGTGCTCGGCGACCAGGTCACCCGAGAGCGTCAGCGCCTCGGGGACGCCGGTCGCCTCGATGACGACGTCAAAGGGCGTCTCGACGACGCGCTCCGGCGTATGCGCCAGATCCGCGCCCAGCTGCAGCGCCATCTCGCGGCGTTCGGCGATGGGTTCAAAGGCCGTGATGTGATCGGCGCCCTGTCGCCGCGCCAGCTGCATGCAGACCAGGCCCATGAAGCCGCACCCGACGATGGCGACCTGGTCGCCAGGCTGCACGCCGAAGCGCCAGCTGGCGTGGACGCAGCAGGCGATGGGTTCGCCCAGGGCCAACACCGGGTCTGCATTCGACGAGAGGCGCACCACGGCATCAGGCGTCGCAACGAAGTAGTCCGCGTAAGCGCCACCCAGCGCGGTCACTCGTTGGCCAAGCCACGCGTCCTCGTCCAGATCGCTGCCCACGGCGACGACTTCGCCGGTGCCCTCATGGCCCAACAGCAGCGGCTCGGTCAGCGCCGACCGGGTGCGGTAAGCGTGCACGTCGCCCTCGCAGACGCCGCAAGCCAGTGTGCGGACGAGCAGCTGATCTGACGCGCAGATGGGACGGGGCCGTTCGACGAGCTCAAATCCCTGCCGGTTCAATAGGGCGACCTGCATGAATACCTCCTTATGTCGTATCCGAGGGGGAGTTTAGCACAGGTCAGGGATTCCTCAACAGCAACCAGCCATCAAGGTAAGGGAGACAGATCCACGTCCCACCCCTGGGGATGGCGTAGACTCCAGATCACACCTATCAAGTAGAGGCTCAGCGTCAGCAGGAAGTAGCCGTGAACGAAACCACCGGGCCAACGTTCCAGAAGCCGTCCCACGTCGTTGGATCCACGGAAACCGCCCACATAGTTGTAGAGCGAGTTCACCAGCGGTGAGATCATCCCCAGGATCACCATGTTGAGCCAGAACCAGTGCCGCCGGAAGCGCACCTGGGTGCAGAGAAACAGGGCAATAAGAAACGTCAGAAGGTCGAGGACGTAAGGCCCAAAGAGAGCCACAGCAGATACCGATCCTACCCAGGCAGCGCAGCCCCAACGGATGCCCGTATCGCCCCACGTGGGCCAGAAGACAAACGCCTGGATAGGATAGCCCTGGAGCCAGGCGACCAGGGCATGCCCGGCCTCGTGGCGCGCCGTGCCCACTAACTGGTATAACGGATAGGCCAACAGCCAGAGTAGATCACGTTTCTTCATGGTTCACGTCTGACTCCTTCGAAAATGTCAGCAGATTGAACGGATTAAGCAGATTGAATGGCTGTAAATCAGCTAAATCTGCTTAATCCGCTGACTCATATTTTTGTGCTTGGATGGTGTGCTCAAGCACCAGTGTCTCTACTGAAAAAGGGTCAGCCAAAGACAAATATGGAGTATATGTAGTATCCTCAGCTCTGCTCAAAAGGCTTTTTTCAGCAGAGCCACGTTTCCACGATCAAAGACAGGCTGCTGTGTAGTACCGGACGGGGAACAGAAGAGGAGAGAGTCACCTCTGCACTGACGATTCCGCTACACCTGCAAAATCGCCAAGATCATGCGCGCTAAGAAAGATCAAGTAAAGATGAACAAAAGCTCACTCAGGAAGCACAGAGGGACTTGTGTCCTCGATGGTCGAAGCAGCAGGCAGGGTGAACCAGAAGAGGCTGCCCTCTCCGACTTTGCTTTCTACCCCCACCTCGCCCCCTAATTTATCAACGATGCGCTGGACGATGGAGAGGCCCAGGCCATGTCCTTCGGCGCGGGTCTGGTTGAGACGCTCGAATTGCGCGAAAAGGCGCCCTTGTTCCTCCTCCGAGAGTCCAGGCCCGTTATCGCGCACCCAGCAGCGCACCCAAACTCTCCCGTCTATCCAGCGCCGGTCAGCACCTACCTCTACTTCACATGGCATGCCGCCGTATTTGAGCGCGTTGCTCAGATAGTTGACCCAGACCTCTTCCACCCAGGGGCCATAGCCGACGGCTTTCGGCCAATCGTCCGGTACCGCGATCTGCGCCTCGTACTCCAACACCATATCTTCCAGACGCCGTAAGGCGCCAGCCATGATGGCGTCCATTTTCAGGGTACGGGTCTTCACGTCCTCAACTTTTCGGACGCTGGCTAACAACAGCAGCTCATCAATGATGTTGGCCATCCTGCGGGCGTTACGCGCCATGGTCTCCAGGTTGCTGGTTACGACGTCGGGTGACATTGTCGCATGTTTTGCCACCAGGAGGCTGGAATATCCAACCAACGCCGAAAGCGGCGTCTTGAGATCATGTGCCACGGTGTGGGCAAAGGCGTCCAGCTCTGCATTGCTGGCCTCCAGTTCGACGTTGTACTCCTGAAGCGCTGCTTCTGACCGCTTACGTTCGGTGATATCGTGCAGGATGACCAAACGTCCGGTCACGTGCCCCAGGTAATCTCGCAACACCGAAATTCGAAGGTCATAGTGCCTTACCTCTGTTCCCTTCGTGAGGGTGATCTCAGTCTCCATCTCCCGCTCACGCTGCAGATGCTGCAACAACCGCGAGCGCGCGGGCAACAAGCTGGCGATACGCTCGCCGATCACGCGTTCGTCTGACAATCCTAGAAGGGACTGCATAGTGGGGTTGAAATCCAGGATGCGATTCTGTGCATCCAACAGCAGCATGCCATCGGACATGTTGTCGATGAGCCGCTCACGAGCCACGGGCACCAGATCCAGAAGCTGATAGCGGAAAAGGGCGACCGCAAACATAAGACCACTGACGGCAAAGGCCGCGTAGGTAATCGGAACCTTCACCACCTGGAACGCTACCAATGCGTTGGGGATGATGGGAATGGTCGCGCCAATAATCAATGCCAGCGCCTGCAAGCGATAGATGGCAAAGGTCTGCACCGCCTGACGAACGAGCAGGAACATCCCACCGGCTACAAGTATGTAATTGTAAACCGCATGGACGTAGAACCAGACGCCGTTGGTCCGATCGGGGATCAGAAGCGTACCATGCTGATGAAAGGTCAGATCCTCGATGAACAGATGATACAGCGGATCAACCCAGTTAAGTAGCAGACTGATCGCAGGAATGATCAAGAGAAACAACGCACGCCAACGAGGCCACTGCCAACTATCGGTGTAAGAAAGTGCGAAAACAAACCAAGCGACCGGCAGCAAGATGATGCCCGTGAAGTAGATTTTATCGACAAGCCGGGCAAAGGGTTCGTTAGGACTGAGGACCTGAAGGGCAAACCCGGCAGCCCATAAGGTCGCAAAGGTCATCATCCACGCAAAACTGGTGGCGCTGTGCATATTCCGATGTCGCCAGGCATGGACGGCGATCACCAGGGTCAACACGGCTGAGAGTATAGGACTAACGAGATAGAACAGAACCATGGATCCTCTTCACATCTGGACGTAGAGAGGCCCTTCACGGACCAATCACGAGATGATGACGGTACAGTCTTTCCTTGGCTTCACGCCATCCACACCTATTGTACGACAAATCAGAAAGCATACAAAGTCGAGACCAGGACGGGCAAACGAAGCAGTTCCAGGATCGCTCAAACGCCATAGGCGGCTTCCAGACGTGTTTGCCACGCGCAGGCTCTTTTGGACTTCGCATGATCAGACTGAAAACTTAACCACGGATTTCACAGATTCACACAGAAAATGAAAAATCAGTGAAAATCCGTGTCATCCGTGGTAAAAATTTACGATCGTTTTTGGGCCACCCGGCGAAATCCCAGAGACCCCACGCGCATTAAACTCAGCGCACATCAACCCCGGCTTCGTTTGCCTTGCTTTCGCCTACGCAGTTTCTACGGTACAGAGGGCGTTTTCATCACGCCGCCCGCAGCATATCCCGCAGCGTCACGTCGGGATGATGGTACCGTTGCTTGCCAGCGGTCGCCTCGCCGAATTGGAGGGCGGCTTGCGGGCACCACTGGAGGCAGGCGAAGCACTGTTCGCAGCGGTGCTGCCACTGCGGTCGTCCGTCGATCAGACGGATATTGTCCACGGGACAGACGTCGGCACAGAGGCCACAGGAGATACACAGCTCGTCGGCAAAGAAGGCGCAATCCATCCACTGGCGGCTCTCGATAAAAGAGACGTCGGCGGGGACCTCCTTCGCGCCCGCGACCTTGAGCCAGACCCACTTCCCCAGCGTCTCCGGCAGGCCAAGACGGTCGGCAAAACGGGTGAGCGGGTCGGAGATGACCTCGAGGTCACCGGGCTTCCGGGCGCTGACGTAGGTTGCGATTTCCTCGATCCTGTCCGGCGCTTCGGCAATAAGCGCCCGCTGCGTCTCGAGCGGCACGTCACGGAGCGTGAAGGCATCAAAGAAGCCCTGCAGCGTAGGCGTCGGTGTGAGGTAGTTATAGGGCAGGTGCACGCCAAAACCCGCCGCCAACCGCCCGCCGCGCGCTGCCACCAAATCAGCCAGATGCTGAAGCGTCAAACCCGGCGTGTCGCCGTAGGTGACGACGGCGAAGAGATAGAGGCCGTCCAGATGCACAAGCCGCTCGACGAAGCGCTTGACGATCAGCGGTAGGCCTTTGTGATAGACGGGGAAGACCAGGCCGGCGACGTCGGCCTCGAGGTCGACCGACTCCTGAGCCATGACGGCGGGGATGGAACGCAACGTCGCGCCCAGGCTCTCGGCGAGATCCCGGGCCACCGCCAGGGAGTTTCCGGTACCTGAAAAGTAGTAGAGTTCTGAATTCATTTTTGGTCCTTCCTCCAGAAAACGGGAGCGTTTACCACCAACAGGCGTTCACCTGCGTCTCAATCATGCGATCTGGATAGGGCATCTTGGCGGCACGAATCGCCTGCGCCGTCGCCGCCAGATCAAAGGCCACGCGATGAATCGAGGCGTGCCAACCGTCCGTCGTTTGCTCCAACACCACCAGCGCGGCCCGAGGATCGCCGTCACAGGGGCGCCCGGCGCTTCCGGCGTTCACCCATAGGCCTTGCGCGGTGCAGGTGATAAAAGGCGTATGCAGATGTCCGGCAGCCACCACAGAGATCCCCGGCGGAATAAACGGGCTAGCGTCCGCGGCCACGATTTCCTCGGAATCATGGATGCCACCATGCACGATCAACACGCCAGGCAGTGGGGTCAACGTCAGCGGCAGTGCAGCCAACCATCGTCGGCTGGCTGACGTGAGCCTCTCGCGGCCCCAATCGCTGATCGCCCGGATCTGGGCCATGCGCGCATCGGCAGGGTGATCAGCCGAGGGGGGCAGCAGCATATCACGATCGCAGTTGCCGCACACGGTCTGGACACCTCGCTCGGCGAGCAGCGTGATGCACGCATTCGGCTGCGGCCCGAAATTTGCCACGTCCCCAGCACAGACAATCCGATCAACGCCTGCGCCCGCCAGCCAATCGAGCGCGGTTCGCAAGCCAACCAGGCAGCCGTGCGGATCGCTGACGACGCCGATGCGCAGGTTAGCCATCGAAATACGCCCTCTCGTCGCCGTGCCAGACGCGATAGGCCTCCGGAATCCGCGCGACGTGACCGGGATCGAGATCCACCGGCAAGCTGTCCTCCGGGAACCAATCCGTACCGAAGACTTCAAAGCCGTGCGAGGGCATCTCCGGCGCATCCGCGTTTAGCGGCTCGCAGAGGAAGACAAAGTGATAGAGATGATGGCGCGTCGGTGTACGACAGAAGCGGGAATCAAAGACGCCGACCAGGGAGAGCGGACGACAGCGCACGCCGGTTTCTTCCCGTGCTTCCCGCGCCACGCCTTCTGCCGGCGTCTCCCCCACTTCCAACAGGCCACCGGGCATGGCCCATTTGCCATTGTCCGCACACTGGATCAGGAGAATGCACCCGCGTTCATCGATGACGGCGGCATCGCTCACGGCGAGGAGCGTGGGACGAGAGAAGATCGGCGCGCGCAGGGGCGTCAATGCTTCCAGGGAATCACCGGTCGCCAGCGCCAGCATTTCCATGGCAATGGTCTGCACGGCGCGAAAGGCCTCCGCGTCGTGAGGATTCTCGGTGAAACGCAGGCCTAACACCGAGATATCCCGCAATTTATCCGCCCAGAGAGCAATATCTTCCGCCGGTTTCGTTATAGAGCCTTCTGTCTCCGTTCTGGTTCCCATTATAGAGGCAAACGCACCTGCGCACCACCCCCCCGTCAAAGGGCAAACGAAGCAGTTCCAGGGTCGCTCAAACGCCATAGGCGGCTTCCAGACGTGTTTGCCACGCGCAGGCTCTTTTGGACTTCGCATGATCAGACTGAAAACTTAACCACGGATTTCACAGATTCAATCGGGTAGGAGGGAGCCTCACGGCCCCCGTCCTCCCACACCACCAGGCATACGGGTCCGTACCTGGCGG
>CAYVKR010000166.1:0-6709 GCA_964452025.1 uncultured Anaerolineales bacterium
GACGATGTAGCCGTTGCGCGCGAAGCCGTCGACGTAGGCGACGTAGCGCTCGGTGGTGCGGTACTGCGCCGGCGGGATGTAGCCGTGGTTGAAGATGACGACGGGCCAGCCCGTGTCGGGCTTTTCGCCGCGCGGTACCGTCAGCAGCGCGTAGATCTTGAGCCCCTCCGAGAGGTAGGAGACGCGGTAACGATCGTAGTTGGAGCCCGGCGCCAGCGTCTCCTCAATCACCAGGTCGCTGCCGGGATAGTCGTTCTGGCGCATGAGGCGCACGTCCATGGGATGCATGGGCGTCGGCGTGGGTGACGGGGTCGAGGTCGGCGTCGGTGTTCGGGTGGACGGCGTCGTCGAGACGGGCGAGGGGGTTGGCGTCGCGGTGGTCGCCGTCGGCGTGATCGTAGGCAGTGCAGGTGCCGGAGCACCGCACGCAGTCAATCCAACCAACAATAAAAGACTAATTCGTAAAAGCGTTCGCGATCTCATGGTGTTCACTCCCACAATATATTTTTGCGGATTAACCGGATTCAGCAGAGTACATCCGTTCCATCCGGTCGCATCTTTTCGCGTCCGGTGATCTAATCTGGCGTAACGATATCCTTTTGACGCCGCTTACCCTGGAAATCTTTCTCCACAAAGAGCGGCTTGCCCGTGAAAGGGTCCAATTCCGTATAGTACATCAGGCTGGCGTAGGTCGAGGGCGTCGGCGTGAAGATTTGCACCTGCTCCGGCAGCAGATGGAGCTTCTCCACGGCGAACTGACGCAGCCGGTGCATGTCGCGCTCGGTGCAACCGGGATGCGCCGCGATGAAGTAGTAGGTGAGGAACTGCGGTAACCCCGCTTCCTCTGTCGCCTCGAAGAAGCGCTCGCGGAACTCCAGCAGATCCTCGGGGCCGGGCTTGCCCATGGCGCGGAGCACGCGCGCCTCCGTGTGCTCCGGCGCGACCTTCATCTGCCCGGAGACGTGGTGCCTGACGACTTCGTCGAGATAGGCGTCGCCGTGCGCCGCGTCGTGGAGCAGCAGGTCGTAACGGACGCCCGAAGAGACAAAGACCTTCTTGACGCCGGGTAGGTCGCGCAGGCGGCGCAGCAGCGCCGAATGCTTGCTGTGATCGACGGGCAGCGAGGGACAGACCTCCGGATAAATGCAGCGCCGATCGGGGCAGGCGCCCTGCTTCTGCTTCCTGGCGCACTCGAAGCCATACATATTCGCCGTGGGCGCGCTGACGTCCTGGATGTAGCCCTTGAAGCCCGGCTGGCGCGTCAGCGCGTGGGCCTCTTCGACAATCGAATCCTGGCTGCGCCAGCGGACGGTGCGCCCCTCGTGGACGGCGATGGCGCAGAAGTTGCACTCACCGTAACAGCCCCGGTGCGTGTTGACCGCAAATCCGATAGTGCGCAGCGCCTTGATCTCGCCCTGGCGTTTGTCGTAGGGATGGGCGTCGCGCTCAAAGTCCAGCGCGTAGACCTCGTCTAGTTCGTCCTGCGTCAGATAAGGTGACGGCGGATTGTGAATGAGGTAGCGATTGCCATAACGCTGCGTCAGGCCGTTAGCGCTGCGGGGATCGTTGTTGCGGTAGAAGGTGTGGAACATCTCGATAAAGGCGTGTTTGTCCGCGACGACCTTTTCATACGACGGCAGCGCGACGTAGCCTTTCTGCGGTGTGCTATCGACGTAGCAGAGTCCGCGCAGGTGCCGGGGATTGTCGCCGAAGCACATGGCGTCGGCGAAGGCCAGCACGCTCCGCTCTGCCATGCCGTGGATCAGGTAGTCGGCCTTGGCGTCCAGCAGCACGGAGCGCCGGAGGGCGTCATCCCAGTAGTCGTAATGGGCCACGCGGCGCAGACTGGCTTCGATGCCGCCGAGGACGATGGGCGCGGTCTCTTTGACGTGGCGCTTGATGAGGTTGGTGTAGACGATGACGGCGCGGTCGGGGCGGCGCGTGTTGCGCCCGCCGGGCGTGTAGTCGTCGGAGCGGCGCGGCTTTTTCAGCGCCGTGTAGTTGGCAACCATCGAGTCGATGCTGCCGCCGGAGACGCCCCAAAAGAGGGCCGGTTCACCCAGCCGTGTGATATCATCAGGACTGTGGATGTCGGGCTGGGCGATGACGCCCACGCGGTAGCCCACATCCGCCAGCACGTGCCCGATCACAGCGACGCCGATAAAGGGACTGTCGATATAGGCGTCGCCGGTCACCAGGATCACGTCCAGCTGATCCCACTCCCTGGCCCTCATCTCTGCGCGCGTCGTCGGCAAGTACATAGTGACGCCATTGTCCCACACCGAGGGCTGGGAGTCAAGATGACCGCTTATATTGATGTGCACGTCACAAAAAAAGCCCCCGAAGGGTCAGCTGGCCCCGGGAGCAACCCTACGTTTTCACGCTTTACGTTTCACTCACTTCTCTCCGCTCGTCAGATACGCCTTCAGCGCATCGTAGACCGGCAGCGGTGTGAAGTCCGGCTCCACCAGGCGGAAGTAGTACCAGGCCTGATTTTTCTCCGCGTCCGAGGGGCGCTTGAAGAACCAGACGTTGGTCACGCCGACCCAGGGCCACTCCGTCTGGATGCGCTCCAGGGCCTCGACGGCGTAGCGCGCCTGCTGCGCCTCGGTCACGCGACCGTAGGGCGCGGGGAGACCTTCCGGGACGACGTTGCTGTTCATCTCCGTGATCCAGATGGGTTTGTGGGCGTCGCCGTTGGCGATCATCAGATCGCGGATCCACATCGGGCGGGAGAAGTTGACCAGGTCGGGTCGCAGGCGGCGATCGGTGGGGCCGGACCAGAGCATGTAGTTGTTGACGGCGAGGACGTCGAAACAATCGGCGGCGCCCGCGTCATACATGCGTTGGAGGAAGACGGTGTCCATCAGGTCGTTGCCGCCTTCCGCACGCAGCGCGCCCAGCGCGACGGTCGGCGCCAGCGCCCCGCTGATAACTACGGCGTCCGGGTCGGTGGCTTTGATGCGGTCGTAGGCCAGGCAGAGCAGGCGTGTGTAGGCCTCCGGATCGACCGGCTGATTGCCCCATTCGGGATAGATGTTCGGCTCGTTCCAGACCTGATAGAAGCGGATGCGTCCCCGGTAGCGGCTGACCACGGCTTCGATGAAGTCGCCGTAATCCTCGAGATCATCCGGAGGCGCATAGCTGCCGCGCGTGTCTCCGTCGGCGTGACTCCAGCTGGGCGGGTTGCTCAGGCGGGCGATGATGTCCAGATCGTAGGCGTCGGCCAACGCCACGATGTGATCGTACTTCTCCCAGGCGGAGCGATGGGGATCGTGGCGGCGATCTTCGAAGTTGCCTTTACCGTGGATCTCGATGTCTTCCCAGGGGAACTCCTGCCGAATCCATTGAAATCCGGCGTCGGTGATCATCTGGAGGGAGCGTTCCCGCTTCTCTGGTTCCACCTCTTGCTCTAAAAAGGTGTTGACGCCAAAGGGCGGGAGATCCACAAAGTCAACGGGGACGTCGCTTTCTGTCCGAGGCAGCGGGCGGGTCCACTGAAAACTCCACTGCAACAGGCCCCGCATTTGTGCGGAGAGGGTTTCTTCCCCCGTGATCTGATAGAGCCAGTTGCCAGGGGAAAAGGAAGCGCCTGCGCCGACCAGCCCCAGGCAGATCAACCCGACGAAGAGCAGGGGATACCGGCGGCTTTTTACCAAGCCGCTTATCTCCGCGCGACCCTTGGGGCTTCGTCCTTGAGCAATAATTCGACAGAGCGGGGGAGGTCGTCGCGGTCCAAGTACGTCTGCACTTGTTCGAGGGCATTGTGGTACGTCGCCAGCAGCTCGTCATCGTCGCCCTTGAAGCCGTTGATGGTACGTTGAGCGCAGGTGCAGCAGCCCAGCGAGGCGCGGTAGCTGTCCAAATCACAGGTGAGGCAGCTGCCCTCATCGATCAGCAAAAGGCCAAAGGCCAGCACCTCCGCGTGATTGTGGGGTAGGGTCATGATGCGATCTACCAACTGCTGCCACTCTTGTCCGCGAATATTTCGCAGTTGTTTGATACACCGGGGTGGAAAGAGAATCTCACTGTCAGGATACATGGTTGACCTATCTATCTTGTGTTGAACTATATCTGTTCTTGAGCATGGATACCATCACAACGAGCCTCATCATATCACAGTCAGAATCGTTTTTCAAGTTTGATTTGTCAGACATCTGTCCTAAACTAGCGGCATGATTAACTTAACACATCTGAGACGTTACTTGCTTTTCTGTTTGCTGGCGCTGTTGATGGTGCCTGCCAATGTTCACGCGGCGGAGCCAGCACCGCCGCGCATTCTTCTCTTTATCGGCGATGGGATGGGCACTGCGCATCGCGAGGCTGCGCAGTGGTACGCTGTGGGAGAGGACGGTGCGCTGGTGATGGACGCCATGCCCTTTCGCGGCATGATGGGCACCACCAACGTGGATGACGCAGTCACGGATTCGGCAGCGGCGGGAACGGCGATTGCTACGGGCGTTAAAACCTACAATGGCGCCATCAGCGTGGATGTGGACGGCGCACCGCTCACCACCATCCTGGAGCAGGCGCAAGACCAGGGGCTGGCAGTCGGATTGGCGACTAACACGCAGATGAGCCACGCGACGCCGGCGACCTTTGCAGCGCACGTCGAAAGTCGGAGCGAGATGCGCCTCATCGCCAGCCAGATGATCACGCGGCGCGTCAATGTGCTTCTGGGCGGTGGGCGGTCCTACTTTGAACCGGATCTGATCACCGAGGCCGTGGACGCCGGATATACCTACGTCGATGATGTGGACGGACTGAACGCCATCGATCCCGGCACGACGCCGCACCTTCTGGGGCTTTTCGCCGACGCCGGGATGCCGCGACCGTTCTCTCCGACGCTGGCGTCGATGACCCAGACCGCCATCGACGTGCTCTCGCAAGATCCCGATGGTTTTTTCCTCATGGTCGAAGGCGGACAGATCGACTGGGCGAGCCACGCCAACGACGCTGCCAACGTGATCAGTGACACCATTGGCTTTGACGCGGCGATTGCTGTGGGTACAGCGTACGCTGCGCAAGAGGAGAATGTCCTGGTCATCGTCACTGCCGACCACGAGACCGGCGGCATGAGTCTCAGTCAACAATCAACGGGGGCGCCAGACGAAGAGGGGCCGTTTCCCATCGCCGGGGGCGGTCAGTTCTACGTCAATTGGTCATCGACAAAACATACCACGACAACAGTGCCCACGACGGCACACGGGCCCTGGTCGGCGCTGGTAGCGGGCAACTACGAGAACACGCACCTCTACGACGTCATGCGCACGGTGCTATTGCACCCGCTGAGCCTTTCTGTCACCGGCCCCGCGACAGGCACGATGTTGGTCTCAGAAGAGTTTGTCGCCAGTGTGCACCCTGTCACAGCGACGACGCCCTTCACCTACCATTGGACGGCGACCGGCGCATCGCCGGTCACCTACACCGGCGGGATCAGCCAGACGACGGTGTTCCGCTGGACCCGCCCCGGCACAAAGACCATCACGGTCACCGCGCAGAGCGCCGAGACCACCTTGCGGGCATCTCATCACATTGTCCTTGCGGAGCAGCAGCTCTATCTACCTCTTGTTTTCATATCCTTCACGGACATTCGCTAGCTATCCATCTTACAGTGATGGGCACGGGCTTATTAGATGAGATTATTTTGACTTGTCAGACAACTGACATATAATGGCCGGGGAGGATCACATGGTAACACCGAACAATCTCAAGATACGTCCACCGCACGTGCAAGTTGAAGAAGCTATCGAGACGATGGTCAAATCCATGTCTCCGGGCGACCAATTACCCCCAGAGCCGAAACTGGCCAAGCAACTGGGCGTCTCTCGCGCCACACTCCGCGAGGTGATGCGCACGTTCGTGGAGCGCGGCGTGCTGGTGCGCCGGCACGGGGTGGGGACCTTCGTCGCTTCGCGCATTCCAGTGCTGGAATCCGGGCTGGAGGTGCTGGAGAGCATTGACAGTATCGCTAAACAGAGTGGCCTAAAGACCGAGATGGCGAATCTGGAGGTTATCGAACGGCTGGCGACGCCGGTGGAGACCGCCGGGCTGGACTATCCAGAGAGCAGCGAAGTCGCCGTGCTGATCGTCAACCGCGTCATCGCCGTGGAAGGTGAGCCGGTGGCTGATCTCCGCGACATTGTGCCCTTATCCTATCTTCAGAAGGAAGATTTAGGCCCCGAGTTCCGAGGTTCGGTGCTGGATCTCTTCCTGCGGCGGAGAACGCCGATGTTTTCTGTCTCACGCACCGAGATCATGGCGGTCTCCGCGACGGCCAAATTCGCCGAGCGCCTGCAGGTCCCACGCGGCTCCGCGTTGCTCAAGATGGTGGGGCAACTCTACAGCTACGATGAGAACGTGGTGGATTATTCGGTGAGTTACTTCGTGCCGGGTCATTTCAAGTTTCACGTGATGCGTAAGGTGAATCAATAGCATGGATTTCAGGGCAGCTTCCGGGCTGTCCTTTTGTGTTGAGCTACTATATCCATAAAACCATAGGAGGTTTGTACAATGCGTAGTTTCATGGGCCGTGACATTATTTCCCTGAAGAACTTTGAGCGCAACGAGTTCTTCCGCGTCTTTGAGATCGCCGAGCAGATGGAGCCGATCGCGCGCGATCGCCGCAACATCGACCTGCTTTCAGACAAGACGCTGGTGACCGCCTTCTATCAGCCCTCGACGCGCACGCGCCTGGCGCACGAGGCCG
>CAYVKR010000167.1:0-6656 GCA_964452025.1 uncultured Anaerolineales bacterium
GTCCAACGGCTACCACTAGATGTGGCCGTTTCCGGCGAAATCCAAGAGAGCCGTTGCCATTCAGAGAGACCATCTCATTCACTGAGACAAGCGGTGCAATGTTGATTCTACTGAAATAACCAGCAGAAATCGGATTTTTCTACGACTTGATACTATATGTGGGTTTCTTATGACCAAAATCACTAGATGTAGGGTATGGCCGCCTAAAGATCCGATTTCTTGGACCTTTTTTCAGGTGAGTCAACGTTGACTCACCTGAAAAAAGCATCTGAACCACTAAGACACAGAGAACACTGCGGGAAATATTAAAAAGCAATTGATAAAAATTAACAAGGAGATGGCATTTACGTCTCGTCGTAGGCTGGGCGCAGCCTGTCGAAACGGGCCAGGCTGTCTTGGAGACCGCCGGGGCGGTTGCGGGTCAGCCAGAGTTTCTTGTACTCCTCGATAGCTGCCTCCAGATCCGCAGCGAGGGCCGTGGGGTCGCCGGTGTCTTCCATCTGCCAGAGCGCGTGTTGACAGGCGTGGCGGAGCAGGCGCGCGGCGTTTTCGAACTCGCGCTTGATCAGCGCCGCGTCACGTCGTTCCATCTGGGCCTCGTCCAGCGGCGCCAGGGCGGCGTCGATGGCGTCGAGCGCACGCTTGAAGTCCTCGGGCTCAAGACCGACGTCATGCTGATCCAGATAGCGCTGCTGCAGGATCCAGAAGAGGACGCTGGAGTTGTGCGGTGTGTATCCGGGCGCGCGATAGACGTTGCCCAGGTCGTAGGCCACGCGACCCATGGCGCCGGTGGGATCGTCGAAGGCGAAGCGGCTGATGACCTCGGCGACGTCCGCGTTTTCGTTGGCCGCCAGGCACCAGCTGTAGGCCGCGCCCATGCCGAAGCCCAGATAGCTGATGGGCAGGTGCTGCCAGTGTCCATTATCGCCCCAGTCGGTGTTGAGATAGCCGGTGGCGCCGTGCTTGAGGCCGTTCTCGGCCGCGCTTTTCAGGTTGCCCAGCGCGTTCTCCGTCCGCCCGGCGATGGTGTTCCACGACGAGGTGCCCGGGCAGAGGTAGAAGGGCACGCCGGCAGCCGTGAACTGCGCGCCGTGCTCGTCGAAGGGGTGATCCGCCTCGTAGCCCCACTCCAGCGCGATGGCGTCCTTGGGCACTTCCGGCACCAGCTCGGGATGCTGGACGATAATATCGCCCCAGAATTGCATCGTGGTGCCCCGTCGCGTCACGTCCGCGTAGATCTCCAGCAGGAAATCGAGGTAGACGCGCCCCTTGCCGCGCGCTTCGCAGCGCGCCTTGCTCTTGCCAGAACCCAGGTCCCAGGTCTCGTCACAGCCGACGTTGAGGGTGCGACTGGTGAAGTTGGGCAACAGCTCGTCGTAGAGGCTGCGCATTAGCTCCAGGCTGCCCGGTTCCGCCGGTGAGAGGCTGAACGGCCCCGTCCGCGTGCCGCCCCAGGGCACCGGGAACTCACCGAGGTTCTCGGCTAGATGCTCGTAGCGCTCGTGCTTGAGCCAGCGCTGCATGTGCCCGAAGGAGTTCTGGTTAGGCACCAGTTCAATGAAGCGCTCGCGGCAGTAGGCGTCGAGTTCCAGAATCTCCTCGGCGGTCATGGGCGAGGCGTCTTCCCAGACAACGCGATGATCACGGTAGGCAAAGGTGTGCTCGGTGTAAAGCTGGAACTCGTTGACCTTCCAGCTGGCCAGGCGGTCCACCAGTGCGAAGAGCGTCTCCATGGTGGGGACCTTGTCGCGGCTGATGTCGAGCATGACGCCGCGCGAGGGGAAGTCAGGCCAATCGTCGATCTCCAGGCAGGGCAGCACCGGCTCGTCGAGCTGCGAGAGCAGCTGCTTGAGTGTGTTGACGGCGTAGAAGACGCCGGTGGGATCGTGCGCCTGGACGACGATGCCGTCGGGCGCCACGGTCAGGTGGTAGCCTTCGGGGTGGGCAACCGCTTCCGGCAGTACGATGAGCGTCAGACCGACCTGCTCGGCGGGGACGGCGTTGCCGCCGACGAGTTCCCAGCGTAGAGCAAAGTGCGCGTCCAGCGCCGCCTGGAACTCGCCGGCGGCGAAGCGCAGCGCTTGCGCTTCATCTGCGTTAAGGCTGATGAGGCGGCTGTCTTCCAGGGCGAGGGCGCCTTCGCACCAAGTTAATGATCGCGGGTACGGCAGAAATACAAAGTCTTCTCTATTCTTCATCCTCTATCCTCCATTTGCTCATTCGTCATTCGTCATTCGTCTTTTTTAATTGCTTCGCTATCATGTGATAGCCGTGGTACGGCTCAAATCCAAACTTTCCGTAGAAGTCCAGCAGATCGGTCCAGTCGATGACGCAGCCGCGCACGCCGTGGTCGGCCAGATGGGTCAATCCCGCTTGCAGCAGGCGACCGCCCCAGCCCTGCCCGCGCACGGTCTTCGAGACGCCGATGGGTCCCAGTTGGCCCCACGGTCTGGGCAGCTTATGCATGTAGAAACGGTCGAGCGGACGCAGCGAATCCTCCCGCGTGATCCAGCAGAAGCCCTCGACGCGCCCGTCCTGCTCCAGGATGAGGATGTCGGCGATACGACCGCCCTCTCGCAGGAACTCCTCGACCTCGAAGCGCCAGCGGCCCGGGAAGGCGCGACCGAAGAACTCGCGGACAGCGTCGGTATCCTCCGGCGTGGCCGGCCGGATGGGTGCCAGATCCGCTTTTGGGTAGCGCGTAAACGATGGGCCTTCATCGAGATTGCGGGCCACGTCCCATTCCTTGCCCTGGTTGACGTAGCCGTTGCCTTTTAGAAACGCCTGGGTGTGGGTGAAGGAGGCCGGCACGCCGGGCATGAAGGGGCGCATGCTGCCCGCCACGAAGATCTTTCCAGCGCCCTGTTTCTTGAACCACTGTTCGGCCCAGAGCAGCAACTGCCCGCCAAAGCCCTTGTACTGCGCTTCCGGCGTGACGACGATGGCGTCGATCCAGCCGGGCGTCACCGGGTAAATCTCCAGCGGCACGTCCGGCATGGCGCTCGCCAGCACAAAGCCCACGGGCGTCTGTCCGTGATAGACAATGCGCCCATCCTGGGCGCCGCCGGTGGTAGGGCGCAGATTATAGTCGAAAAAGACCTCGGTCGCAGCGAACTCCGGCCCGCAGCCCGCGTTCCAGAGATGTGTAAGCGTCGGAAGGGTGTTAGGGTCTCTCTTGTCGAGGGGCTGCAATTTGATCATAGTTTCTCCTCGTCATGGTGAACACCTGTTGCGGTATCCGGGCAAACGAAGCAGTTCCAGGGTCGCTCAAACGCCATAGGCGGCTTCCCATCATGTTTCCCTCCCGCATCAACCCCAGCTTCGTTTGCCTTGCTTTCGCCTACACAGTTTCTACGGTACGGAGGGCATTTTCACCAGCAGACTCGCTTCGAAATCCCTATCCATTAAGATCGGCGCAGGCAACTGAGTCTCGCGGGCTTGAAACAGTCTATCAGGCCCGCCATCGTAACTTGGCAGGCCTGATAGAATCCGGCGTAATTGTTGATCCTTAACCACGTACGTTGAACGTCGTCTGTGCCAGTTCCGTCTCCCCGGCGACGATTTTCACGGTGTAGGTACCGGTTTTCACTGTCATGGCGCGCCAGGTCACATCGTCGCCGCTGACCTTTGGGTCACTTCGCAGCATCTCACCGCCGGTAAAGGCCAGTCGCGGCGTCTTCAGATGTGGGGTTATGGATGCCGTGATCTCGAAGACCTCATTGGCTCGTGGCTCGCCTGGCTTGATTGTGAGCCGTACTTCGGTTTCTGCGGGCGTTTCAGGCTCTTCCGGCTCGCCGATAATAGAGGTGAGCATATCCACGACCTTGGTGCCCGCGACGTCGAAGCTGGCGAATTCCTGATCGTAGTGGCCCTCGGTGAAGACAGTAGCGCCGACCATGTAGTCGTCCTTGCGCAGCTCTTTTTCATACCAGAGCAGCTGTTCGCCGTAGTACGTCTCCGCGTCCGTGCGTCCTTTCTTGGCCCAATAGTCGATGTGATCGCGCCACGCGCCGTTGCTGGCCTCCGGGTCAATAAGCAGACTGTCGCCGATCTGGTCCAATCCACACTCCGTGATGATCATCTTCACGTGACCAAATCCTATACCCTTGAGCCGCTCGTGCACCAGCCGGTAGCGCAGCGTCAGCCAGCCGGCGTTGGGCAACGCATCGCCGCCCGGCGGTTGCAGATCGCCCGTCAGCGCCTGCATAACGGGCGTGGAGTATTCGTGTAATCCCAGCAGCCCGTCGTGCTGATCGATGGCTTTGAGGGCCGCCGTGGAGTACTGCCACAGGTCCAACTTGGGCTGACCGGTGGAGAAGTTGAAGATGACGGCCTTCAAACCCATATCGGCGAGTAAGCGGATACGTTCCACTTCCAAGTCGGCCATCCAACGCATCTGGTCAGGGGTGGCGACGTCTTTCTCGTTAGGACCTTCCCAGTACTTGATATGGGGATGACGCTCGTAGAGCGACCGTTGCTGATCGACCAGCCATCGAGCAACTTTTTCCGGCGGATCGGAGAAGAGGCCTGGAATCTCATTCTGTGCCTGGCGGCCGATGATGAGCGTATCAGCGGGAACTCGTTCGGCGATCCCCCAATTCCCTACCAGTTTCAGGACCGTGGGGCGTGCATCTACCCACTGTTGAACGGTGGGGGTATCACGGATGATATGCGGGCCGATCTTGCCCGCACGCCGTTCGCTGCTTGGCGGCTCTGGTTGTTCAGGTTTTTCTGGCTGCTCCGGCTCTTCGGGCTCCTCTGGTTCTTCAGGTGCGTCGACGGCGATGAGGACGGCGTCGTCCCAGTGGACGTCGCTGTGTTTGAAGGGATACTGGACCGTGGAGCGCAGGAAGACGGTGACGGCGCCCCTCTCGCCGACCTGCCCTTCGACGGGGGGCAGTTTCTCGTATGTGTCATAGACGTTGCGCGCTTCGCTCCAGATGACGGAATCCGACCAGGGATCGGTGCCGCCATTGGGATCGATGCCTACAAATTGTTCGAAGTTCCACTTGCCGCCGCCTTCCGTCTGGCTGTGATGTGGATCATCGGCGTTGCTGGACCAGGCGTGGGTCCAGGCTGTGGCCTGCACTGTGGTGCCGGGCGTCAATCCCGTCACCCGCTGGTAGATGCCCGCGTCATGTACGCCAAAAAAGGTGAAGCACTGGAAGGCCTGGTTGCCGCTGTGGATACGGGGTGGGTCGAGGAAGGGGGGCTGTTTGGAGATAACCTTGCATTCGGGGCGGCGGCAGTTCACGTCACCGCTGCGTGCGTTAGGTTCACCTTGCCTCCAGAAGGCAATCCAGTGTTTCGGCACACTGACCTCAGGAATCTCTTCGCCTGTGTGGGTTTTGTGCCATGTTCCATTTTCGAAACCACCGTTCTTCAGCAGATTTGTCATCTTGTTCTCCTTATGTGATGTCCACTCAACCCGCTGCTATGATCAACTGGCATGACTGGCGCGAGGGATAAAAAGCCGGGCCAGGGCCTGTCCCTGGGTGCATGCCATTGACTTCATCATATAAAATTTTTACGAACAATGCAAATGCTTTCGACGGTGGGCAAACGAAGCTGGGGTTGATGTGCGCTGAGGTCAATGCGCATGGCAAACACGCCTGGAAGCCTCCTATGGCGTCTGAGCCGCCCTGAAGCCGCCCCGTTTGTCCAGGCTGATCGGTTATTGTTTTGTCCGCCCGTGGTGCTATAATGCTCCCATGGTCGCATTTTCGATGCGGCTCTGCGATGAGCCACGAGGCACATAGGTGGGATGTAGGTTTTTCCTCAGAGGAGGCAAGGAAGATGGAGTACAAAATCCACGGAACGGTGATGCAGACGTTGGACATTCATCTGACCCAGGGGGAAGCGGTCTATACCGAGTCGGGGGGTATGGCTTGGATGGGCGGCGATATCGACATGAAGACCAACACCAAAGGCGGGCTGATGGCGGGACTGGGCCGCAAGTTGGCTGGCGAATCCTTCTTCATGACGACGTATACGTGCCGCAGCCAGCGGGGGTTTGTGACCTTCACCCCAGAGGTTCCTGGCAAAGTGTTGGCGCACCAACTTCAGGCCGGTCAGAGCCTTATCTGCCAGAAGGATGCATTTATGTGCGCTAAAGACTCTGTCAAGCTGGAGATGCACTTTCGTAAGCGGCTGGGCACCGGTCTCTTTGGCGGGGAGGGCTTCATCTTGCAGAAGGTCACGGGACCAGGCGCGGTATTTCTTGAGATTCCCGGCGAGTTGCGCGCATATACACTTGAACAAGGCCAGATGCTCCAAATAGATCCTGGGCACATTGCGGCTTTTGATCCCACGGTGAGCTACGACATCACGTCGGTCAAAGGTGTCAGCAACGTGCTTTTCTCAGGTGAGGGCCTGTTCCTGGCCCGCCTCCGGGGCCCAGGCCGCATCTGGTTGCAGAGCCTGCCTCTTGCCAATCTCGCACACAAACTCGCCAGGTATTTGCCGACCAGCAGCTAGCCCAGAGCGATTCACATCAAGAAGAATCGGCCGGGTGGTCAGGAGCTGTTACCCAATCGACAATTCTGATCACCCGCTACATCTGCATTCTCTCAACTGGCTGATCCTTTTTCAGGGCAGCCAACATGACTCCTTCGAAAATAGCGAATGATGAATGGCGAATGGCGAATACTCAAGCA
>CAYVKR010000168.1:0-6645 GCA_964452025.1 uncultured Anaerolineales bacterium
GCTGCGCGAGGTCTTCGTCACGGCGGGCGACATCACCGCCGAGGAGCACGTGCACATGCAGGCGGCGCTCCAGGCCTTCGTCGACGCCAGCATCAGCAAGACCATCAACTTCCCCGCCGACGCCGCGCCGGAGGACGTCGCCTCGGCCTTTCAGCTGGCGTGGGAGCTGGGCTGCAAGGGCCTCACCGTCTACGTCACCGGCTCGCGCGAGGACGTAGTGCTGGAGACGCAGGAGACGCAGTCGTCAAAGCAACCGCAATCCGCCGCGAAAGAGCCAAATGACGGCGCCGTGCGCCCGCGCCCGCACACGCTACCCGGTCGAACCTACCGGCTTGCCACACCGCTGGGCACGGCTTATACTACGGTCAACACCAACGGGCACGGCGAACCCTTCGAGGTCTTCTTGAACGTCGGCAAGGTCGGATCGGACACGGCTGCTGTCGCTGAGGCCATCGGACGGCTGATCTCGCTGGTGCTGCGCGTGCCGTCGCCGCTCTCTTCAACGGATCGGCTGCAGCAGGTGGTGCGCCAGCTCAAGGGCATCGGCGGGGGACGGCCCCTGGGCTTCGGCCCGGATAAGGTCCGCAGTCTACCCGATGGCGTCGCGCAGGTACTGACGGAACATCTGCGCACCTACACGCCGTGTGCCGAGGCCGAGTCGCCGCCGGAGCAGAGCCCAGGGCGCCCCCATTCTGTCCCGTTGACGAAGATGGGGGCGGTTGACCTCTGTCCGGACTGTGGCAACGCCACCTTGATCAGTGAGGAGGGCTGCCGCCACTGCACCACCTGCGGTTACAGCGAATGCTAGCCTACATCCAAAGGAGTTAAGATGAGCACAAACACGGTTCCGCAAGAGATTCAAGAGAAGATGCTTGAGATGCAGCAAGGCGAGATCACCGAATACCACATCTACTCCCGGCTGGCGAAGAGCACCAAGAACGCTGAAAACAGTCAAGTCCTGCAGGATATCGGCGACGACGAGCACGAACACTACGAGCGCCTGAAAAAACACACAGACCAGGAACTGAAACCTAACCGTCTGCGGGTCCTCTTCTACTACTGGATCGCCCGCCTCTTCGGCCTGACCTTTGGCATGAAGCTCATGGAGCACGCTGAAGAAGATGCACAAGAGGCTTACGGCGAGATCGTCCAGTACGTCCCAAAAATCCAGGAGATCATTGAGGACGAAGAGCAGCACGAGATAGACCTGCTCAACATGCTGGATGAGGAGTCGCTGGCCTATGCGGGATCGGTGGTGCTGGGCCTCAACGACGCGCTGGTGGAGCTGACGGGCACGCTGGCCGGGCTGACTTTCGCCTTCCAGAACACCAACCTCATCGCGCTCTCCGGGCTGATCACGGGCATCGCCGCGTCCTTCTCCATGGCGGCTTCGGAGTATCTCTCAGCGCGGGCCGGGGAGAGTGAAGAGGAACCGCTCAAAGCCGCGCTCTACACCGGGATAGCCTATATCTTCACCGTCTTCGTGCTGATCCTGCCCTATCTGCTGCTCGAAAACTATCTGCTCTGCCTGGTATTGACGCTCATCGCGGGCATTATCATCATCGCCGTCTTTAACTTCTACCTGGCGATCGCCAAAGACCTCTCCTTCCGCCACCGCTTCGGGGAGATGGCAGGCATCAGCCTGGGCGTCGCGGCTTTTTCTTTCGGGGTTGGCTACGCCATCCGCGCCGTCTTCGGCGTTGACGTATAGATCACGCATAAACAGATAAGGAGCACGTATGGCAAAGAAACGAAAACTGCCCAAACACTTACGGCTTTCCATGCTGCGCCCCAAGTTGGGAACGCTGTTGAAGGCCGAATCCGTGACGGGAATCGAAGACGCATCCCTCAAACGTGAACTGGACGCCCTGTTCCAGGGACTGGCGCCTGACGAGTTTCTGCCCATCCTGATCAAGACGGCGTGCGACGCTGAACCGGAAGTTCGAGCACGGCTCGACGAGATTCTGCCTGCGTGGCTCGAAGATCATGAATACGTTCGTCCCTTGATGGAGATCGTCGAACAACGTACGCTCGACGCAATTGAAAAGCGCTGTATCGAGGGCTGGCTGGAAAAGACCGGCGTCTCAGAGCAGGAAATAGAGAAAATCGAAGAAAAACCCAACCTGTTTTACAAGGCGTACACCCACACCGACCAATTTGGTTCGCAGGGCTTCATCCTTGTGATGTGGTACACCAATCAGCACCGACGCCGCGCGACCGGGCTCCTGTTCCTCATCGACCACAATCCCCCATGGGAGGGCGCCCTTAAAGACAGCATGTTGTTCCCCAGGCGCAAGCCTCAGAAACTGGAGGACCTGGCATTGGGAGAATGGCGAGCGCGCGGCGTCGATCCCCTCGAAGTCGGACCGGCGGACGTTAAACAGGAGATCCTGACGGCGTTACAACACAATCGTGAGGAAGGGATCCGCTTGCCCAGGGATCTGATTCCCTACCGCGAGGCCTTCATCGAACAGATCCTGAGCCTGCCCGACACGCCGGAGACGCCTGAGTTCACGCCTGAGGATTTCGACGAGCTGAGTAAGACCGGCAAGACGCCGGAGAGCATCAACCTCTTTGAACGCACCGTCGGACGACGGGCACGCATGGACGATGGCACAGAGGTATTTTACCTGGGCGATCCCTTCGACGAAGAGCCGTGGTGAGAGGTATAGATGTCCACCGCGTATGAAAACCTGGTCGAGCGTCTGAATCGTTTCCCGCAGCGGGTGCCGCCCTCGGAGACGCTTTACAAGATTCTGGCGATGCTCTTCAGCGAGCGGGAGGCCGCGCTGGTGGCCCGGCTGCCCATCCGGCCCTTCAAGGCTGGGCAGGCCGCGCGCCTCTGGGACATGGACGTGAAGCGCGCGGAGGAGATCCTACAAAGCCTGGCCGACCGCGCCCTCATCGTGGACGTGGAAGCGGACGGCGCATCGACGTACACCGTACCGCCGCCCATGGCCGGCTTCCTGGAGTTCTCCATGATGCGCGTGCGCGACGACGTGGATCAGCAGGTGCTGGGCGAGCTGCTCACCCAGTACTGCAACGTGGATGACGCCTTCGTCAAAGACCTCTTCGAGGACACCGGAACGCCGCTGGGCCGCGTCTTCGTCAACGAACCGGTGCTCCAGCCCACGGCGCACGTTCTGGACTACGAGCGCGCCAGCCACGTGGTCAAGACTGCGTCCCACATCGGGCTGGGCAACTGCTACTGCCGCTTCAAGATGCAGCAGGTGGATCGCGCCTGCGACGCGCCGCTGGACGTCTGCCTGACCTTCAACGGGCCGGCCGAGTCGCTGATCAAGCATGAGTTCGCCCGCCAGATCGACGTGGCGGAGGGGCTGGACGTGTTGCAGCGCGCCTACGAGCACAACCTCGTCCAGATCGGCGAGAACGCCCAGGAGGGCGTCAGTTTCATCTGCAACTGCTGCTCCTGCTGCTGCGAGGCCCTGGTCGCGGCGCGGCGCTTCGAGATGCTCCGCCCCATGACCACAACCAACTTCCTGCCGGCGGTCGAGGCAGAAGCGTGTGTGGGCTGCGGTGCCTGCGCCAAAGTCTGTCCCATGGGCGCCATTGCCGTGGTGGACGGCGAGGCCGTCATCGACGAGGCGCTCTGTCTGGGCTGCGGCCTCTGTGCCCGCGCCTGCCCGACGGACAGTATCGCTATGGAAGCGCGCGCAGAGCGCGTCATCACGCCAATCAACACCACACACCGCGTCATCCGGCACGCCATCGAGCGAGGCCAGCTCCAGAACCTCATCTTCGACCGGCAGGTGCTGGCGAGTCACCGCGCCCTGGCGAACGTCCTCGGCGCGATCCTGCGGCTGCCGCCCATCGAGCGCGCGCTGGCGTCGGAACAGGTCAAATCGCGGTATCTGAAGGCGCTTGTTCAGCGACTGGGGATATAACCAAATCCACCTTCCGGGAAGTTCCAAACTTCCCAAAAGATCAGAATGGGAAAAAGTCATGACAGAAACTAATGCCGCCACGCCTGAGATCTTACACTTCTACGCGCAGCCCGGTCCGATGACCGACGCGGGCAAGCACGCGCACCTGCTGGATGCGATACCTATCGATATCAGAGCCATGGTTCGCACCGTGCAAGGTCTGCTCGTCCACATTTTCTGGGCCGATCGGTACGGCGTGAGGCTGTCCGATACGCGCAAGGAGGAAGTGCAGATCCGCACTGTTGACGCCATGCTCGACCGTATCCTGGCGCTGGACGACCGCCCGCTGACCAAGCCGCGTCCGCTGGAAAAACGACTGGTCGGCAACTGCCGCGACTTCACAACGTTGCTCTGCGCCCTACTGCGCCACCACGGCGTCCCGGCGCGGGCGCGCTGCGGATTCGCCACCTACTTCCGGCCCAATCACTACGAGGATCACTGGATCTGCGAGGTCTGGCGTCCCGATGTGGGCCGCTGGGTCCGGGTCGACGCACAGCTGGACGCCTTTCAACGCGACGCGCTGGAGATTGAATTCGACCCGCTGGATCTGCCGCCCGGCGTCTTCTGGCCCGGCGGTCGCGCCTGGCTGACCTGTCGCGCGAGCGAAGCCGACCCCGACGACTTCGGTATCTTCGACATGCGCGGCATGGGCTTCATCCGGGGCAACGTGGTGCGCGATTTCCTGGCGCTCAACAAGGTCGAGATCCTGCCGTGGGACGCGCGCGGGATCATGGCGTTGGAGGACGACGCGCTGACCAAGGACGATCTGGCGTGGCTGGACGACCTCGCCACGCTCACCATGGCCGACTACGCTGTCTTCGACAAAATTCGCCAGCGGTTCGAACAGGATCCGCGCCTCAGGACGCTCAAGCACTGGAAACCCATCCAGGTGGGCGCATGAGCAAGGATCGCACGGAGCGAGGGCTGCACAACTCAGGACGGCTGCTCGTTGTCCTCGCTCTGATCGGCGTGCTCCTTGGCGCGACCGCCACCGTCCTGCGCGTGCCCATTCTCCGAGGCTTGGGCCAGTGGCTCGTCGTCGACGACGCGCCGCTGCAGCCCGCAGATGCGCTCTTCGTGCTCAACGGAGGCGTTGAGACGCGCCCCTTTCACGCCGCAGCGCTTTATCACAAAGCGCTGGCGCCAACGGTGTTGATCGTGCGCGTCGAGGATTCGCCGCCCGCCGAGCTGGGGCTGATCCCCAACGAGACGGACATCAACGTCAGCGTGATGGAATCACAGGACGTGCCGCGAGCGAACATCACCATTCTGCCTTACGGCGACGGAGCAGCCAGCACCTATGACGAAGCCGTCGCGCTGCGCCGCTACGTGGAAAGACAGCCGCTTGACCGTGTGCTCATCGTCACGTCCGCCTTTCATACGCGGCGGGCGCGCTGGATCATGAACCAAGTGCTACAAGACGTACCGACGCAGATTGAAGTCAATGCGGCGCCGCATTGGGACTTCGATGCAACCAACTGGTGGACGACCGAACGAGGCCTGATCTACTTTTTCCAAGAGATCGTCAAACTGGCCTATTACTGGCTCACCTATCCCTGACCAAAGGAGCGTATGATGAATGATCTACTCTGGGGCCTGGTTCCCTGGGGCTACCATGTGCTTCTGCAAGTTGAATTGCTGCGCACGGGCTTTCTCGACGTCGTCTTCCCCATCATCACCGATCTCGGCAGCGAGCTCAGCTACATGATGATTCTCTCGATTGTCTACTGGTGCATCAACAAATCCATTGGACGGGGGCTTAGCTATGCCTTTCTCTCCACGGCGACGCTTAACACCTGGCTCAAGGGCCTCTGGCACATCCCCCGACCGGATTCCCCGGCGCTGGAACTCGACTTAGAGGAGGCGGGCATCACTTTAAGGCTTCGTCCGCTGCGGCACGAGACCTCGCCGTCGTTTCCCAGCGGGCACACGCAGGGCGCCGTCGTCACCTGGGGCTACATGGCCGTGCGCTTCGCCAAACGCTGGTTCTGGGTCGTGGCGACGATCATCGCGGGCCTCATCGCCTTCTCGCGCATGTACCTGGGCGTCCATTTCCCCCAGGACGTGATCGCCAGCGTCTTGATCGGCGTCCTCTACCTCGGCGCATGGCTCTGGGCCGAGCCGCGTCTCCGGCAGCGACTGTCGGAATCCAGTCGACTGGGTCGTTACACCATGGCCACCTTGATCCCGCTGAGCCTCCTGCTGATCTATCCAACTGACGGCACCGCCACCACGCTGGGTGCCCTCATGGGCCTTGGCATTGGCTACGTGCTGGAGAGCGAGACCTTACGCTTCAGCGCAGCTGGCCCGCTCTGGCAGCGGATCGCGCGGGCCGGCGTGGGCCTGCTGATCGTCGGCATCGCCTACGCCGGACTGAGCGCGCTCTTCGGCCTCTTCGACGAAACTATGGGCGTCGCCCTGGAGATCGTCTGGCGCACCCTCCGCTATGGGCTGGTGGGCTTCGTTGGGGGATGGACTGCCCCATGGGCACAGATGCGCCTGGGGTTGCTCAGCCGTCAAGAAGAGAGCGTGCCATCACAATGAGATAAATGAGAAACGCATCCATCAAAACATCAAAGGAGTGTACCGTGACCACCCAAGATCAGCCAAAAGCAACCCCACAGGAAGCGCGCAAGATTCCCTGTGAGGTCTATTCTCGCATCGTCGGCTACCTGCGCCCGGTGCGGAACTGGAACGACGG
>CAYVKR010000169.1:0-6624 GCA_964452025.1 uncultured Anaerolineales bacterium
TTGACGGCGTCGAGGCCGGCTTGCGGGATGCGCTGCAACTGTTCGTGGACGCGCTGGGGGGTGGTTGACATAGACTTGATTCCTTTTCGTTCAAGGTGCAACGTTTCAACGTTTCAACGTTTGAACGTTCCCTTCACGCTTCATGGTTTGGATGACTCGTCGTTGGCCTGCATCTCCCCGGCGATCTGGTCGAGGTAGGCGTTGGCGGCGTCGACATCGCCGTCAAAGGCCTGAACGAGCTTGCGGGCGGCGGTCTGCTGATGGGGCGAGCCCAGTTGCGCGAAGATGAGAGTGGCGCGGGCCAGTGGGAGTTTGGCCTTGTTGGGAGAGTTGGTCTGAAGATGGAGAGTGCCTATGTTACCCAACGCCTGGGCCACTCCGTGTCTGTCACCGATGCGTTCAAGGACTTCAAGACCCTGATTGTACATCTTAAATGCTTGGTCCCACTCCCTCTTCTCAGCATAAACGTTGCCCAGGTTACCCCACGTCTGGGCTATACTGTGCACGTCACCCAAACGTTGATAGGTTTCTAAACTACGTTGATACACTTCAAGTGCCCGCTCCCATTCTCCTCGATCAGTGTAGACGTTGCCCAGGTTATTCAGAGTATGAGCAGCGCCATGCATATCCCCAACTTGCTCGAAGAGCTCAAGACTTTGCTCAAATATCTCAAGCGCCTGCTGCCAATCTCCCTTTTTTCGAAAGACGATACCTAGATTGTTCAGGATTTCGGCCATGCCTTGGGTATTGCCCAAGCGCTGATCTATCTCCATGCTTTGCTGATACATCTCAATGGCCCCGTCCCACTTACCTTGCATCCGATACACATTGCCCAGATTAGTAAGTGCGTCGGCCATTCCATGCATGTCCTCTGAACGCTTGTAAATGTCTATGCTCTGTCGGTACAGGTTAATAGCCCGGTCCCACTGCCCTTGAGATGCACACAAATTGCCAAGGTTCACCCAGGTCTGCGCAATGCCGTGCAATTCGCCCAGTATCTCTTTTATCTCGAGACTTTGCTCGTACTTTGCAATGGCCCGGTCCCACTCCCCTTTCTGAGCATACACACTGCCCAGGTTATTGAGGGTTTGAGCCTTGCCACGCACGTCGCCCAAGCGCTCGTAGGTTTGCAGACTTTGCTGGTATATGTCGATGGCCCGGTCCCACTCTCCCAGATCCGTATAAACCAAGCCTAGATTGTACAACCCCTGTGCTGTTTGCTCTTCGTCTTCTGTATTTCGGGCCAGCACTAGTTGCTCTTGAACCAAGTCTTGGGCTTTTTGGTAATTGCCCACAGTGTATTGAAGCATGAAAAGCTTGTGGTAAAGATCCATCTGCGTGTCCGCTGGTACGTCATTACACTGCTTGTACTCTTCCAACAAACCTTGGTATAGGCGAACTTTGCGTTCCCAATCGGCTTTATCTGCAAAGCGTGCCGATTGTTCGCTTCCTGCTCTTCGCATTTGCATGAGCGCTCGATCGTCCGCTATGGTGAAATCGAAGACGCCACTGCGTTGCGACCAGAAGTTAGGCGCCTTGCGCAGCGCCTCTCCGCGCTCAGCCGGCGTCATCCAGAAGACCAACCCGTGGGGATAATCCGCCAGGGCCTCACGTTGCATCTCCAGGTATCCCCATACCCGTTCGCCACTGCGGGTCAGGTCATAGAGGAAGACAATCGCTCGCTGTTCTTTCATCTCTGGGGAGAGCCGCTCCAGGTAGGCTAGTGGATTGGCGCGCGTCTTGGTAAAGGTAAAATCATAGACTGGCAGAGAATGCAGGCGGTCGCGTAAGGCTTGCATCACGTGGTCGCGGACCGCCACGGTGTTGTAGAGCGCCACGGCCCAGGTGCCGCCGGTCGCATTGCGCAGAAGTGTAGCCAACCGATCTAACTCTTTTTGCTGAAGGTAGGAGACTGGCGAAGAATGGTGCTCTATACGCTCCCGCTGTTTCTCTGTGTCGGGCGTTGCCTTATTCACCCTCTAGCTCCTTCCCGGTTCTCTCTCGCACCAGATCGTGAATGATAGGATGCACGTCACACCAGGGGGTGCCGTTGGCATATTCCATCAGAGCCCGACTCTGGAGCAAGCGTTGCACGCCCTCGTCGCTGCTCAATTCCCTGTCCGCCATCCGGGCCGCCAGCACGTCGTAGTCTTCGGCGCCCAACGCCGCGATATAGTCCGCTTCTTCCTCCGCGATGGCCGCCTGCGCACTCTCCGGCATGATGCGTGCGTGCCCCTGGCTGAGGGCATAGACGGCGGCTGATTGTGTCAACCGGATCAGGGTGCGGACCAGGCCGCCGCTGGCGCACACCATGGTGTCCAGCGCCTGAGCGTCAAATAGATCAAGATCGGCACGTTTTTTGACCGTTTCATGTAAACAGTTGGTGCCTTGTTCAGCCTCACTTCCATCGCGTTTCCTTACCTTGATATTGGGCAGTACAAAATCGTGGTCGAAGTGATCTTTGACCAGTGCAAAGTCGGGTGAGTAGCGCAGGCCGACGGGAAAGGTATAGATAGCCGCCGCCTGAAAATTGGTGAGCGTGTGGGTATGGTTGACGAAGAGGTCCCGCGCTTTATCCAGATCGGGCTTGTCGGTGTTCTCCACAAAAAAGAGCACGGGACGTCCATAATGATCTCGAACTTGTTGGGCCACAAAATCGAGTTTATCCACTAACTCGACCACGCGGCCCTCCATCTGCTCGCGGACGGCCTGGCGCGTGCTGGCTTCCTGGCTGAACTTGGCCTCGAACTCTGCGGCCAACACGTTGACTCTTGCTGAAAAGCTCGCTTCGGCCTGTGGTGTGGAGAGCCGGACGGGACCAAAAATGGTGTGCTCAATGAAGACTTTGACATCCTCCCAGACGTTGGCGGCGATCTGAGCAGGGGCTTGTTTTAAAACGCTCTCCTCGGTGGCGCGGCGAAAGAGTGCTGTTGTAAGGCCCAGCAGGATGTCCACGTAGGATAAGTCGCTCAGATTGAGAGATTGGCGAACGTCTAGATTCACGATAAAGAATTGATTTTCAAGATGGGTTGCGAGCTTGTTGAGTTCGGTGCTCTTGCCGCTTCCCACGTGTCCGGTGAAAAGGAGCTTAACCGGTTGGTTGTTCAGTCCCAGGCCTTGCAGATAGATACGCATGCGCTCCAACGGGTTGTGGGGGCGGTTGATGTAGAAGCTATCCAGTGCCTCCCCTTGTAGGGGCTTGCGTGGGTCGAATAGACGGATTACGTCGGCTAATGTCTCTGCTCTTTTCATAATGGCTCCTTGGATCACTGGCTGTGTTTTTTCCTTCTAACCCAAAAACATGAAATGCATGGCGTGGATGGAAATAGCGTAATTGCAACGTAGAATTTTGCTTTTCCCTGATGACGCCTTCATCAAGGTGTTCACCACTAATTATATCATGTTACTATATCCAACGCGTTGTAGAGAGTTTGAGGGCTTTCGAAAGGTTGCGACGAGAGGCGCGCAGGGTCACGAGCTCCAACACTCATCGGCGGTGGCGCAGCAGTTCCCAGGGCAGGGGTGCCAGCAGGTCGGTCGCGTGACCAAAGCGCAGCGTCACGGGCAGCGGGCTGCGTTCGCTGGCGGCGTTGCCCAGCGGACCCAGCATTCCTTCGATCAGCGCGTCATCGGCGAAGAGCGCCTGGCCCAGCGCGTTGCCCACCGTCACCCGAAGCGCGTCGAGGTCGCCCAGCGGCGCTAATGCCTCGAGGAGCTCTTCAGGGGCCTGCGCCGGATCGAAGCCCGGCTCCAGCGCCTGTATGACCGTGGCCCAGGTCGGCGCGTCGTAGGGCAGCGTGAAGGCGCCCGCGTAGTCACACCCGTCGGCGGTCCGCAGGTCGACACGGTAAGTCTGCGCCTGCTGGTGTCTGAACGTGAGCGTGATGCGACGTCCGGGCATGGCTTGTCTCCTGTGGGTGGGCCAGGTGCGCATGGTGTCATGACACGTTGGTCATTGACTGGGTAAAATGTAGCACAGGATGGGGGAGTTGTCAAAATGCGTTACACACTGATTGGGTTTTGCAACGTTACGCCTGTGTGGTTGGGACAGGCTAATCTCGGCAACGTGTTTTCATCTACCCAGTGAGATTAGGAATATCTTCGAGGTTTCTTGAAGACTTGTTACTATCAACGTCAAGGTCATTGGATAGGCCTTGACGACTCCCAGACATCGTTACAATCGGCGTCTGGGAGCTATAGTCACTTTTTCTCGGAGTTATCCGGCTGTGGGGGGAGATCATCTAGGGGGTTTATGTTGAGACGTCTCATTCGCCTGTCCTCAGATACTGTATATCTAAACTGCTTTTTAACCTCATCTGGCAGGTGGCTAAATGAAAACACTTTTTCTTCCAGTGCTTCATCTTCGAGGTACTCTGCAACTTCGAAAGGTCCATACTCACTGTCAAATGCCTTAATTCGTCGAAGTATAGAGATAGCGAATTCCTGTACAGGTGTACTCAACCACCTCAGTATTTCGGCACCTTCAACAACTATGGGATCTTCTTCAGGACCGCTTTTTGGTGGCAGTAATCGTGCCTTTCTGAGCACGAGTTCCAAAGGCTGGTCTAAGGCTTTGGCTATGCCCTCGCAGAAGTTGTAGGTAGGCTCCTTTTTTTCTGTGAGTATATCACTAACATAAGAATTTGAGAATCCCGCACGTCGCGCTAATTCATTGTTTCCAATATTTCTAATCTGCATCTTTTTCTTTAACCAACTGACAAACTTCTCCATTTAGCCCTCCTCTATTAGAGGCTCATTTGGTATTAGTCAAAATCGTACATAATCGTTCTCTCTGGTTGACAGAAATGTGATCTTGTGCTATAAATAGAAATACCGGATCATTCTGAACAACAATCGGTTAACACGAAATGGAGTATGTTTATGTGCCACGTATCGGGTAAAACAACGCCACATAAGGCTATACGTCGTCCTCCGCGCTTGAATCGAGAGCAGAAACTTAGGCTCCAGGCGCTACTTGAGATGGAGTACACGCCAAAGCAGCTGGCTGACGCAATAGGCTGCTGCCGTGATACGGTCTACCGGGGATTTATCCCAGCTGGTTGTCCTCATCGCCGCAATAAGCGCGGGCATATCTTCATCAACGGTGCTGAACTTTCTCGATGGTATGAGGATAGTCAGCCGCCGAAGATCAGAATGGCGCCCGATGAGGCGTGGTGCTTTGGATGTAATCGGCCTGTTACGATGCAACCTCCGTTTGAGATCAAACCAACCAATCGTTGCCTTGAACTCGTCTCATGTCAGTGTCCGCACTGTGGCACAACCGTGAATAGGGCGCGTGCGAGAAGGAGCAAAGATGATTAATCGTCAGAACTATGATCTTGTGATGAAATTTCTTGAATACAAAAAGGATTTTGATAATTCAAAACCTTCGACCATTAAACGGGATCGGTCGTGCCTGCTTCACCTGCTTCGATGGGCGGGTGAGACTTCTTTCTCGGAAGCCCATACGATCCTGCCTACCTTTGTTGCGTATCTTAATGACGAGGTGGATCTATCAAAGAGCACCATTAAGAAGATCCTGATAACCACGCGGGCTTGTATGCGTTGGTGTCTAGAAAACTATCCTGACCGTTTCAGTTCTCAGGATACAGGATCTTGGATCAAAAGCCTGGCCCCCAAGCGGGTCAAGATAAAACGTAAACGTCCGATAATCAGACGGCCTTACAAGCGGGCTGAAATTGAGCGAATTGCCTCTTTACCTACCAGCAGACAAACACTTAAAAACTTCCGAGATCAGGCCGGTGTGTTGATGCTCTTTGCTTCGGGCATGCGCATCGGTGCACTGGTGAGCATGCCCATTCATTCTGTGGATCTGACGCGCGATCCTCCCGAAATACGACAATGGCCTGAATATGGGATACGGACCAAGTTTGACAAAGCTGCAACTACCTTTTTGATTCCTCTTCCTCCTCTGCTTTCAGTCATCCGAGAGTGGGACAGTTATGTAAGATCGCGTCTCCCCGAAACCGCCTTATGGTTTGCTCCGCTTACCCGGGATGGAACAGGATTGAGAGGAGACGAGGTGGCAAGCGGTGGTTATGATCAGCGTATGCGAGCCGGATTGAAACGGTTATGTAAAAGAGCAGACATCCCGTATCGTCGACCTCATGATCTGCGTCATGGACATGCGCGCTACGTGCGAACGAACTCTCGCCATCCCAGCACCCGTGAGGTAATTCAATACAATCTCATGCACGGCACCGAAGATGTCACCGATATTTATCTGGAAGCCACATATGAGACTGCGCGCCGCGTCTATGCTCAACTTGCTCCATCCTCTGATCATTCACAACGGAAGGAAGAGATCTTGCGCAACATACAACGCCAAGTCAAACTGCTGGAGGGAATGTAATAAAAAATGCCCAGTACATTGCTTTCGACAACAATACCGGACATTTTTGATCGACTGTCGGGGCGCGCGGATTTGAACCGCGGACCTCTGCAACCCCATTGCAGCGCGCTAGCCAAGCTGCGCCACGCCCCGTTAACGCTTCACATTATACACGACTCAGGAAATTTGGCAACCACTGGGTGAGGGGGGCAAACGAAGCAGTTCCAGGGTGGCTCAAACGCCATAGGCGGCTTCCCATCATGTTTCTCTCC
>CAYVKR010000170.1:0-6589 GCA_964452025.1 uncultured Anaerolineales bacterium
TCGCGGGCCGGCCGGGCGCGGTGTCGCCCTTCGACGTCACCTTCGACGTAACCGACGCCTGCTGCCAGGATTGGACCTACACCTTCCTCCCCTGGTCCGACTTCGAGCCGGCGCCGTGGGCGGAGGCCGGCAGCGCCGACGTGCTGGAACCGTCAGAAATCGCGGGTTACGGCTTCGCGCTCGACGCTTACGGCGGGGACCAGGCCGGGACACTGCTCCTCGACGTGGTCGGCCCGACGACGGCGTGGGACGCAGCGCCACCGGAATCAGAGGAAGCGACCGAAGAAGCACCTGAGATAGAATCGTCACCTGCAGAGGAGACAGCGGACAGCCCGCCCACCGGAGGGTTCTGTCCCGGCTCGATGACGCTACTGATCGCTGTGGGTGGGGCTGCGCTGGGGGTCCGATCCAAGAGACGAATGTAGTGGAGAACCCCGCTCGTTGTGGGGCCCTGTGACCGTTTGCACCCGAAGGGATGAGCATCCCTTCGGGTGCAAATAGTGGTGGTCAACCCTGTTGTATGATCAGGGGAAGGTAAATATTGTGGGTGATCGCAGCTTCGCCGCCGCCCCAGAAGCCACCGCCGAGTGTGTAGTCGCCGTTGCCGAGAACGCCGGCGTCCGGCTGACCGACGGTGCCGTTGAGCACGTACTGCTCGTTGGCGCTGGCCCACCGGCCGCCCCCGCCGTCCACCGTCCATCCGGTGAGCACTTCATCCGGGCCGGCGGCCTGGATCGTGGCAGCCATCATCAGCAGGCACAGCAGCAGCGTGATCAGCATACGTTGTTGCCGTCTCATCTTTGCCTCCTCCCCTAGTGCGGGCCGGTGTAGGTGTATTCGATGACCACGCCACGACCACGGACGTCATTACTATCGGGGAGGTGCCACCTCACGTAATAGGCGTATTGGGAATTGTCTATAGTCGCATGTGCGATGGTGTCATCGTAACTGCTGCCACCGCCTCCATCGCCGCTGGTATTGACTACGGCCATACCCAATCCCATTCCAGCCAGATTGTTCTGATACAAGATTGCTTCTCCATTGTTGGATGAAGAGGAGTCGTACCAGTAGAAGGTCATCTTGGTCATCGTAGCACCATGTGGCAACTGCACAGGGGCATAGTAGTATTCGCTGGTGGCGTTCTCGGGAATCAGTTGGTATCCTAGGTTTCGGAAATCGTATCCATCTTGTTTGGGTCTGAAGGCAGCAGCGGGGATGGAGACGTAGCCGGTCTTGTGTTTCCAGGAGATGTCTGCGCTCTCGGTGACGGTGAAGACGGGAGTGTTCGCGTTATCAAGAACGCGGAACTGCGCATCGGTGCTCCCATCATCATCCAGATGGACGTCGACGTTGTTGTTGCTGTGGAGCGCCATATCGCTGCTGCTGTTTCTGTTAGCGTAAATGGTGCCGTTGCGAAGGCGCACGTCTCCGCTGATCCCCCAGGCGTAGAGGCCGTAGCTGCCATCACTCTTGGCGGAGACACCGTAGTCGTTGCTGCTTTCGCCGTAGACGCCGGCGTCATTGTCGCTGTACCCGTAGACGCCCTTGTTGCTGCTGCTGTGACCGTAGACGCCGAAGCCGCTGTTGCCTCGACCCTGGACGCCCTCGCCGCTCCCGCTGTTGGCGCCGGACAGGATGGCGCCGCCGCTGTCGCCGGAGACGTGCAGCCCATCGCCGCTGCCGCTCCAGGTCTCGCCTAGATGGTCGTGTGTAGCGGGCGCGTAGATGCCATCGTGGGCGTGATCGCCGCTGGCGACCTCGCTGGCGCCGGTGCCGACGATGCCGCTGATCTCGCTCCAGGAGACGGTGTCGTCGACGTTGTCCATGTCGTCGTCAAAGCCCACCGGCAGGTCGGTCAGATTCGTCCACGAGACGCTGCCGGCCCAGGTCGGCGTAGGCACCGTCGGCGTCACAGTCGACCTTCACGTTGAGCCAGCGACGGTCACCCGCGAATGCGCCGCTGCCGAAATCCAGCATCTCGGTGAACAGTCCCGCGCTCACCGTCACCGTGCGGGTGATGGCGGCGCCTACCTGCGCGCCGTCGCTGGCGGCGTCGTAGAGGCGGAACGCCATGGGGCAGTCCCCTTCGACCAGCTCGCCGCCCTGCTCCAGGCGGCCCTGATACGTGAACCCGCTACCCAGGGCGGCGGCAAGCCTCTGTGATCCTTCCTGTCCATCATCTTTTGCCAATGCGCTGCTGCCCATGAGCACGACGAGCAGCATCAGCATACCCATCAAACGGATCAAACGTTGTTTCCTCATCGCACATCCTCCTTGTATACTTGGCTGCCCTGAAAAAGGGTCAGCCAGAGAAAAATATGGGGTATATGTTGTGGTTGGGCGTAGCCCAACCACAACATATAGTATCCTTTTCTCTACTGAAAAACCTTTTTTCAGTAGAGTCATACTTACGTGTGAACGTCTATTATTTCTTTCCAATTCCGATCTCTTAACCCCCTACGCATCTGCTGCGCCGGCGTCGCCGCCAGAGTGCGGCGCTGCTGGCGGCGACGGTCACGCCCGCCAGCACGACGACCCACGACGCGGAGTGACCGGCTGCGAGCGTCCGCAGCGCGACCGCCGTCGGCGCGTTCCCCCCTGCCAGCGTCCACAGGCTGAGCTCGGTGACGTCGACGACGGTGACACAGTTAGCGTCAGCGTCAACCGATCCGCCCATGTCTACCCAGGCCCACGTCGTCTCGTCCCAGCGGTAGGCGTGCAGCGCGCTCTCGCTGACGTTGCCCAGCTCGCCGTCGGTGTAGCAGAGGGCCATGTTCAGCGTGTACCCGGTTGCCGTGGTGGTGACCGTCCAGAGAATGGGGAGTTCTCCGGGGTCTTGCCCCAGGCCGGGATACGCACCGCGTTTGAGCACGGTGACGAGGCCGGGAGTGATCGCGGTCGTGGGCGTGATGTGCACGTTCACGTTGGGGAAGACGTAGCCCTGATCCGGCGTCCAGCTGGCGTTCTGCGCCGTCTGCTCGTCCGGCTGGCGCTCGTAGGCGCCCACGTCGCAGTGCGTGTCGTCGGGGCGATCCTTTCCGCGTTGATCGGCGGCGAAGGAACCGGCGCCACAGTCGTTGTCGCTAGCGGACATCTGGTCGAGCGCCGGGCTATCGGAGAGCAGGGCGTGGGTCCGCGTGCGGCCGCCGTTGAGAGCCAGCGGGCCGAGGCGGGCATCGCTGGTGGTCTGATCGTTCGCTTTGTCGCTGGGGCAGCCGGTGCCGTCGCCCACCACGTTGTAGTCCATGGAGGTCAGGGGGCCTAAGTAATGGTCACAGTCGTCGGCTGAGGGCGTGCTCCTGTCGTCGTTCCCCGCCACGATGGAACTGTACAGATAGACGTACGCTGGGTCGCCTGGACGGTAGTTGAAGATCCCCCCGCCGTCCCCGTCGTCGTTGTTATCGGCATCGGCGACGTTGCCCGTGACGGTGCTGAAGTGGAGATGCACCGTGCTCACCGTGTTGAAGATTCCGCCCCCGTCTCGATTGGCGCGATTGCCGCTCAGGGTGCTGTTCCGCACGTAGAGGGCTGCGTAGAGCTCGTTGTAGATGGCGCCGCCGTGATATTCGGCGGTGTTGTTGCTGAGGGTGCTGTCGTCGATGAACAGCGTGCCCCCGTGATTGATGATGGCGCCCCCGGAGAGCGCTACTGCTGCGTTATCGGTGATAGTGCAGCGCCTCACGTTCAGCGTTTCGGCGTTGTAAATGGCGCCCCCGCCCTGATCCTTTCCGTGGCGGAGTGTTAAGTCCTCAATGGTAACGGTGGCGTCGTTGTTTGTGTCGTTGTCGTTCACGGTGAAGATTTGCTCGGTGGAATCCGCTTGAGATGCAGCGGGTTGAATGATGGTGGCACCGGCACCCTGCCCCTGAATGGTCAGGTTCTTGTCGATGGAGAGACTCCCCTCGGTGAAGGTCTCGGCCGCCAGCTGCACGGTATCCCCCGGATTGGCGTTGGCGATAGCCGTCCGGATGCTGCTGTAGTCGCAGCCGCTGGCGCAGACGGTGATAACGCCGGCCCGGGCCACGCTGGGCAGGCTGAAAATTAAGAACGTCGATAACAGGAACGCTTTGAGCAAACCTCTCCGTTTCATCTTGTCCTCCTTTTCTGTTTGGACGTGCGTTTTCCCTAGGTCTGAATTTCTAGATCGCCCGTTTGCGCTTGGATGAAGTGCAGGAGTTGGGCCAGCGATTGGAAGGTCAGGGTACGACCGGTGGCTGCATGCTGGATTTGGCCCCGCCACAATGGGCGACCATCTGGTCGGCTCAGGCCCGGCTCCCACCAGATGCGGACAATGAAGGCGTGGGACAGGGCGCGTTGATTGAACTCGTCTGCAGGCTTGTGCGTGGGCACCTCAGTTTATTTCCCCTTCCCCTCGATCCTCCAGAGTCGCTCCGCTCCCTGGTGCCAGGCCACAAACCAGACCCGCCCGGCCTCGTCTACGACCGTAGATTGGACCAACAAGGGGACCACCGGTTCAAGCGCGGTTCCTTCGACCCGATAGATGCCATTCCCGAAAAGCCACAGGGTGCCATCAATGTCGATAAGGGTTCCGCCGTACATTCCGAGCTTGCCCACCTGGATCTACTCTCCATCTTGGAGGTGATAGAGGGCTTCGGCCTCGCAGCTCGCTCCACCACAGAATAGCATCCTCACCCAGGGATCTCCGGTGGAATCCAGGGCGAGGTCCAGGACGGCGCCGTAACGCTGCCCTTCGCCGGGCGGATCTTCCGGCGGCGTGAACTGCACCCAATCACCGGTGGCGGGATCGTGGCGCCAGACGGTCGCCCACAGACCCAGCCAGACGCGCCCCTCTGCGTCTTCCTCGATGGCCTCGGTGCAGCCGGAGGCGACCGGCGAGTCGGCGCCCTGCCAGGTTTGGCCGCCTGCGGTGAGCGCTGTCGAACCATCAAACCAGCGCACGCCGCGTCCTCCCACGGGCCCAGGGCCGGCCCAATCGCACGTTCCCACCCACACCTGGTCGGTAGTTTCCCGCGCGGTGACGTGGAAATCGGTCATCAGACCTTCGTGCTCGGGTGGCCCCATCCCCATCTCCTCTGCGGTGAACACCGTCCAGCGCGCGCCATCGAAGCGGCGCACGTTCTCCAACGTGACGAGCCACAGGTCTCCCTGCCGGTCGCTTTGCCCCCAGTACCTTTCCTGGTACCAATACGCTTCCAGGGGAGCCCAGCCTTCATCTTCGCCGTAGGTGGTCCAGGCAGCGCCGTCCCAGGCGGCGATATCACCGCTTTCTTCGTGGATCACCCAGACGCGCCCGGCGTCGTCGATAGCGACGACCTCGCCCGGGGCATCGGTGAGGCGGACGTGCCAGGTGCTGTTCGCGTACTCGGCCGCCCCCCGGTCGGTGGCAAGCCACAGCGTGCCCTCCGACCCGACGTGCAGGCGCCGGAACTCCCCAGGGAGAATCTCTGCGACGGTGGCGACCGGGCGGAATATCTCCGGCAGCGGGGTGGACGTGGGGGTGAAGATCGGGGGAATCGGCGTCTCAGTCGGGATAGGGGTGACCGTCGGCGTGCGCGTGGCAGGGAGCGGAGTGGGAGACGGCGTGCGCACAGGTGCGTGGGTGCCGGTTGGCTCTGCCGTAGATTCTATGCTTCTGCAGCCGACCAGGGCTGTAGCCCCCAATATCAGGGCAATCAGTAAAGCTAGCAGATCTCTCATCCGTCTCCTCTGCTGCCCTCACTTGTTGCAGCTCTTCTTTACTGGGTGGTCAGGGTCTCTTTCACCTTTTTGAGTTTGCGACGGTGGATGCCCGGACACATCAGAACGTAGTGGGTGCCGTCCTGAAAGACGAAATGCGCTGTCGTCATCATGCCGCGCTGGAGCTCTACCGCTTCCACGTCGCTGCGGGCGTGCTCGACCAGCAGCGCGTCGAGGGAAGGTTTGAACAACCCGCGTTTCATTGAGAAGAACCCCACCTTGGTGGGGCCTACGGCCACGTAGTGGATGCCCTTGTGGTCGCCGGGGGTGGTGGCGGGCTTGAGCGCGATGCCCGCCACAGCTCTTCCCAAGGTGCCTGCTATCGCGCCTCCCACCATGTCCCCGATGGACTTCTTGGCTTCTAGTGTCACGCCGGCAATCACGGGTTCGCCTAAAATCTCGCTGGCTTTCTTTTCCATCTTATGTCTCCTCGTATAAAATAGGATTCTTTGGTAGCAGACGATCCCATGGCCTGGAGATCGATAACCGTCTCAAATAGCTTAAATTACGGTATTAGAACGTAGCCAGGTGCGACGCACCTTCGAATGTTTGAAAATAGCCATTTCGTGCATGCTGGCATGGGTTTTCAGCCAACATGATTGGGTAATCTCAGGTTTTTTGCACCTTATACTGTAATTTCAGTCAAATAGAGTGCATCGCAAATGAGCGTGACGGAGAAGATAGAAGTGACTACCCTGAGAAAAGGGTCAGCCACATCATTGACACGGAAGCGGGTGCGGCTGCGGGTGTTGTAGTCTGGATGTCGACCAACACGAGCAAGACCGAGGAGTTATATTCTAAAAATATCTTACCAGCGGGGTATCGCGAAGGTATCGCGACCGGAAGGGAAACTGGAACGGAAAAAGGGCGC
>CAYVKR010000171.1:0-6549 GCA_964452025.1 uncultured Anaerolineales bacterium
CAGGTTCTACGGTACGGAGGGCATTTTCACCAGCAGACTCGCTTCGAAATCCCAATAAGGTTACAGATCGGTAAAGAATTGATTCTGATTTGGCCCTTTTCCCCGCTGATCATTGGCTCCACTGAAATAACTAGCAGAAATCCGATTTTTTTCACCTTTTTTCAGTAGAGACCCCGGTGCGAGCGCACACCATCCTCGTACGAAAATGCCGGTTTTTGGAGCGCCAGCATCCTGCTGGCAGCGTCATGCCGACAAGCTGTCGGCACTCCAGCAACCAGGTATGCTTGAGTATTCGCCATTCATCATTTGCTATTTTCGAAGGAGTCATCATTGCTTTTCGCGTCGGAATATAGTAAGATGAAAACAAGGCATTGCTGCCGCTGAGCGCGCGTCTACGCGTTGGAGACATGAGACGTTCTGGATCTCTTCTGCGCCACCGCCCTTCGATCTTCTATCTTTACCAACGTTGATGATAGGAATCCACGCCCGGTGCTGACCTTCTTACCATAGGAGAAACGATCCATGAAAACGGAACCCCTGCGTCCCTGGCTGATCCTTGCGTTGACGGTGTGCTTGGCTTTGACCCTGATCCTGACCTTTACACAGACACTTGTACAGGCTTCAGAGTCTGCGAAGCCGCCGGCTCGCCATCTTACCACTTCCGGCGATGTCCTCGAAGTCTTCACCAACACCTGGTCTTACTCCACCATCGGCATGGTCTACGATCCCGACCGTGACCTCGTCCGCTACGCCCACGAGAGCCAATCCAGCGCGCATAACCCCACCATCTACGACGTGACCCTAACGCCCACCAACCAAACCGCCGTGTACAGCTTCGCGCTTTCCACCAAGAACGACGGTTGGCCCTGGCAGCTCGATAACCGCACCGGCGCCGGCTACGACTACGTCGAGGGGACGTACTTCTTGCCCGACTACAATGGCGACCTCAGTTACTCGGACGACAACATCGCGGAGGTCGACGCCGACGGTCATATCCTCAACGCCTGGGAAATGGACGACGAAGTCGGCAGCAACGACAGCAGCGACGGCTCCGAGATCGACAACATTATCGACATCTCCGTGGTGCCGGGCGACCCGACGCGCTATTTCGCCACCGCTGCCTACGATGACAATGTCGTCTACGAAATTGCTCTGCAAAAAACCGGCACCAAATGGACGCCCAACTCCTGGCACACGGTCGCTACATGCACCATCCCTATTTATAGCGTTACCAACGACAATCTGGGTATCGATTATGACGCCGAAAACGGCGTGCTCTATCATTCCAGTTGGGATACCACGACCTTAGTTCTCACGGATCTGACCTGCAACGCTGGGCTCACCATGACCCTCGTTGATTCGTTCGACTGTCCCGGCGCGGGCGGTTACAACACCGGCGTCACTTACCTCGAAGGCTCAGACTTGAGGGAGGTCTGGGTCACAGATTTCAGCAGCGACAAGACCACGCGCTGCGAAGGTTACAGTACAACGCCGGCACCCGGCTGGAGCAAAACAGTGGACAGCGCGGGTTGGTCATCTGGCTTGACCATAACCACGCAGACATCGGACACGTTTCAAGTCACCGACGTCATCACCGCCGGACAGCCCTTCACCCTCACCGACCTGTGGAACGCCGACCGGCTCCTGCTCACCGAGCTCAACGTTGAGCCGCAACTGATCGAGGTCATCACCACGACGAACGCATTGACCGTAAGCGCAGCTAATGTGACGCCCAACGTGATCACCGTCACCAAGCAGTTCCTGGTACGACCGAGCACCTGGACGGAGACCGTCGTCTCCGAGACACTGACGGTCGGGAGCACGTCCTTCGACCCTCGGCCTTTCACCGTGACCAAGACCGCGCCGCAGTTGAACATTGGCGCCTGGCCCCTCTCTCAGGACGTCTACGCCGGCGGCACGGCGAAGGTCACGCTCGCCTACACCAACACCGGCGGCTTCGAGAACGACGTCGTCATCACCAGCACCACCTTCGTCACCGGACCGATCATCTTTGCCGACCCTGCGCCTGACGATACTGCGGTTGATGCCACCTGGGCGCGCTGGAACGTCGGCAATCTGGCGACGGACGAGAGCGGCGAGATCGACGTCTACGTCTACATCTCCGAGACGCTCACGGCGGGAGAGAGGGTTACCCTCACCCACAGTCTCTACAACCACGTCGGCACGCCGGCGGACGAGGTCACGACGACGCTCGACGTGATTGGGGAAGCCGCGGCGGGTTGGACGAAGACCATCGTCACGGACACCGTCGCGCTTCCATGGTCGCCCACGCTCTCCATCACGCTGGAGACCTACGACACCTTCACCGTGACCGACGTGATCAGTACCGACGAGGATTTTAACCTGACCGAGCAATGGATTACGTCCGAGTTGACGTTGGCGGATTGGACTGTTGTAGACTCCGAAGACAGCAGCACGGTTGACGATTCTGTGCCCGGCATCTTGATCATGAGAGCCGGTCCCGCCGGCAGTGCGCCATTACGTCCTTCAGGCCCCATCACGCTGACCAAGGTCTTCACCGTCGAGACCTGCTCCTGGCCTCAAACCGTCCTGGGCGAATCATTGCAGATTGGGACCAGCAGCGCGATCCTCCGCCCCGTCCTCATCCACAAGGACGCCCCCGCGCTATCGCTCGGCGCCACGCAGCCCTTCACGGAGGTCCACGGCGGCGAGACGGTCTCCTACACCCTCACCTACTCCAACACCGGCGTCTTCGAGAGCGCTTTCCGCGTGCGCGCCGACTTCCCTGCTGAGATCACCTTCACCGCTTCGGAACCCGTGTCGACAACGAGCGGAACCGGATACGTGGAGTGGGACTTCACCGACGGTCTGCCCGGCGGAGAAACGGGCCAGATCACCGTCACCGCGCAGATCACGGACGAGGTGCCGCCCGCGACGCGCCTGGTCATCACCAACACCCTCTTCGATCACGCCGACGTGCCCCAAGACGTGGCTCTGGTCACCTACGAGGCCGGTGCGCCGACCTGGGTGAAAGCCGTCAACGGCGCGGACTGGAGCAACACGGTGCAGGTCGACGCGGGAGACGTCTTCACCGTCACCTAGATCCTCACCAGCGAGGCCAACTTCGAGCTCGTCAACCGCTGGCCGGCCGATGATCTGACGCTGCTGGACATCACGCCCGGCGCCGGCAGCGTGGTCACCGCGACAAGACGGCTGACGTGGACGGTCACAGCGCCTACCGAAGGCGTCACGCTGACCAAACGCTTCCGCGTGGAGGCCTTCGTCGCGCGGCGCACAGTGCTCTGGGAAGACCTGACCGTCGGCGGCGCGGAGTGGGAGCGCCGGCCCGTCATCCTGGAGCGGAAGACGCCCGATCTACGGCTGACCAAGAGCGTCACGCCCACCACGGCTCAACCCGGCGACGCCGTTACCTACACGCTGGCTTTCTCCAACACGGGGCCCGGGACGGCGAGGGGCGTGGTCCTCACCGACACTGTACCCGTCACCGTGAGCGTGACCGCCGTCCTCAGCAGCGGCGCCTCCATCACCGACACCGGCGCGACGCCCCCCTACGTCTGGCAGATCGCGGATCTGGCGGCAGGCGAGGGCGGCGTCATCACCCTCACCGGCGTGCTCAGCGATTCGCTGCCCGCCAGCCTGGTGACCAACGTCGCCGAGATCGCAGCGGAGAACGAGGTGGATGAAGGGGCCGCGTCGCCCGGCGGCGGGGACGACGTCACCAGCGACGCGGCCTATGTCGCCGTGGATGGCACACCGCTGGTCTGCACCCTCACCGATCCCGTCAGCGGCACGACCCACACCTTCTGCAACGGCATCTGCGGCGACGTCACCTTCGCCAACACGGGCACCGTCAGCAGCCTGACCATCACCTTCACGCAGCGCTTCCCCTCCATCAACGGGGAGGGGCTGCCGCGCCAGTACCGCATCACGGCGGACGGTGCCGACTATGAAGCGCAACTGACGCTCTGCTACGAGGACGGCGAGTTAGAGATCGCGGGCATTCCCGCAACCAGTGAGGGCGCACTGCGCGGCTTCCGCCACACGGGAGGCGGCAGCTGGAACACGCCGGGCACGCAAACGGTGGACGTGGACAACAACACCGTCACTGTCGAGGGCATCACACAGTTCAGCACCTGGGGCATTGGCATTTCGGGCGACGAGCACCAGCCAACGGCGCTGACGCTCTGGCGAGTCGAGGCCCATCCCGGCATCACGCTGCTGCTTGCCTGGGGCGCGGCGCTGCTACTGGCGCTGGGATTGACCAGCCAGGGTCAAAGGTTACGCTGAATCTGGATAACATTCCAACATCCGCTGGGCTTCATGGCGCGGGCCATGAAGCCGAAAACCTGCACCCAGCCCGTTACCCCGTTGAGGTCGTTGGCATCGAGGTGGACCGCGATCGAATGCCGCTGTGGATCGGTCAGGACGCCGACTACAGATAGCGCGGTCGCTTCGCTTAGAATTTGTTGAAAAGGCGCTTATCTTCTGTATAATATAGATAGAGGGCTATGTATCAACCATCACATCAAAAAAGGAGGACGTATGGGCAAACACAAGGGTGGTTTTGGTTCGTTCGTCGGCGGCTTGTTCATCGGTGGTCTGATCGGCGCAGGCGTAGGATTGCTGTTTGCGCCGCAATCCGGCGAGGAGACGCGCGAGCAGATCATCAAGAAGACCGAAGAACTCAGCGATGAGGCCTACAAAGAGGCGGAAAAAGCGCAGAAGAAGGCGCAAGAGCTTCTGGATGAGGCCCGCGCCAAGGTCGAAGAAGCCAGTAAAGAGTTGAAGACGAAGACCGAGCAGCTCAGCGAGGAAGCCAAAGGACTGGTCGATGAGGCTGCGGAGGGCGTCAAAGGAGCAGCGGATACAATCGCGGAAGAGGTCAAAGAAGAGGAAGCGACCGCCGAAGCGTAAGATTCCCATACCAGGAAGCCCCCTCTCCGTGCAGAGAGGGGGCTTCTGTTTTCTCACATCGCCCTCGGAGATGAGGGCTGAAGGCATTTAGGTGACTGATCTCTAGATCTGAGGCAGCACGCCCTGAGCCAACGCCTCCAGGCCATCGAGGTCGTCCTGATCAAGCCATTGGAGCATGACGCGCTCCGCGCCGGCCTCCGCCAGCGCGCCCAGTTGGTCGACGATGGCGTCCGCCGTGCCGACGATCAGGCCCGCGTCTTGCAGCTCAGCGCGCGTACGGCCCTTCGCAGCGAGCTTCGCCTCGAGCTCGGCGTCGTCGCGCCCGGAAACGACCTGGGTCATCAGCGTGCGGCGCACGTCATTGGGAGCGCGGCCCTCATCTTCCAGTAACGCATCCAGGCGCGTGTTGAGCTCGACAAAGCGCTCCACCGTGAGGTAGACGCCGTTCCAGACGTCGGCAAAGCGGGCCGTCAGCGGCAGGGTCCGTTTGGGGCCATTCCCGCCCACCAGAATCGGTGGACCGCCCGGTCGCTGGGGCCGGGGCAGTAGGATCGCGTCGTGCAGCGTATAGAACTCGCCCTCGAAGGAGACGGGTACGTCGCTCTGAAGCAGCCGGGTGACGACCTCCAGGTACTCCTCGAAGCGGTCGAAGCGCGCGGGAACGTCCAGCAGATCCAGCCCAAACATGCGGTGCTCGCGCTCCTGCCAGCCGGCGCCCAGGCCGAGGATCAGCCTGCCGCCAGAGAGATCATCGACGGCGGTTGCCATGCGCGCCGTCATGCTGGGATGGCGGAAAGAAGCGGGCGAGACCAGCGGGCCGAAGTCGATGCGCTCGGTGTGCGAGGCAAGCCACGTCAGGGAGACCCAGAGTTCCAGTGAGGCTTTGTTCGGCGGACCAGCGTTGGTGTAGTGGTCCGAACGGTGGAGTCCGGCGAAACCCAGGTCTTCCACGGCGCGGGCGATGCGCTTCCAGCGGTCCCAGGTCAGCCCGTCCTGTCCTTCGATCATAATGGCAACGTCAAGCATGGTTTCCTCCTTGATTAGTCGGATAGTCTTGTCGTCTGATAGTCAGATCTAGCTACCTATCACTTGTGCAGAGCTTGCAGGTCAACAAACTACAACTTACTCAATACGTCATTTAGACTGAACAAAGGGAGTATAGCGACTGAAGCGAGCCTGTCCCGAGCGTAGTCGAGGAATGGAGACCCTGGCCCAGAGGCCCAGTGGCCGGGGAATCTCTCCACTTCGCCGTAAATTTGTCTCCGAACGAGCGAGATTTCTCGACTCAGTGCCAAAAAGCGGCACTTCGCTCGAAATGACGGCGGGTGCTACCCTCCCGCGTCCTCATCTTCCCCCACGATCCACTCGTTGCGCGCTCAACGTCACGAATGGATTCCATCCGGTTCTCATGATTCACGTCCTTTGAGTGCATCAGGGCACAAGGGTCCGGTCTCTGCTCGTATTATAACGGATTGTCTGGTAAATGTGGGTCTCTGGGATTTCGCCGGGTGGACCAAAAACGATCTTAAATTTTTACCACAGATGGCACGGATTTTCACTGATTTTTCATTTTCTGTCATTGGTGTGAAGTTATTCGCCATTTCGCCAGTTTTGCTTCTTAAAGACGGGTTT
>CAYVKR010000172.1:0-6543 GCA_964452025.1 uncultured Anaerolineales bacterium
TCTCTGCACGGGCCAGCGCGTTGCGCGCCGCCTCGATAGAAATCGTCACCGTGTCTTCGTCCAATCCGGCGACGGACTTTTCTTTCACGGGACCGCGGTCGCCGTCCTTCCAGACGTGAGCGATCTCGCGGTTTGGCAGTCGGTACATGGGCACGTAGGAGCCGTACCCGATGATGCCGACCGGCCGTTGGGGTTTCATAAGTTCGATTTCGTTCACCTAGTCCTCCTTGTTGGTCTGTTCGTCAGGTAGTCTGATAGTCGGTTAGTCGTGCAGCAGGGCTTCCGCGCGGTCGATGCGGATGGTGCCTTCCTCAATCATCCGGTTTGCCACGCGACCGATCTCCGCGCCGGTGGCCCCGGCGGCCATGGCGACCTGCCGGGCGTGCAGGCTCATGTGACCGCGCTGAATGCCCTCGGTCGCCAGCGCGCGCAGCGCAGCCAGGTTCTGGGCCAGTCCCACGCTGACCACGATTTCGGCCAGTTCCCGCGCCGAGTCGACGCCCAGAATTTTGAGCGCCACCTGCGCCGTGGGATGCACCCGTGTCGCGCCGCCGATGGTGCCCAGCGCCAGCGGCATCTCCAGCGAGCCGACGAGGTTGCCCTCGCCATCGCGCCGCCAGGTGCTGAGGCTGGTGTACTGTCCGCCGCGCGCCGCGTAAGCGTGGGCGCCTGCCTCGATGGCGCGCCAATCGTTGCCTGTAGCCAGCACCACGGCGTCGACGCCGTTCATGATACCCTTATTGTGCGTCGCTGCCCGGTACGGATCGCTGGTCGCGAAGGCCCAGGCCTGCTCGATGCCCGTCGCCACGTCGGCGCCGGCGAACTCATCAAAAGCCAGCGCGTCTTCGGGTATCCGCACCCGCGCCCGGGCCAACCGTCGATCCGCCAGATTACTCAGAATGCGCAAGAACACCCGTCCGCCTGTGATAGCCTCCACACGAGGCGCCAGCCGCTCGCAGGCCGTGTTGACGGCGTTGGCGCCCATGGCGTCGCGCACGTCGTAGAACAAATAGGCGATGAGCATAGGGCCGGTGGGCGTCTCCAGCACACGCGCCTGCAGATCCTGGGCGCCGCCGCCCAACTTCACCAGCACGGGATCGACCTCGTTGGCCAACGCCAGCAGCTCGTCGCGGTGCGCCAGCAGATCGACGCGGGCGCTCCACGGATCGGGCACGTCCACGGCCTGAATCTGGCCGATCATGACAGGCGCATCCGTCATGGCGACAAAGCCGCCGCCGGTACGCGCTAGTTTCGCGGCCAGCGACGCCCCGGCGACGACGGACGGCTCTTCGATGACCATGGGCACCAGCACGTCGCGCTCGTTCACGACGAAGTTGGTGGCGATGCCCAGCGGTAGACCGTGCACGCCGACGACGTTCTCGCTCATGGGGTCAGCCTGTTCCAGGCTCAACCCTTGATCGCCGGTGAGCGCTGCTCGGTCTTTCTCGTCCAGATCACATTGATCCGCGATGATGCTCAGACGTTCGTTTATGCCTCGTTTATAAAACCCAGGAATGCGCGATTTCACTTCAGATGCCATGAAAAACCTCACTCGCGTCTGTATTTCAGCTGTGAGCGTGACTATGTTATCACGCGATAGCTATCAAAAGCTATCAGATTGGTCTTTTGGGCACTGTTTTCGGGCTTCTCGCAATGGTGCCTTTGTGTATGATGTGCGTTTATCTCAAAACTTTGAGCGAAACTGGCGTGCCGGATGGCGTCTACTTTCGACTTCTGATGATTCCCGTCTATACTTGATCCATGCGGTGGAGACGAATCGCTTGCTTTAGTTTGCTCGTTTTTCTCATGGGCGGCTGCGTCGCGCGGGTTGACCTTGCCACCATGCAGCCTCACACTGACGTTGACGCGCTGCCTGTCTATGGCGACCACACGGTCGGCCAGACCTTCTTGGCGCAACGACGCAACTTATGCGGTATTGAACTGCTCAGCTCGAACGAAGTCTCCTCCGGCCCTCTCATTATCCACCTGCGCGACTCGCCGGAGGGCAGGAACCTGGTGCGCGTCACCATTGATCCGGATGATCAAGCCAAGCGTGAGGAGCTCTACGTGCGATTCCCATCCCAGAAGGACTCGCGGGATGTCCGTTACTACGTGCTCATCGAGGCGCCGGAGGCGACTATGCAGCAACCGTTCCATCTGCGCGCTGCGCCGCGCGATGTCTACGCGCCGGGCACGGCCTACGCGGACGGGAAACCGTGGCCGGGCGATTTGGCCTTTCGCGCGCTCTACGCTTACGATGGCGCCTACCTCTGGTCGGACGTGAAGACAGCCTTGCGCTGGGCGTGGCTGATGCTGCCGGCCTCGATGCTATTCTGGGCGCCCGGCGCGCTGCTCCTGCGTCTCTGGCCGGCGGCGCGCCGTCGCTTCGATGGCTGGGAGCGGCTGGGGCTGAGCCTGGGGCTGAGTCTCGCCTTCATCGCCTTCTCCCTGCTGTGGGTCACACAGCTGGGCGGACGCCTGAACGCAACGACGGCCCGTCTGCTCTACGGGCTTCTCGGCGGGACAGCGCTTCTCGTCGCGGGACGGCGGCTCTGGCAGCGTAAAAGGCGCATCTGGCGGCGATTTACGCATCCTACGGCTCGCACGGCCCGCAGGCTCCTGCTGGGTGTGGTTTTGGCAGTGGGCCTGGGCGCGCGCTTGCTCGCCATCCGCGATCTGGCCTTCCCGGCCTGGGTCGACTCGGTGCACCATGCGACGTTGGCCCGGATCATTGTGGAGCGGGGTCGCGTCCCGGCGACCTACGCGCCCTACGTTGCCGTGGATCATGCAACCTATCACTTCGGTTTTCATGCGGCGGTAGCGCATTTCATCTGGCTCAGTGGACTGCCAGTGGAACGTGCCATGCTCCTTGTCGGCCAATGCTTCAACGTCGCCATGGCGCTCCAGGTCTATTTGCTGGCCCGTCACCTGACGCGAGGCCGGTGGACGCCTTTCTTCGCCGCGCTCTTCGTCGCGCTGCTTTCCACCATGCCGGCCTACTACGTCAGTTGGGGGCGCTACACGCAGTTGAGCGGCTTGCTCATTCTGCCCGTCGCGGCGCGGCTCACCAGTGAGACCGTCGCGGGCCGCGACCGGCGGGGGATGACACTGGCGCTCTTCAGCCAGGCAGGACTCATCCTGATCCATTACCGGGTGCTGGCATTCTACGTCTGTTTTGTGGGGGCCTGGTGGCTCGTCCGGCTGATGGAGGATTTCGGGGCATGGCGTAAGCGGCTGCAGGAGCTGAGCCTCTACGTCGGGCTGGGGCTTGGCGCTGGCGTGACGCTCCTACCCTGGCTGGCAGAACCCGCGATCCATCTGTGGCTGCGCGCGTGGTCGCAGTGGGGCGGCGATGGGAGCGCCCACAGCGCACTTTGGGATTTCTCACTGAATTACGTGGCGCGCGGCTTCGACCGCTATCTGCTGACCGTGGGCGTGTTGGGTGCCTTGTTGGGGCTCTGGGAGCGGCGCCGATTAGCCAGCGTCTTGCTGCTCTGGCTGGGCGGGCTTTTCCTCATCACCAATCCGTCGGTGGTGGGATTACCCGGTGAAGGATTGACGAACAACATCGCTATGCTCATCACTTGGTTCATCCCCCAGGCGATCTGGAGCGGCTTTATTTTAGAGGAACTGCTCCAGGCTTGGTGGAGGCTTGTTCATCATCGGCGGGGACGCGTTCTCTACGTTGGCGCAGTCGTTTTGCTTTTGCTCTTTCTCAGCGCAGCCGGCTTCCATCGGCAGACGACTATCCTCAATCCTGAGAGCGTGTTAGCGTTGGAGACCGACAGAACGGCCTTGGCGTGGATCGCCGCGCACACGCCGCTGGAAAGCCGTTTTCTCATTAACGCACGATTATGGCAGGCGCCAACTTACATGGGCACCGACGGTGGCTACTGGATCACCCCGTTGACCGGGCGAGCTACGACCACACCGCCGGCGCTCTATCCGCTGGGAGAAAAAGAAACGACCCAGGCAGTTCGTGAGTTGAATGAGGCGGTCAAAGCGCTGGCGCGTTCCCCGGAGGCGTTAGCCCGCCAATTGCGAGCAGCGAACGTCCACTACGTTTACGTTGGCGCGCAGGGCGGGCCCTTGGTTCCTCAGACGCTGTCAGACAGTCCGGCGTTTACATTGGTGTACGTCGACGATTACGCCCGTATCTACAAGGTTGAAGGCGGTCCCGTGCGGCTATCTGGTCAAGCGGATGTTAGTATCCTCGGATGGTGATGGTGTGATCATCGGTGACGCATTGGTTATCGCAGTTACAGACCGTGACTTCGATGGTGTATACGTCCGCGCTCAGATCGCGCGTCGACGATGTGGTGGTGTCGCCATTGTCCCAGCTGTAGGTCAATGGGGCGGAGGCATTGGATGGAGCCACCTCGGTATCAAAGGTGTAGGTGCCAGGCAAGCCTCCAGTCTCACCTAGAATCTCGACCGTCTGGACTGGCACACAAATCTCTCCTCCTCCCCCTATAATGAAGGGCAGGAAGCTGAGATAATAGTCATAAGCGTATTCGGAATCATCCGCCTTGACGCGCTGCCAGGATTGAGGGACAATCGCTGTGAGCGCAATCACCAGGATAACCGAAAGGGTAAGTATAATTGTACGAGTATGCATAAAATCCCCCCAGAGAACTGTACTTGCAAACTAACACAAATCTAACTTTTTGTCAAATAGGCAAGTAGCCGCGATTTCTAAATCGCGCACTCCGAAGCGCGAAATGGATTTCGCGGCTACCTAGCGTTGGTTTGCAAGATAGGGCTCTTATTTTTCCCTATATTCTATCGTATACCCAGTAGCAGCGTCAAGGAGGAAACATGGTAGCAAAGCGCGGTGCGATGATCAAATCGGTCTTGCTGTGGAGTCTCTTGGGATTATCCTTGCTCCTCAACGTTGTCGTTCTACTTCTGCTTAACCAGGCACGGCTGCAAGCTATCGACACGCTGGAGGCCGCCCAGGCTACCGTCCAGGAGATGCAAGCGCGCCCTATCCAGACCGTGGTGGAGATTGACCAGGCGATTCCCATCCGGGAAGTGATTCCTTTCGAACACACATTTCCTGTGCCATTGGATATCACGTATCCACTGTCCACCACCGTGCAGACTTCGGTGCAGATCCCTTTGCTGGGCAGGCAGGAAATCGTCATCCCCGTGGAAGCAGAGATTCCTATCCAGATAGACCTGGAGATTCCCGTGCAGACGGATATTCCCGTCTCCTTTACCTATCAATTGCAAACCGCTATTCCGATAGATGTCACCATCTCGCCGGATGCCCTGGCCCCGGTTGACGATCTGATAGAGCAAACGCTGGAACGGCTCAGGTGAACATCTTCATCGGTAGGCGTGACACCTCCCACTTGGGAAAATGCAGGATGCTTTCTATAATTTAGGGGATGCTTTTGGTAGTAGCTGGAACAGACGGAGGACCCAGAACGTTCTGTGGGAGCTCGTTCTGTCTGGTCTTTTCGATTTGTCGAGAACTTTTCCAGAGTGATGACCCAGCCTGAACGCCAGACTCAGCAACGATCCATCCGCGCGCTTTTCACGCGCATCGCGCCTCACTACGATCTCGTCAACCGGCTGATCTCCCTGGGGCAAGATCAGCGTCTGCGGGCACGGGCGCTGCACCTGGCGCAATTGCCGCCGAACGGTCTGCTATTGGACGTCGGCACCGGCACAGGCGACGTGGCGCTCAGGGCACAGGCGATGTGTCCAGATTGCCGCGTCGTTGGGCTGGATCCAACGGCGGCGATGTTGGCGCGTGCACAGCAGAAGAGTATGGCACCTACACCGCATTGGACGTGCGGCGACGGGCTGGCGCTCCCGTACTCCGACGACACCTTCAATGCCGTAATCTCAGCGTTTTTGATGCGCAACGTGCCGGACGTGCCGACGGCGCTGGCGGAACAGACGCGCGTCATACGGCCGGGCGGACGCGTCGTCTGCCTGGAGATGAGCTGGCCGAGGCGTTTCCCAATTTCGCAGCTTTTCCACCTCTATTTCTTCGGCTGGGTGCCCTTGATGGGGCAACTTTTCACCGGAGACCGCGCTGCCTACACCTACCTGCCACAATCGGTCAGAGCTTTTGCCCGACCAGGGACGTTGGCCCAGCACATGCGAGACGCGAGCCTGACGGACATTCGGTGGGAGCGGCGCGTCCTGGGCACAACGGCTATTTTCACAGGACAGAAACCTGAGCACGCATGATACCAAGGGGAATTAAACGTATTTTCTTCTGGTTGTCATTTCACGAAGCGACCAGACACACGCAGGAGGGAACATGGACAAACCGTTGGATCCTCGAATAGAAAACCTTCGCGTATTGCGCGAGGAGGCGGAGCTTGGTGGTGGGCAACGCCGCATTGACAAGCAACACGCCAAGGGCAAGATGACCGCTCGTGAGCGCATCGATAAGCTGTTGGATGCAGGCACTTTTCAGGAGCTGCGCCCCTTCGCCATCACGCCGAGCGACGACCGCAAGCCCACCCCGGGCGACGGCGTCGTCACCGGCTACGGCGAGGTCGACGGGCGCACCGTCTTTGT
>CAYVKR010000173.1:0-6537 GCA_964452025.1 uncultured Anaerolineales bacterium
CTGCTGCAATTGAGGATGTGCACAGTTACGCAGCACAGCAATTGGACTACTACAAAGAAGCTAAACAGAACATCCGTACAGAGCGTGAGGTACCCCATCTATGCCCTGTATGTAATCAACCCTTTGACAGTGCAAAGTCCGCCGTAGCGGATTTCCTGGATAAGCCTGGGGGATTTACTGGACGCAAGTTGGCTTATGACCGTGAGGATCTGACTATCTGCATGGCGTGTTACTATGAACGCCTTCTTCGCCAGATCATCCTGGGGCGTAAAGCCTACGACCTGATCGTGATGCTTCCCCGGATGAGCATTGGGCGCTACGGTGGTAATGTACTGATGAAGAAGATCAAGAAGTTACAGCAGTATGCACTGGATATCGCAAGCGCCGATACCACTGACCCCAACGAATCGCTGCGCCTGGATATGACGTGGTTCGTCGCTCGCCAGGCATCAGCTTCGGATTTCAGCAGAATGAGTGCAGAGGACTTGATTCGTCTCTTCGCCTATTGCACAAAGGAGAAAACCGTAAAAGATAATCTCAAAAAAATCGTAAAGGAGGTGCAAGATTTTCTCGGAAGCAAGGATGTGAAAGAAGCCTGCAATTTCTGGGAGCGAGATTTCGCGGATTGGACAGAGGTCGCTCAAGCCATTGCTTATAACCAACTCGATGACCAGTATGCCAGAGATTTTCGTGAAAGCGTCTATGGCTTGCGGTCGCCTATCGAATTTGTGGCACAGACGCCCAACTTGGTATTAGCGCCCAGTAGCCGGCCGCGCGTTTCCGATAGCAGCGCATTGGTAGATTCCAGGTCAGATTCCGATGCCAAAGCGGCGCTGAAGCGATTGCTCATCACACTGATCTTCTCTCTGGGGCTGGAGTGTAGTGTCGCCATTCTAAGTGATCGAGAGAGCCTGGATGCGCTAATTATGGACGCCAGCGGCACGGCTTATGTGCCACCGTTGGCCTCAATACGCGACTTGGTCGCGAAAAGTCGCCCCCTGACGGAACAGCAGCAACTCGGCCCTGCCTGGCTTTCCCAGCAGGAAGCGACGCGCTGGCTACAAGCATTGGCCTCAACCGTTCTTTTGGCTAACAAGGCCAATTATCCACCACGCAACGATCTCTACCAGATATTAACCGTACGGTCCAAAGGCGCACTCTTGCGCCGTATTGAACAAAAAGGAGGCAAGATGTATTCTGAAGATTGGCAATACTTAGAAGCTATAGGGGGGGTGCTACCATGAAACGTCGACTAATCGCCGTGCAACAACAGCCTTATGATTGGGAAGCTGCGAAACAGCAAATCGCAGAGATTGCCAGGCATTTCGCAACGTATCTCGACGATTTCCACAGCAAGCGTAGGACAGGCAGCAAGCACGCCGTAATGGGTCCAGTGAGCAAATTGCTCAACAAGGCTGCCGGCGGTGAGCGCAACCTGGAAAGCCTTTTAGGCTACACAGTGCGCGTCCACGAGATGAGCAGTAAAGGCAGTTACCTGTCCTCAATGGGAATGGAACACCTGCGCGCTGGAGCGGATGCTTTGCTCGCGTTATTGGATGAAGCGCCGCTATCGGCCCGCGACCGCATCATCGCGCAAGTGGATGACGGCGTCTACTATCTGCGACGCAAGACTGAACAAGAGCGCTGGGAGAATCAGCGACAGCAGTTCGTTGCCTTTCTCCGCGAGCAATACAATAATGATGCTGAGAAGTTTATGGCTGCTTGGGGGGACGACGCTGTCCCCTTTGATAAGGTCCGCTATCCTGGCAGGAATCAGCAGAAAAATGCCAGGTCTCAGGCTAAGGCTGACGACATCCAAGCGTTTTGGAAAGAACTGAAAGAAGAACCAATCGAAGAAGAGGAGGAAATAGCATGACCACTGTACAGATGCCGAAGAGTTTCGACGCGTTGCAGGATTACTTCGTAACTGGCCCGCATCCCATTCTCCGCAAGGAGACCTTCCAGATTGTGCTGATGCGCGAGGCCCTGGACTACACCATCTTCCGCACAGAGGAGACGCGTGAGATCAACAAGGCGCTTACTCCGGTCTCCATTCAACGGGCGGATGAGCAAATGGAGCGGGTCGTCTTCTTGGCTTCCAAGCAGAAAGCCGTGGAATCGCGGGACTTGATGGCTTTGCTGCGCACGGTTGCCAACGAACAAGATGTGGATATTCCCGAATGTTGGCTCAAGGATCACTTATGCCTGACTTGCCCGCGATGCGTGCTGTTTGGCGGCACAAACGCATCATCTTATGAGAAAGCGAATGCTAATATCAAGCATCGTATCGCTTACGGGACAGCATTCTCGCTGGCGGATTACCAGGATGTACAGGAGTCCATCACCTTCAATGCTGTCTCAGACGATACATTGACAACGGGGCAAGCCCTAGGCACCCGCAATGTTGTCAAGCCGGCCACATTGTTCCCCAGTATCGGCAGTCTGCAAAGCGTCAGCTGGAAAGAGCTACTGCTGGCACTAAAAGCGATCCTGGGCGCCCATCGCTATGGCGCCGAGTCGCGCATCGGTGGCGATATGCGAAACACTGTCTTCGGCATTGTAGCCGGATGGGAAGAAATCATCACGCCTCTTGAGCTGACGCTGGAGCTTCACGACCGTCAGATGGAAGGTCTCACCCCGGCGCTGGTCAAGACCATCCTTGATGAATATGCGGGAGAGGCCGCTTATCGGGACAAAGTGAAAGTCCTCACTACAGAAGAGGTTGACGCAGTGATCACGGATGTGAAAACGTTTGAGTTAGATGGTGCTTTCCTTGAATCAGTCTACGACGATGCAGAAGCCTATCGGAAAGCACAGGGCGAGTAATGAAGGCCATCCGAAAAGGAGGCAAATGATGCAGCCGAAAATTCGGTTAGCCGATCACGGAATCAGGCTCTTCTACGCTGTTTTGGAGCCCCACGATTTTCTCTGGTTCTCGTCCTATGACGTAAGCACGGTCTCCTCCACTGAGGTCGTAGTGCACAACTACGCTCTTACCTATGCCTTGAGCCGCTTCGAGCGTGGTGTGGTAACAAAGCAAGCGCCTACCTACGAAGAAGATCTGACCCAAATGCCTTTCTACGCCACACCGGCTGACTTACTACTCCGTGATAATCCTTTCGCCGGTAAGGTTAAGCAGACGTGGAACGCTCTGGATACTCGAACCCAACAGACGCAAGACCCAGACTTCAAAAAGCGCAATACGCCGATGCTGGGCACGCGGGTGGCTATCGCGCCGATGACGAAGTTTTTCTTCTATGTTTTCACGCTTGAGGGACAACTACCCCCCGGCGCGATTCGATTGGGCAAGAAGCGAGCACCATGTCGCATTCACTACACGGAAATCGACAAGCCAGTGGCACGTTACCAGGACCACACCTTTGCAACTTCACATCTCGTCAATCCTTTGGATGTTCGTGGAAACGTCGAAGCGTTCAACCCAATCAACATTCCACCGCACTTACTGCTTCGCCACGCGCGCTTACGTGATGACTATGTGGTGACTCGTAAACAAGATCGCACCTACCACGCCATCCACGTGCCGTCACGTGTCCTGCAGCGAACGGAGGTTTGAGATGCAAATCGAGCAATACAAGCTTCCTCGCGTCCGTCACCCATTCTACGAACAGCGCAAGCATAACCACCCTGACTGTGAAGCGGCACAGTCAGGGTGGCATCCCTACATCCATCAAGCCGCGCTGTTTGATAGCTGGCACGAGCACAAAGCATTCCTGCTGACAACCAAGACGGGCAGCGGCAAGACCCAAGCAGCGGCCCTGCCCGTCATCGCCAATGGCGAATCGGCGTTCTTTGTCTATCCCACCAACGCACTTATCGAAGACCAGGAACGCAGCATCCGAGAACTGGCGGGGGGAATGGGCTGGAGAGCGTACAGTTACGCTGCTGGTGATGCGTTCGACAAAAGGGCCTTTAATCGAGCGGATGTCATTCTCTTCCGCATCGACGCTGATAACCTAGAAAAGATACGCCGAGAGAAGCGTCATCGCACCAAAGGGCAAACCCTGGAGTATCTGCTGAACGCAAACTCCGGTCGGCCAACCATCGTACTCACCAATCCCGACACGCTTTTTCTGATTCTGTCGCTACGCTATGGAGAGGGCATGGCCGTTTTCCAGTCCCTGAAGCAATACCAAACCTTAGTAGTGGACGAATTCCATCTCTACAGTGGGGTGGAGTTGGCCCATCTGCTCTTTATGCTGCATTACTGTCGCGCTCAGGGATTCTTCAACGGTCGATTCGTGTTGCTCAGCGCTACACCTGACGAGAACGTCTCTACACTACTTGATCAGGTCATCGCTCCGCACCGCGTGCCCATAAGAGGTAACCTGCCTTATCCCGGTGTCGAAAAACGCACTGTCGCGTATCCTGTTGAGTTACACCTTGTTTCGCCGGGCGAAGAGCCGGTAGAGACCGCTTTGCGCCAGTTCGAAGCATTGTGTCCTGAGTTGGAACGGCTGTTCACAGAGAACACCGTCGATGACTACGTCCCCCTAGTCATCATTTTAAACTCCGTAATGGCAGCGATGTATGCCGCCGATCTGTTGCGAGAGCGACATCAAGTACCAGCAGATCAAATTGGTGAATATCGAGGCTTGATGGATCGCCAATTGCGCTCCTTCCGAAACAAACTGGTCGTGATAGGCACCAGTGCAATTGAGGTTGGCGTGGACTTCAAATGTCGCTACCTGATCTTCGAAGCAGGAGATGTGGCTGCGTTTATGCAACGCTTCGGGCGAGTGGGACGTCACGAAGCAGGGATTGCGTATCTGATGGCGCCGCCAAACGTCCTAGAGGACGCTCAACACCTCACAGAATCGCTTACCCGCGACGAACTAGAGGAGCGGGCCTGTCGGTGGTATGCTCAAAACGACGCCCGCCCCTGGTTTGCCAGGACGGAAAGCGGGCTCTATACCGTCTCCTTACTAGCGCAGAAAATGGTGGACACCATCGCGGCCGATCCAGCGGCAACAGAGGAAGTCATCAAAGACGCCCAAGATCGGATAGATGCTCTGCTGGCAGATTATGCAACACAAATCGGCGCCCAGAGGGCATACAAGCATGTCCATAAATGCCTGCAACGCTACAAGCACAATCCAGAGCATTTCGCCTGGGCATGGTTGCGTGCCTACGAACAGCAAATGGCTTTTCGTACTTCGTCGGTTAATTTCCGTGTACACGACATCCGTGAGGAGCAGCGACGGGAAGGCGAAGGAGGATGGTACGATGTTGGGCTTCGCACGTTGCTCCGGCGCGGGAAAACCCCACGCCTCAAAAAAGGCAGGAATGACAGAGAGTATGTCACCATCTATGGTTATACCAAAGCAGCCCGCGTAGACGCCCAGGCTCTTGAGATCACACCTGGAGATCTTCATAGCACACAACGGAAGCCAGTGACCTTGATGCGTGAGGGGCAGAACACCCATCTATCCGACGTGATGAAAAGGGAGAACCATCTCTTCGTCGTCGTCCCAGATAGTGTGCGGTTAGCGATAGATTGGCGCATCCCGGTTTACTATCATCCCAAAGGGCTGTTAGCTTTTGATGGTGCCGCATTACTGCTCAAGGAAATCTATGAAAAAGAGAAACTGAAATCTCCGTGTTAGCTGATCAAGGATGGCGACCAGTTCCCGCTGGGCACGCTGCAGGTCGTTGATGACTGGGGAGAAAAACTTACCTTCGACCGCGTCAACATCTACAGCGACAAGCGCATCACGGCCGGTAGCCACCGCGTCTTCCACCACATCGTGCTCCCGCATCAGCCGGAACAGTCCAGTCGCAATTACACGCTTTACGTGTGGTCATGAGGTTGTAGAAAGGGGTGCGGTTCAGTGTCACGCTGCGCCCCTTCATACAGCGGTTTCACTCAGCGTAGTCGTCTCGATCCCTTGCACGGAGGTGAGCCGGCGGTCATTAGTGACGAAAAGCGAGGCGCCAGCCTCTATACCTGTCGCGATCTGGAGAGCATCAGGCACGTGGATATTGTGCTGGGCTCGCAAGACAATGGCCTGCCGTGCGACAGCAGCGTGAATGGGCAGCGTATGTATTTGCTGCGAATAGAGCAGTGCGCGCTCGTAGGCGTGTACCAGATCCTGTCGCCCTTCTCGTTGCGGGAGAATGCACGCTTCAATCAACGTGATAACAGACGTAACTCCTTGGGCCTGGGGGTTGTTCAGATACTGAAATAGCTGTTCGGAGAGGTGAAAATAGCGAGAATGATGTTCCCAGAAATAGATAAAGGGCGCAGTATCAACAGCAATCAGGGTGTGCGCGGCCAGATCCTGGTCTAGGCGCCTCAATCCGACCGCTCCTGCTCCAGATAGGCATCGACATCGACAGTTTGCCAGAGCTCTGCACCTAGTCCAGCCAACGACAACATATCCACAGGCGGCTCCGGTGCTTCCATCTCACTGCGTAAGTCTTCGGAGAGCAAGCTGATCAAGCGGAGGCGGTCTGCCCGTGGTAACTGTCTGCTCATGACTAACACATCATCAAGTTTCGCTGTTTTGTGCATACATC
>CAYVKR010000174.1:0-6460 GCA_964452025.1 uncultured Anaerolineales bacterium
ACCAGGTATGCTTGAGTATTCGCCATTCATCATTCGCTATTTTCGAAGGAGTCAATATACAGCACGAAGGAGGTCACATTCATGATCTCAAGAACTGAACTTCGCACCCTGGCAGAGAAGCGTGGTGAAACGTCGGTTTCGCTCTATATGCCGACGGTCAAAGCCGGTTCGGACATTCAACAGAACCCGATTCGTTTCAATAATCTGCTCGATGACGCTGAGGAGCAATTGCGCGAGGCCGGGCTGGACGCGCCAGAGATCGATGCGCTGCTGCAGCCGGCCCAACAGCTCGTAGAAGATGAGGTCTTCTGGCAGCAGCAGAGCGATGGACTAGCGCTCTTCCTGACCCCTGACCAGAGCCGCGCCTATCGTTTACCGCTGGACTTCGAATCGCTGGTTGTGGTGACAGATCATCTGCATCTCAAACCGCTCTTCCCCTTGCTCAGTCATGATGGGCAATTCTATATCGTGGCGCTCAGCCAGAAAAGCGTTCTGCTTTTCCAAGGCTCTCAATACAGCGTCAGCGAGGTCAACGTCGAAGACGTGCCAGAATCTGTCTACGAGCTGCTGGATTACGACGAGATGGAGCGCCACATGCAGTTTCACAGTCGCACGCAGACGCCGAGCAGCAAATCGCCAGGCGACACCCCCGCCCCCCCGGCTGTCTCTGCTAGCGATCGCCCGGCGGCCTTCCATGGGCAGAGCGTCGCCGAGGAAGACGAGAAGCAGGACATCAAGAAATACTTCCAGCGCGTTGACGATGCGCTAGAACCTTTCTTGGAAAATGGAAGACGACCGCTGGTACTGGCAGGCGTCGATTATCTGCTTCCCATCTACCGTGACGTCAATTCGTACCCGCATCTTGCTGAAGATGAGATCGTGGGCAGCCCCAAGACCTGGAGCGCCGACAAATTGCACGAAAGGGCCTGGGAGATCGTCAAACCCATCTTTGCAGAAGAAGAGGCGGAGATAAGACGGCGTTATAAAGAGCTGAAAGCCAACGCTCCGTCTCGTACGTCTCAGGATATTGAGGAAATCGTCTCTGCAGCCTACTTTGAGCGCGTTGATGTGCTTTTTATCGACAAAGACGCCCATCGCTGGGGGATCTTCGATCCAGAGAGCAACGAGGTTACAGAACACGATGAGCAGCAAGCGGGCGATGAGGATCTGCTGAATCTCGCTGCGATCCACACCTTCCTTAACAGCGGGCAACTTTTCAGCGTACCACGCGCGTCGATGCCTGATGAGACAGAGAGCGCGGCGATTTTCCGCTTCTAATCTCTGCCCCCAAGAGAAGAACGGCGTTGTCCATGTGGACAACGCCGTTCTCTCGTATGAGAAAGTCAATGGCATGAACCCCCACAGGGCAAACCCTGGGCCGAACACGACGGCAGCCTACTCTTGGACTTCGACCCTCAGATTAAGCACCGCTGTATCCCCACCCTCTGGACGCTCGAGCCGTTCCGAGGTCGCTTCCTCGTACAATCCTACCTGCAGGCGATACTCGCCCTCGGGCAGACCGATGGGGATCGTGAGCGCATGCGGATCGCTGATGATCTCACCGCCGATCCAACCGGTGGTGGGTCGCTGCCAACCGCCGGGCACCTGATCGCTACCCGCCACCCGGCGGCCCTCCGCGTCAAGCAGATGGACGAAGGTCTTGTACGCCATGCGCGTCTGCCGGTGCACGCGCCAGACCAATTGTACGGCAAGGGTATCCCCAGGCGCGAGCGCGTCCTCCGGATCAAGGTCGTAGCCCACCAGCGAGACCAGGTCGCCAAAAGTGGCGGACTGCGCGTGCGTCAGCGACGGCGGCTCCATGATGTGCTCCGGCGCGTCCACGGTCACCGTGCCCAGCGCCTGCGCTTCGACGCGGGGACCGTCCAGCATCACAGCATACGTGCCGCTCTCTAGCGTCGGCGGGAGCAGGAGCCGATGGACGCCGCGCCAGCGGTCGCCGGCTGCCCAACGCGAGGTCGGATAGCCGACGACGGGTGGTACCTTCGCCAATGGGATCATCTCCCCTTGGGCATTGCGCAAGGCAAAGTCGATCTCTAAGTCGGCGTCAAGAGCCCTCTCCGCCTCCCAGTAGAGGGTCAACGGGAGCACATCACCGGCGCGCTGGGCAGCGTCGAGCAGGTCGTAGCCAATCAGGCGAAGATCAGCGGTCAAGGGCCAGTCCACGGCTGTGTGCGGCAACAGCTGCCTGCGGGTGGGCGGTTGGCGCGGGCGGGACACCGTCACCGGAACCAACGTCGCTGCGCGCCCCATGGGCGACCCCTGAGCATCGAGGACATCCAGCGTGGCGTCCGGACGACCGTAGGGATAGACCGTGGCCTGCAGCGTGTACGTACCCGGCGGCGTCCCCGGCAGCACGTGGAGCTGGTGAAGATCTTGGGCGTACTCCTCAGGACGCCAACGCGTGGTGGGCGGGTAACCTCCCGGATGCTGGCGATCGCTCGAGCCGTAACGTACCCCGCGCGCATCCACCAGCGCCAATCCGACGCTGTACTCCCTGTCCACCGGCGCAGGCACGCTCCAGTAGAGCGTGATCTCCCGCCGTTTTCCCGACACCATCCGGGGCGGTGCATCCAGGCCCACAAGTTGCAACTGATTTGCAAAGTTCACGCTCAGATGGACGTCAGCGCCCGCCACGGACTGCCCATCGAAGCGTGTGCGGCGCAGCAGCGTCTGCTGTCCCTCCCGGTCAACGTAGGCCAGCTTGAACCCAAGTGTGAGCATCACGGCACCAAGGACGCTCCAGAGAACGTAGATAGAGACGGTATCTCGCTCTGCGGCTGGAAAGGTATCTGCTCGGTCCGATCTTTTCAACAGAATGACGCCGATCAGCCCCAGCAGGCTGACGCGGGAAATCCCGGTGGCCCAGGCGCGAATGGGCGTCGTCCCAAACTCGATGACGAGACGGTGTTGCCCCTCCGGTACCGCCACGCTGATCAAGCCATGTGGGTCAGTCGGCTGGATAGGCACAGGTCTGCCATCGACCGTCGCCTGCCAGCCAGGAAAATCAAAGGTGTGGAAGACGGCGGTGAACGCCTCCGGACTGTCCAGAAGCACATCATAGCGCAGAGGACCGTAGTCGGTCCGCAGGACATTTGCTTCTGCTGGAAGCGACGTCGTATCAAGACGCTGACCGCCGTTGGTCAGGGCGGGACTATCTTCCTCCGGCAACGTATGCACAGCCTGGGGCAGGAACTCGCCCATGGTCGTCGTTCCCAACGAGCCGGTCTGGCGCTCGAATTGCGCGCTGTCCACCATGGTCAGGTCAGCCATAGGCGGATGGCGGCGCATGTATTGCCAGGGCACAACGTAGAGCATGAGGGCGATCATCAAGAGCGGGACAAAGACCCTCAAGGCGCGACGTTCCCTCAGTCGATCCGGCCGTGTGTAGCACGCCGCGCCCGCCAGCATCGCAACGAAGAACGACCCCAGGCCCAGAAAACGCCACGGGAACTGGATAAACGGCAAGAGCGGCAGGTGTCGCCAGATCGGTTCAGAAACGGGCAGCGTCATGAGGATTGAGAGTACCGCACCAACCGCAGCGGAGACGACCATGATTTTTTGGAGACGCCGTCCCTGAAAACGCCAGATACCAACGAGACCCACAAGCGCCAGCAGCAGCGCAATCAGATGCACGCGACTCATCGGTCGAGTCTGATAGACGAGCAATGGATCGGCGGGAACAGGTAATCCGAAGATAGCAGAGAACTCGGCGAAGTTAGCATCAAAGCGAAGTGAGGCCGGTTGATGGAGCTGGTAGATGTGGACGAGATCACGCTCGAGAAGCGCAGGCAGCCAGAAGAAGGATGATAGCCCCAATCCAAATCCAACAATCAATCCCAGCCGCACCAGGGTCGCGCGCGTCTCGTCCCATGACAGCTGGCAAGCATCCCACCGGTTCGCTACCGCCAGCGTGATGCCATAGCCCAGCAGCACAGCCGTGAACAACATCGCCGTGATGTTGTGCGTAAGAATCAAGAGCGCATAGAGCAAAGAAGCCAGGCCCCCATAGAGAGCTCGCCTACGCACCATGAATCTGTGCGTCGCCCAGAGGATGATGGGGACCAGCGCCAGAGCCGCCAGTTCGGCGAGCGCGCCGCGATAGACCAGCAGGATCATCATGTACGGAGCCGTCACGTAGGCCGCCGCAGCCACGAGGGCTGGCAAGGGGCCGAAGAGATCACGGACCCAGGCATACGTGCCCACCGCCATCGCCACCAGCGCCAGTGCAAAGGTGACGCGCAGTGCCGCCGTGAAGGTGAGTCCCAGCAGGTGGAAGAGCTCCGCCCCGTAGTAGACAGCCGGCGCGTAGTAGTTGAAGATCGGATATCCGTAACCGTAGGCCAGATCGGGCGCCCACCGGGAAAAGAGGATCCCCTGCTCCACTAAACTATCCAGCTGCACCAGCCGGTAGAGGTGAAAACGGACGTCGTGGCCTTCCGGCAACCGGGGATCAAGCAGCGGGTTCGCGGCAAAGAGACCGAGACCGACCAACGCCAGAAGCACAATGAGCGGCCTGAACGCGCCTCGGACGCGCTTCGCTGTCCTCACTTGCTGCCTACTCCGGCGTCGCTGTGGGGGAAGGCGTCGGCGTCGGACGCCACTTCGCCGTCACCGTGCCGACGCAAGGATCGTAGTTCCAGCCCAGAATGATGCGGTAGTCCACCGCACTGCCCTCTGTCGGCTGATCGACGATGTCCTCCGGCTGCAGTTCGTAGACCTGACGCAGCTTCCAGAGACGAGCCCCCTTGTCCGTCGTCGTGAAATCGAGGAGGGTCGTGCGCGGTCGGCCCTCGACGTCCTTGATCTCCGTCACCTCGAAGCCTTCCAGACCCAGCCGGTACGCGGCGACCTGGCCCCACTCGCTGTTTCCCGACCCGTTCCACACCTGCACGCGCTGCGCCCGCTGCTGCGCCCGGCTGGTGACCGGCGGCTGGGCCGCTTCCTGCATGAAGTCGTAGAGCGCATCGTACTTCGGGATCAGGATATAGCCGCCGTTCGGCGCCTCGCCCGATTCGAGCAGGGTGCTGCCGCGAATAAAGCGGCTTTTCAGATTGCGCATGTCAAATCGGGCCGCCACGGTGCCCAGATAGAGCATGTCCTTCAGACTCAGATCGGTCTCGACCTCTTCCTTGTAGACATTCCAAAAATCGGGAATACGCGGGATCACGTTCTGGCTCATGGCCTGATCGAAGACGGCGCGCAGTACCTGTTGCTGGCGGCGGTGGCGGTCGAAATCACTATCCCCACTTAATTGGCCTCGCGACCGAACGTACCAGAGCGCATATTTTCCGTCCAGATGATGGATGCCCGGCTCAAGATCGATGTCGGTCTGGCCTGTGGGAGATTCTGGATCGGGGTAGGTATCATGAAAGGGACATTCCACCACGATATCAACGCCGCCCACAGCATCTACGATGCTCCGATAGCTGTTGAAATCCACCATGGCGTAGTAGTGAATGGGCACGCCGAAGTTGTATTCCGCCGTCGCCTTGACCAGGGCCGGCCCGCCGCCGGGATAATCGGTCTTATGACCGCGTAGATAAGCCGTGTTGATCTTATCGAGGCCCCAGGTGGGAATCCAGGCGTAGTAATCGCGCGGGATGGAGATGAGACTGACGCCCGGCGTGTCCGGAAAAATCGAGGCGATCATCATCACGTCCGTGAGAGAGACGCTCTCACCGGATCGCCGATCACTCCCCAGCAACAGAATGTTGATGGTGCCCCCGGGCTGTTCGATGAGCGGCATGGGCGTCGGCTGGGGTAGAGTTGAGGTGACGACGGCTGTTGCCGTCAGAATAGGCGTGACGTACGGCAGCGAGGGCGGCGCCGGCGTCTCCGTCTTGGTTGGGGTCACCGTGGGCGTGTTGGTGGCAGTCGGTGTGACACTAGGCCAAGGCGTTGGCGACGCCGTGCTCGTCCAGGTCGGAGGTGGGGTGGACGTCGGACTGGGCGGCATGGACGAGGGCGAAGGTGTCAGCGTCACCGCCACAGTAGGCGTACGATCTCCCGATGGTGAACCGCAACCCACCAGTACAGTCACGGCTATACACATCAGACTTACAAAAGCATAGAGTCTCCGTGTCATATACGTCCTGGTATCATATAACCAGCAGATTTTCACATAAAAACCTAGGGTCTCTGGGATTTCGCCGGGTGGCCCAAAAACGATCTTAAATTTTCACCACGGATGGCACGGATTTTCACTGATTTTTCATTTTCTGTGTGAATCTGTGAAATCTGTGGTTAAACTTTCAGTCTGATCATGCGAAGTCCAAAAAAAACCAGCGTACCAAAGCGTTCTATACTCAGATGACCTTTCGAGAGCTAAGCCGCTTCGAAAGCTTATCATATCACGTGACAGGATAAAATCAACGCCAGACTTCCCTTGGGCAAACGAAGCAGTTCCAGGGTCGCTCAAACGCCATAGGCGGCTTCCCAT
>CAYVKR010000175.1:0-6440 GCA_964452025.1 uncultured Anaerolineales bacterium
CTCATCGTTTGAGGTGACCGGCACCTGAACGTTGAGATCGCCCGACTGTACGTCCTGCATCGCTGCCCGCAGGATGGCAATCATATCCGCCACGTTGCGCCCCAGCGTAGCGGATAGGCCGGCGGCTACGAGCAAGCCAATGCCCAACAGGTAGAATTCCTGGTTTCGCAGCGTCTCTACCTCCAGACGGATCTCTGTGACAGTTCTGAGGGCAGACGCTTCTCTCCACGTCAACGTCGCCAGCACAGCCATGAGCATCATAAGAATCACACTTAGAACGAAGGGCACCAACAATCGATGTCGTAGCGAGAGGCGGAAGGCGTTCACTTCGCTGGGCTGTCGTTCCGGGAAGAAAAGCGGTATCTCGTGACGCCAGAGTCGCTCCGAGAGAAAATAGGCCAAAAGCGCCGTGATGGGACCGGCGATGACAGCCAGGCTGAGGAATACCGGGAGAATCGCTGGAAGGATTCTATCTACTGGATCCATGAAGCCCCAACTCATTCCGGCATTCAGCACGCCAGCCAGAAACCACATGCTAAAGGAGAGAGCGGCGTTGATGAGCGGGAGATTCAGCGCCAGGCGTTGGACCCGCAAAGGCGGCTGTTCGGTTCTGCCTTGTTCGTACCAGGTATCCAGCGGCCGGTTCAACCTACTTCCAACGACGATGCCCATGGCAATCAATGCGGTCACGATCAGCGTGTTTAGGCCTATCAAGGAGGAGCTGTTATTGGCCTGAAGCTGGAAGAAAAAGATAGCCAGAAACGCTCCAACGGCATTGGCGCCCACGATGACCCAGGTGAGACGACGATTGACCTTCTTGCGGCGGGCAACCTCGGCTTGCGTGCTCATGGGCGGGGATTTAGAAGAGCGTCCCTTGTTCTGCGCGGTCATAGGCCAAACCCAGATGCTCGTAGGCGTGTTTGGTCGCCGTGCGCCCCCGTGGTGTCCGCTCGATAAAGCCTAGCTGCAGCAGATAGGGCTCCACGACGTCCATGATGGTATCAGGGGCTTCGCCAATGGCGGCTGCGATGGTATCCAGGCCCACCGGCCCGCCCCCAAACTTCTGGATGATGGCGCAGAGCACGCGGCGGTCGAGCTCGTCCAGTCCCACGTTGTCGATCTCCAGCAGCGCCATGGCCTGGTCGGCGATGGGGCCGGAGATGACGCCGTCGCCGCGCACCTGGGCGTAGTCCCGAACCCGGCGCAGCAGCCGCAGGGCGACGCGGGGGGTGCCCCGCCCTCGACGGGCGATTTGGACGCGCCCTTCCGGCTCCAGCGGGACGTCCAGCGCCACCGCTGCCCGCTCCACGATCTGCTCCAGCGCCTCCTGCTCGTAGAAATCCAGCCGGTAGATGGCGCCGAAGCGGGTGCGAAGCGGCGCAGAGAGCAGCGCCAACCGCGTCGTCGCGCCCACCACGGTGAAGTGCGGCAGGTTCAACCGCACCGTTCGCGCGCCCGGCCCCTGCCCGATAACCAGATCCAGCGCATAGTCCTCCATGGCCGGGTAGAGGATCTCCTCGACGACCTTGCCCAGCCGATGAATCTCGTCGATGAAGAGGACTTCCTTCTCGCGGAGGTTGCTCAGAATCGCCGCCAGATCGCCGGCTCGCTCGATGGCCGGCCCGGCGGTGATGTGGATGGAGGCGTCCATCTCGTTGGCGATGATGTGGGCCAGCGTCGTCTTGCCCAATCCCGGCGGGCCGTAGAAGAGGGTATGTTCCAGCGCTTCGTCGCGTCCCTGGGCGGCCTCGATGAGAATCCGCAGATTCTCGCGCACCCGATCCTGGCCGATCAGTGCGTCCAGCGTGGTGGGGCGCAGTGCCTGATCTAGCTGAGGTTCGCCGGGTTTGGCGTCAGGTGCAACTGTGCGTCGTTTGGTCATAATCTCCTCTGTTGATGAGGGTGGGGCTGCTGGAAGCCGAGGGCATCAGGGCGTTTGTGGCGTCGTCGGCGGGACGTAGTCGGCGCCCAGGATAACCGCAATGTCATAGGACGCTGTGGGATCGCTGCCGCTGACGATGGCCGTTTTGGGCAGATTCAACAGCGCGCGGATACGCTCCGCCGTCGCCGGCTTCGGACGGTTGACAACGATGACCGAGGTCGCGTAATCCTGACGGTCGGCGTTGACGAATGTCTCCACGCGCAGCCCGTTTTCCTGAAGCCGTTGGCCGGTCTCCGAGGCCAGGCCCGGTTGGGTGGTGCCATTCTGTACAGAGATGGAGGCGTTCTCCTGCTCCACCGTCGCCGCTGGGCCGCCCGCACTATTCGCTTCTCCGAAGACGTAATCGCGCACCTCGCGCATACGATCCCGCAGCGGCACCAGCACCTGCGCGCCCTCGGGCGTCGTCCAGGATTGCGTGCAGGTCTCGTCGATGACGCCAAAACGGATCTCGTCGCGGTTCACCTCCAGCGCCAGGCTGCCAAGGGCGAGGACTTCGTCCAGCGTCATGTCGGTTTTGATGGAGCCTTCCAGCGTCGCCAGAATCTGATCGGCCTTTGCCGCCATCTGAGGGAGCACTTGCAGGCTCGTCACGCGATCCAGAATCGCCAACAGCACCTTCTGCTGCCGCCGGGCGCGCTCAAAGTCGCTGCTGCCGTGGCGGGTGCGGGCGTACTTCAGCGCTTTCTCTCCGTTGAAGTGATGCTGCCCCGCTTCGATATGCAGCACTTCGGTGCCGTAACTGCCGTCGGGATAGGCGTTATCGTGGATGGTCTCTTCTACGTAGATATCGATGCCGCCGATGAGATCGACCAATGTGATAAACCCCTGGAAGTTCAGGCGGGCGTAATAGTCGATGGGCACGCCCAGGTTGTACTCCACGGTCTCCATCGCCAGCGCCGGCCCGCCTCCGGGATGATCGTAGAGGTCACCCAGGAAGTGCGCCGTGTTGATGCGATTGCCGCCCTCTTTGTAGCCCGGAATAGGCACCCAGAGATCGCGCGGGATGGAGAGGATGCCCGCCTGGAGCGTGGTGGGGTCCAGGGTCAGGAGGATCATCGTGTCGGTGCGAAAGGGGCCGCGCTCCTGCTGTCGCTCGTCGATGCCCAACACCAGCACCGTCACCCGGTCGGTGCCCGCCCACGTGGGGATCACCTGTCCGCGTTTGCGCTCAATGTTGGGATTCACCTCGCCAGATGAGGCGCTGACGCCGGGGATCACGCCAGTGTCGGACGCCGTTTGGCCCATCCAGGAGAGCACAAACCGTCCCACCATAAACGTGATGGCCAGAAAGACGACGATCAGCACCCCGGTCATAACCAGGGGTAGCCATTTGTTCTGTTTCAATCTGTAGGATGTGTGATTCCGTGCCATATAGCTATCCACAATTCCCGATGTTCCATTCTTCGGTGGTCATTCAACCTTCGCATCGATTATATCATAGTCGCTCATAAGCTCAGCAGCGTCGCCTCCCAGCGCTCTATGGTCACGTTGGGATCATAGTGCCTCTGGATGAAGCGTCGACCGGCGGTTGCCAATTCTGCGCGTGCCTGCGGGTCGCGCAGCAGCGCTATCACGGCTTCCGCAAAGGCGTCGGGATCGTCGGCGATGTGCAGGTGCTCGCCGGGCGTCGCGCTCAAGCCGTGGTTGCTTGCCGACGTGGCCACCACGGGGACGCCCATGCCCATGGCGTCGACCACCTTTTGCAGCAGCCCGCCCGCCACCAGCATCGGCGAGACGAAGACGGCAGCGGAAGCGTACCAGGGCGCGAGATCGTCCACAAAGCCAGTGACGGTGACGTGCTCGTCGGTCTGCGCCTCCAGCTCCGCCGAGGGGCGCGATCCGACGATATAGAACCTCGCTTCGGGCACGGCCTCACGCACCTTGGGCCAGACGTGGCTCAGGAACCACTGCGCTGCCTGCGCGTTGTACTCGCGCCACATGGCGCCGACAAAGAGCACGTTTGGCCCCGGCGCGACGGCGGGTTCGAGATCCGGCGAGGGCTTGAGGTTCGGCGAGAGCGGCAGGAGGTGGACCGGCTGCGGTGCACAGCGCGGCGCGAGCAGGCGCCGGTCGCCCTCGGAGATGGCGGCGATGACGTCGAAGGTGCGGTAAAGCCACGGCTCGGCGCGCTTGAAGATCGCTTTCATTAACCGAGAGCGCACGCTGGCGAGTCCCGCCTGCTGTTGGGCCTGCTGCGCCATCATAAACCAGTTGACGTCGTGGGCGCGAAAGGACGTGCGCGGATGTCGTACACCCAGCAGCGCGACGGCGGTCTGGGCGAACTCGACGTGCAGCACGGCGGGCCGGCGCTCTGCCAGCGCTCGCCGGGCCACGCGACGGAGCGCCAGGTAGCTGCGCGCCACCGCCAGCGGACGCGGGCCGGGGAGAGAGCCGTGATGCGGGACGGTGTAGATGCGATCACAGAGGGGACGTATCGCGTCCAGGTGGACGTGTTCCTCGTCGCGGATGCGCGCCACCAGCGTCAGCCGGTGGCCCCGCTTGCGTAGCGCCTCCAGCAGCCGGTAGACCGATTGCCCGCCGGCGTGCCCCACGCCTGGCGCCGGGAACTGTTTGTACGCGATCAGAATGTGCGCCATGCCGCCGGCGTCTTTAGGCAGAGAGTGCCGTGACCAACATCTTGGGGCGGTTCCGCACCTGCTGGTAGAAATAGTTGGAGAGGACTTTGCCGACCGCGCTCTCGATGCTGGCAGCTGTCGTGCCTGGCTGCGCGGATTTCAGCGTGTTGCGCACCTGCTGCCGCGCGCCCTCCCACAGGTCTTGGGAGACGTCGAAGTTGACGAAGCCCTGCGAGGTGATGTAAGGCTCGCCGACCAACTTGCCGTCGCGCTCGTTATAGCGGAACGTGACGCTGCAGACGCCCGCCGTCGCCAGGGACTGACGCTCCTCGATCACCGACTCGTCGACGGATTCGCCAACCAGCCCGCCATCGACGAAGATGTAGCCGCCTGGAATCCGCTCTCCGACCCGCAAGGCGTCTTGGGTGAAGCGCAGCACGTAGCCGTTCTCGACGGTCACGATATTTTCACTGGGGATCCCGACCTCTTCCGCCAGCGCGGCGTGGTGTTTCAAATGTCGCAGTTCGCCGTGGATGGGGACGAAGTACTTCGGCTTGACGATGTTCAGCAGCGTCTGCTGCTCTTCCTGGCTGGCGTGCCCGGAGACGTGCACGGGCGCCAAGGGATGATAGACGACGTGCGCGCCGCGCTGGAAGAGGCGATTGATCACGGCGTTGACGCTCTCCTCGTTGCCGGGGATTGTGTGGGATGAGAGCACCACGGTGTCGCCTCGGGTGACCCGGAGCGAAGGGTGCCGTCCCATGGCCAGTCGCCCCATGATGGAACGCGGTTCGCCCTGCGAGCCTGTCGCCATGATCATGACTTTGTGCGGCGGCAGTTGATTGATTTCGTGCAGGGAGAGCAGCAGGTCATCTGGGAGGTCCAGGTAGCCCAACTCGCGGGCCATGCGGACGTTTTTGACCATGGAGTAGCCGGCTACGGCGACCTTCCGCCCGTATTGCTGTGCTACGTCCATCACCTGTTGGATGCGGGAGATGAGTGAAGCGAAGGTCGCCACGATGATGCGCCCTTTGGCCTGCTGGAATACGCCTTCAAAGGCATCGGTCAGGGTGCGTTCAGAGGGCGTCGTGCCCGGCTGATCGGCGTTGGTGCTGTCGGCGAAGAGGCAGAGGACGCCGCGCTCACTGAACTCGACGAGCTTCGAGATATCTGTCGGCCAGCCATCAACGGGCGTGTGATCCAGCTTGTAGTCGCCGCTGTGCACAATCAAGCCTACCGGTGTGGTGATACCCAATCCGACGGCGTCGGGAATGCTGTGGGCCGTGTGATACGGTTCCACGGTAAAGGGCCCGATGCGCAGCGTGTCGCCCGGTTCCATGGTGCGGAGCGTCGTCTGCTTTCGCAGGGCGCTGGGAAGATTCACCTCAATGAGGCCACGGGTAAGGCGGGTGGCGTAGACCGGCGCGTTCACGTCTTTCAAGAGATGTTTGAGTCCCCCAATGTGGTCCATGTGACCATGCGTGATGACGATGCCCCGAACGCGGTCCTCTTTGCCACGCAGATACTCATAATCGGGCAAAATATAATCGACGCCGAGCATGTAACTTTCTGGAAACATCATGCCGGCGTCGACGATCATAATGTTGCGACCATATTCGAACACCATCATGTTCTTACCGACTTCCCCCAGGCCGCCCAGAGGAATGACTTGTAGCTTCTCCATACCTACCTACTTTGATGTGATATTGTACAAACTTGGCTGATCTTACACATATTATTGCTGATAATTCAGCTTACAATCATCTGACAAGTTATGGTAACACACAAAGACCGCCTGTCAAACGGTGCGGGGACGGGCAAACGAAGCAGTTGTCGGGTGGCTCAAACGCCATAGGTGGCTTCCCAGCATGTTTCCTTCCCGCATCAACCCCAGTTTCGTTTGCCTTGCTTTCGCCTACGCA
>CAYVKR010000176.1:0-6383 GCA_964452025.1 uncultured Anaerolineales bacterium
CGCATAGTCTACCAAATCCCCGCCTTTTTGTCAAGCCGGAACTTCGGGGCAGTTCTCAACGTCTAAAAGACGACCAGTCATATACAGAAAGTGAGGTGTTACCATGAAAAGGATTGCTGCGCTCATTCTAGCCGTGCTGATCCCGCTTATTCTCGTCACGCCCGCCGCGGCCGACGGCATCATTATCATCGACCCCCCTCCAGAGCCGCCACCGGATTGGACGCCCTGGCTTACGATACGCTACCACCGTGTAGACGTGACCATCGACGGGGGGCAGGTCGCCACCACGCGCGTCGATCAGGTCTTCCGCAACAACGGACCCGGTGACGCCGAGGGCACGTACGTCTTCCCGCTGCCCCCCGACGCCGTCGTCGAGCAGTTTACCATGTGGATCGACGGCAAGCCACTGGAAGCCCAGATCCTCGAAGCCGACGAAGCCCGTGATATCTACGAAAGCTACGTGCGTCAGCGGCGCGACCCGGCGCTGCTGGAATATGTGGGCCGCGACGCCGTCCAGGCGCGGATCTTCCCCATCCCATCGGGCGAGGAGCGGCGCATCGAGTTGGAATACAGCCAAATCCTCCCCCTGGAAGAAGGGCTGATGCACTACCGCTACCCGCTGGACACGGAACGTTTCTCCGCTGAACCCCTGGAAGAAGTGAGCATCTTTGTGGAGATCAACGCCGATGAGCCGCTGCGGGCGCTCTACTCCTCGACGCATCAGGACGAGCTGGTGATCCAGCGCGATGGCGACCGCCACGCCACACTCAGTTATGAGGCGAGCCACATCTACCCTAACCGGGATTTCGAACTATATGCGGGCTTCGGCGATGAGGAGATTGGCGCCAAGCTGCTCACACAGCAGCCAAACGGCGAGGACGGCTTTTTCCTGCTGATGCTATCGCCGTCCATCGAGGTGGATCGGGAGCGCGTCGTGCCCCACGATCTCTTCCTGGTACTGGACACCTCCGGCTCCATGGAAGGCGACAAACTCTTTCAGGCAAAGGAGGCACTCAACTACGTGCTCCGCCACCTCAATCCAGAAGATCGCTTCAACGTCATCAGCTTTAGCAGCGGCGTCCGCACCTACGCGCCGGAACCGCGCGCCAGCGAGGAGGCTGCCGTCGCCATCAACTGGGTGCAGGGATTGGAGGCACTGGGCGGCACCAACATCTACCTGGCACTCACCGAGACCCTCCGGCAGGCCGATCCGGACCGCACCACCATCGTGCTCTTCCTCACCGACGGCATTCCTACTGAAGGTATCACCGAGGAAGACGCACTGCTCAGCACGCTGCAGAACGAGGCGCCCGACGCCGCGCGCATCTTCCCCTTTGGTGTAGGCTACGACGTCAACACGCTGCTCCTCGACCAGCTGGCGGAGAATCACAAGGGTCGCCCCGCCTACGTGGAGCCCGACGAGCGCATCGACGAGCGGATCTCCGCCTTCTACGCGCGCGTGCAGCGCCCGCTGCTCACCGACATCGCGCTGGACTTCGGAGACGTGACCACCTACGACGTCTATCCCCAGCCGCTGCCCGACCTCTACGCCGGCACGCAGTTGCTCGTCGCGGGCCGCTACACCGGCGGCGGCACAGAGACGGTACGGCTAAGAGGTGAGGTCGCGGGCCAGCCGACCACCTACGTCTACGAGCTGAACTTCGACGCAGACAGCGGCGCGACGTTCATCCCGCGCCTCTGGGCCGCCCGCAAAATTGGTCACCACCTCACCCAGATCCGGCTCCATGGCGAGCGGCAGGAGTGGATCGACGCCGTTGTGACGCTGAGCCTCCGCTATGGCATTATCACGCCTTACACTTCGTTCCTGATACAGGAAGAGGACGTGCTCACCTCGACGCAGCGCGAGGGAGCGGCGGACACCTTCCGGGCCAGGCCCACACCGGCAGCCTCCGGTCAGGCAGCGGTCGAGGACGCAGAGAAGCGGTTGGGATTGGGAGGAGCCGACGCACCCCCACCCGCAGACGAAAGCTTTGCCGATCAAGTAGCAGATCAGACACATCGCATCCAGTATGCAGGCGATAAAACCTTTTTATGTGATCAAGAGAGCTGCACGGATAGCACCTACGTCCCGGACAAAATGACCGCCCTGGAGATAAAATTTGGGTCCGAACGTTACTGGCAGCTGCTAAACGACCATCCCGCGTGGGGCGAATATCTGGCGTTGGCGCCGGAGGTTACGTTTGTCGCATCGGACGGAACCGCGTATCAAATCAGCGTTGGAGCTGGCAGGGAAGCGCCCGTGGAGACGCCCACTGATCCGGCGCTCCCAACCACCTCCACGCCCACAGCCGATCCCACCGCCCCTCCGATCTCGCCTCCGCGAGAAGCGCCCAGCCTCTGCACCGGCTCGCTGGCGCTGATCTTGCTTGGCATCCTACTCAGCTGGCACGTTATCCGAAGATAACAGAAACCCACGGCTCAGGCAAAACAGACCCGCAGCCTGCCTGAGTCGTGGAGTCTGAAGCCGATGGACCAGACATCCTCGGCGACACAGCGCATCGCAGTATCAGGCAGCGGCTCGCCGTTGAGGGCAGCCGCGCGCGGCGGAGCCGGCAACATCAGCCAGACCTCACCCTCTGCGCTGCGGCCCAGCTGAAGATCGAAGCTAATCGCGCCATCTTCCTTCGATATCGCAGTCACTTCCCCACCCTGCGAGACGTGGAACGTGGTGCCGACGAGCTGGGGCGGCGCCTTGGCGACGCGCACGCCCAGCAGAACAGCACCGTGCGCCGGCAACGTGTAAGTGGGCAGCGGATCACCCGGCTCCCACCGCAGATAGCGCTGATGCCAGAAATCTACGATGTGATACGCGCGCTTCAAATCGAAATTAGGCAGATCACGAGGCAACTCCCGCTCACGGGGCTTCTCCGACCAGTTGAACAGCCCCACCAGCTGCCAGTTATCCCAGGGGCGCGCGATGGGTGCAACGACCACCCGGGGCATCTCACGGCGGAGCAGGTCCAGCGCGTCCATGCCACTGACCAGTGAGGGCAACAGCGGCTCCGTCAGCGCGCAGCGTTCCGGCTCTAATGTAGAGAGGTTATCGGAAAGCATCGTCACCCCTCCGGTCAGCCCCTGCAATGTCAACTGGGCCTGTATCTCCTCCTCACTCAACGTCGTCTCGCTGCCACGCACCATCAGATTGTCGGGATCATTAACCCACCAGCGCCCGTGCATCCACGCGCGGGTCGTCACGTTCCGCAAGCTGTTACGCAGACTGGGCAGAGACGGGTCACTCGGAAAGAGTGCGCCAAAGCGGGGCACGCGAGGCACCCAATGCGGCGCCGTGTCCGGCCCGATGCGCATGGCATCGACCAGACCGACGGATGGTCCCAACGGCGCACCACAGCCGATGAGGTAGGTTTCCGCGCCTGCCGCCTCCCGGATAATCTCCATGGCGTGCCGGTAAGCCTGCGCCCGCGTCATGCTGGGATTGTGCCGCTCTCCGGGTAACGCCGCTGCGTAGAGAAAATCCAACTTGAGATACCGATAGCCCCACTCGTCGACAGCAGTAGTTATCAATTCGCGTAGATAATCTTCGACGCCCGGATGGGTGGGGTCCAAGGCCCTGGCGAAGAAGCGGTTGGAGAACAAGCCCGCCGAGACCGGATGTCCGCGGTGGTTGCGCAAAAGCCACGCCGGATGCTCCGTCGCCACCGTGGAACGCGGATGGACGGCAAACGGCCCTAGCCAGAGACCCGGTGTGAAGCCGGAGCCCTGGATGCGTTCAGCCAACCAATCGAGCGCGTGGGGGAAGTCCTCGTTGCGCTCCGTCCAATCGCCCCACCGCGATTCGAACCCCTGATCCAGCTGGATTACGTCCAGTGGCAGCTCGTCAGCGAGCATGGCGGCAGCCGCAAGATTTTCCATCATGTCGGCCTGGGTTACGTCTTCCCCATAGATGTACCAGGATGACCAGCCGCTGGGCGCCGGACGCAGGGGGGCCACCCCCATCTGCCGGGCAACAGCATAGGCGTACTGCGCCAGCGGATCACGGTTAGGCAGAGGGACCCACTCAAGATAGAACCACTCCGAGGACCGCGACTCGCCGGCGACCAGCGGCACGTCATCACCCTGGGCCTGCACGGTCAAACCGAGGTGACCGGGACGCAGGTCGGCCTCCACTTGCACGAACTGATCCGCCAGCGATACGCCCCCCGCAACAAGCGCCTCCTCCGAAGTAACGAGCGCTCCGACCGTCTCACTCAGAAACCGTCCGCGACCCCGCTGCCATGGGGATTCGCCGTTGTGCATCATGGGACCGATGAAAGGGCGCAATGGTCGTGCCGTACCAAATTCTCGTCCCTCTGCGGGATGAAAACCGGCTGGCGACCAGGACTGCCAACCATTGCTATAGAATCCTGTGGGCTGGGCCGAAGGTTGGAGTGTGTTCGACAGAGTCTGGAAGAAAAAACGTCGCAATTTAACCGGTTTGGGGCCTTTGTTGATCACTTTGACACGCAGCATCGCAAATGGGCGCGTGGGATACAGACGAATCTCGACAGAGAGCAGCAGCGCGTGGATTTCCTGATAATTGATCTTCAACACCTCGATGGGACCGTGAACATCACGTCTCGTCTCCCTGTCCACCGAGATATGTGAGACATCCGCTGTGGTCAGGCGCAGTACCCGTCCTCGCTGCACCACTTCCACACCCAGCACGCCCGATAGTGAACGCCCAGGGCTCTCCAATTTCAGTGCACCTCGTTTAGGTCGCCACAAGAGATCAAAAGCCGGGCTCTGCAACATCATGGCAAATATCCCCCTCAAGTGAGGAAAGCGCCTCTACGTTTCAGCCTCGGCGATCAACTCCGCCCGACGCCGTCGATATTCAATGATGGGGCGATCCCCCTGAATCAGCTGCTCGTCGCCGCGCAAGCGAGAACGCTTCGGCACCTGCGTCCGCACCACCCGGCGATCCTGATGTGCAACCATCCGGTTAAAGGGCATGGCAATCCGGGCGACAGCGTCCCCCAGTAGAGGAACCGGCAAGAACTTCTGATAGAAACGCAAATAGAGCAGCGTACGTTCGGCATCCACAGGGACAAACGCCGCGAGCACGCGCACTTTCTCATCGATGCGATTCTCCCACAAGTTGGGGAAGAGGAACTCCAGGCGGTAATCACGCTCTGGATCGGGCACCGGAACCTCGCTAGGGCGTTTGGGCGTCGTCTGCCCGTCGTCCGCCTGATTGTAGATGAAAACGTAGAACTTATCGTCATCGGCCCACTGCACGCCAGGGCCATTGACCAGCGTCTTGCAGCCGCGCCCGATGGTATTGTGGTGGACGAAGGGCAGATGCACCACGTCCAGCTGGTTTTCGATGACGCGCGAATAGTGCGCGTCCCAGGGGTCGTAGACTGTAGCGTAGTAGAAGTCGTCATCAATGTCATCAAAGAAGCGTGGCGGCGCAAGCTCCTCGGGTGGCTCGTCCCCCCACCAGATCCAGATGAAGCCGTGCGCTTCGTGCGTGGGGTAGTTCTTGACGTGAAACCGCTCCGCCACGTCGGCGCGCTTGCCAGCGGCGGGAATACGTGTCACTTTGCCCGATGGATTGTATTCGAAGCCATGGAAAGGGCATTGCAGTCGGGCGTGCGGCAGATCGTCCTCCGGACATTCCGCATGCCCCTGCATAACCTTGCCCTTGCTCAAGGCCACGCCGCGATGCACGCAGCGATCTTGCAGACAGCTGACGTCGCCTGCTTCATCACGCCAGAAGACCAGCTTCTCGCCCATGCGCGTGACACCCACGGGGTTACGCTTTACCTGTTTGGACTCCAACACCACGTACCACTGACCGGGAATCACGGAACACCTCGCTCAGATGATGAAAAACGATTCAACTGACAATCAGCCAAACTCGATAAGGCAGACACTGTGGGCAAGAATTCACGTATCAACCTCGTCGCCTGAAGCAGTAGTCCTTGCGTTCCGCCAGCGCAACACCTGATCCACGGTAAAGGCGACGCCCAATATACCCCAGAGAATTTGTGCCCAGAGGCGGTCTTCCGTCGCGGCGAGACCGACGCAGAAGAGCACCAATCCCACGGTGACCGTCCAGCTATAGCCGCCCTTGCCCAGGAGCTGCAGCGTTTTTTTGTCGGAGCGATGCGCTTCGTAGTAAGCCATGCTCCAGGCAGCGAGCAGCAGGGAGAGGCCCAGCACCCAGAGGAAATTCGAGAAGACGCCCCACCAATCAATCATCATGAGTCACGGTTTTGTCTATGTTATGAAGCCATAAAATTTGATGCAATTCCACCAAAGGCATTATAGACCGCAACTTGGTCTTGTACAAATGCATATTACCGGGGGCAAACGAAGCAGGTCCAGGGTCGCTCAAACGCCATAGGCGGCTTCCCATC
>CAYVKR010000177.1:0-6337 GCA_964452025.1 uncultured Anaerolineales bacterium
CCGCGTGGGTGCCGCGCCCGCCCTCGACGATGGCGCCGGCGTGGGAGAAGCGGGTACCGCGCTTCGCCGCCTTGCCCCCAACGTAGGCGATCAGCGGTTTGGTGAAGGCGCCGGCTTCGATGAGGTCCGCCACGCGCTCCTCCTGGCTGGTGCCGATCTCGCCAAACATAACGACGGCCTTGGTCTCGGGGTCGCGCTCGAACTCGAGCATGACGTCGGGGTGCGGCAGACCGACGACGGGATCGCCGCCGACGTGCACCATGGTCGTCGCGCCGATGCCCTCCTGCGCCAGGTAATAGGCCATAGACGAGGTGATGCCACCGCTGCGCGAAGAGACGCCGACCGGCCCGGGGAAGAACCACGAGCGCGCCGACGTGGCCCGTCCGCCCATCATGCCCAGCACGGCCTTGTCCGGGCTGAGGACGCCAAGCGTGTTGGGGCCGATAAAGCGGGCGTCGTTGGCCCTGGCTCGCTGCGCGATGGCGAGCACGTCGTAGATAGGGACGCGGTCGGGCACGATAACCAACAGTTTCACGCCCGCGTCGATGGCCTCCAGCGCCGCGCTTTTGACCAGCGGGGCGGGGATGTAGAGCACGCTGATGTCGATGGGCCCGGCCTGCTCCCACGCTTCCTCGACGGTGTCGAAGACCGGCACGCCGTGCACGCTCTGTCCGCCGCGCCCAGGCGTCACGCCCGCCACGACATTCGTGCCGTAGTTGACCATCAGTTCGGTCCGCGTACTGCCTTCCCGTCCGGTGATGCCTTGGACTACTACACGTTTCGTTTGATCAATCAGTATGGACATTAACACTCTCCGTCTTTCTCGACGTTCCAAGTTGCAAGTTGAACGTTACAAGTTTCTTCACCTCGATCAACTTGCAACTTGCAACCTGCAACTTGTAACTTGCAACTAATCCGCTAACCCTTCAATGGGTAGATGAATGTGCCCACCCCCCGCGCCATACAAGAAACAATCCACCTCACACGCCAGGCACTCGATGCAGCCGCCGCGTTTCGCTTCCTCTCGGCTGATGTTGAGCACCGGCGCGCCGTCGTCGTTGAGCTCCAGAATCTGCGGCACGCACGCCTCGACGCAGGCCTTCGTCTCGCAATCGACGCAGACGGCGTGATCGTACGTCACCGTCCCGTCGGTTATCGTCTCGAAACGATAGGGCTTCTGCGCTTCACGCTCCTCCATGAGGGAACTTTTAACTTTCAACTTTCCAACTTTCAACTTCTTTATCAGTGTATCCAACCGCTCCGCGCAGAAATCCGGTGAGTCGTCTTTCTTGTAGCCCTCAACCGGCGCCGGGACGTGGTCGTTGACGGCCTCCAGAATCTCCACGGCTTTGTCCTCGGCGTTGCCGCCCAGCCGGATGACGGCGGGCACGTCGAGCTGCGCTTCCAGGAACGCCTTGACCAACCCCCGCGCGGAGTGGAACTGCTCCTGGCTGGCGACGCCGGAGCCGGAGCCAAAGTAGCCGTCGATGGGGCCCACCGCCATAACGATCTTCGCCGCGCGGTAGACCTTGCTGGCGGGCGGATTGCCGCTGGTATCGACGAACGTCGCGACTTTGTAGCCCTGGCACAGCACGGCGTCCATGCTCATCATCGAGCCGCCGCCGCCCGCGCCGTGGAATCCGATGTAGCCCTCGCCTTTCTCGAAGTCCTCGGCCATCTGGATGAAATAGAAGGTCCCGCGATAGTCGTCGGCCTCGACCTGATAGGCGATCTTTTCCAGTTCCGTCGGCGGACGGTCGTACTCGCGCGCGATGGGGATATCCATCTCCGGGTGACGGAAGACGGCGTAGTCGTCGATAGTGACGCGACAGTCGGCGGCGTAAACTTGCCCGTCGGTGGTCAGCACCAAGGGGTTGATCTCCACCGAGCGCGCTTCGTGCATAGCGGCCAATTTGGTGAGGTGCATGAGCACGGAGCCTAACTGGCGTTGCAGCCGGCCGCCGATGCCCGTCTGCCGCACGAGGTTGCGCGCCTGGTAGTCTTGAAAGCCAAAATTCACGTCGACGTGGGCACGGGCGACCTTGTCCGGGTGCGCGGCGGCGATCTCCTCAATGCCGGTGCCGCCGACGCCGGAGAACAGGATTAGCGGCGCCTGCTCGCGGTCGTCGATGATGAGGCTGGCGAAGAATTCCTGTTTGATGTCGAGTTGCTCTTCCACCAGCACTTTCTCGACAGTGAAGTGCTTGATTTTCATACCCAGTATTTGGGCAGCGGCTTGTTCGGCTTCCTCCAGCGTCGCCGCGCATCGGATGCCGCCAACGCTGGCGCGGCCCGTGATCCAGGCCTGCGCCTTGATCATGACGGGGACGCCCAATTGCTCTGCGATAGCCCGGGCTTTTTCCGGTGTAGTGGCGATCGTGCCCTGGGGAATCCGAATCTTGTGCGCTTGCAACAGCTGCTTGCCCTGATACTCGTGCAATCGTGCCATGCATGCTCCTTTGCTCAATTAAATGGACGATGGATAAATCCGTACCATCGCAAATCTGCCCACCTGAGTCTGCTCACCGTCCTTGACTCTAGCGGATGATGGGGACTTGGACAAGTGACAAATGGCCCACACTGCTTCCAACCCTTCTATCTTTCTGGGCTGGTGTCGAAGCCCTGCTCCTTCGCCCAGACTGCCGCTTCCACCCGCGAGGTGACGTCCAGTTTCTTGAGCAGGTTGCCGACGTGAAACTCCACGGTGCGCACGGTGACGCCAAGACGTTGGGCGATCTCCTTGTTGCTCAAGCCATCGACCACGAGCCGGAGCACCTCGCGCTCGCGCCCGGTCAGGCTTTTGTGGATCTCGGCGACGGTGGCGCGCCAGCGCCGGACTCGCGCTGTCTGCTCCGCCGTCCAAAATGCCTTTCCCTTGAATGCAGCACGCACGGCGTCCACGATCTGCTCCGGCGCCTCGTTCTTGAGTAGATAGCCCAGGGCGCCGGCGTCCATCATGCCGGCGAGATAGCGATCGTCGTCGTAGGCGGAGAGCGCCAGCACCCGCACCGGCGTCCCGCTGCGGCGCAGGGCCGAGGTCAGCGCGATGCCGTCCACGCCGGGCAGCTGGCAATCGAGCACGGCGACGTCCGGCAGCAGCGCTTCGATCATCCGCAGCGCGACCTCGCCGTCGTCCGCCTCACCGATGACGGCGAGGTCGGGCGCGCGGTCGAGCAGCACCCGCAGCCCCACCCGCAGCGCGGGGTGATCGTCGGTCAGCAGCACGCGGATGGTCTTACCCATCACGGCACGTCCCGTAACAAGGCGTCGAACTCCTCGGCCGCGTCGACCAGACGACCCGGCGCCTGGGTCAGACTGAACCAATCCCACTGCGTATCGTGGGGAAAGTCGTCCAGGAACCAGCAGAGCGCCTTGATCTGCGGCTCGTCGTTGACCACGTCGAGAGCCGTGGTCAGCCAGCCGGCGGGATAGTTCTGCGCGGGCGGAATGCCCGCCTGTCGGTCGTAAGTGTTGGTGGAGACGACGTAGACGGGCAGACCTCGCGTCGTGAGATAGGCGTTAATGATAGCGAGCCAGTCCTCGTAGATGCGAAACCCGGCCTGCGCGCCGGCCCACGCCTCGCGGCGCAGATCGGTGCGCGGCTCGTCGGCGCGCAGCACACCCGCCATCTCCCGCGCGTCAGGTCGTCCTGGCGCCTGCACGTCGAAACCGTCGGGCGCTGTGTCGGGGATGCCTGCCTCGGCCTTGGCCTGCGCCGTCTCGTCGAGAAGCGCCACCAGCGTGTGCATGTAGTTGAGCCAGGGCACGTCGATCTCGTACGTGTGGGCGCCGGCCTGATCGGTGTTCCAGGCGCGCACCGGCCCAACCAGCACCCGTGCCTGGGCGTTCTCCGCGTGGATGGTCTGGACGGCGTTATCGGTATGCGCCACGTCCTCCCCGTAGCCGTTGAAAAGCCGCGCGTACCAGGCCGGCGTGACCGGCTGATCCGGCGCCAGCGCGTTGGCGTCGTCAGTGTTGAAGCCTGTGCTGATGATAAAGCCGTGCACGTCCTGCAGGCGGGCGTCGCGGGCCAGCCGCTGCAGATAGGCCAGGTACTCGCTGAGCGCCACGTAGTCCTCGGCGGGCGGGAGCGCCTGGTTTTCGTCGTAATCCACGCGCACCAGCACGCGCAGATGCTGCTTCCGATGTTGGGCGACGCGCGCGGCGAGGTCATCCACGCCCCAGCCCTTCGCTTCGGCCTGCCGGGCGTAGGTGACTTCTACCACCCAGCCTCTACGCCCGTGCCAGTCCCGCTCCAGGCTGGGGAAGACGACGCCCAGTTTGGTGGGGAGCCCGGCGGAAGGCGCGTCGACGACCGGCGCGCCGACGGTGAGGCGGCCCTGCTCGATGCAGCCGGTGTGACAGTCGCGGAAGAAGCGGAGAGCGTAGCCCGGCGTCTCCGGCGCGGTGAAGGTCCAGCCCCACGTCCAGGCCGCGTTGCCCTGCGCCTCGCGGTCCAGAGCGTGCGCGGGCTTTCCGTCAACGGTCAGCTGGACGAAGGACCAGGGCTCAGTGTCTGTCACCCAGACCGTCACCGTCTCGCCCGGTGCCGGCGCTGGGGGATCGAGGCGGAAGCGGGGCGTGGCGAGCTGGGCGTTCTCGTTGTCTAGCAGCACGATCCGTTCAGGCAGCGGCAGCAGCCAGATGGCAGCCAGCGCCAGGCCGACTGCCAGAAGCCAGCCGTAGCGACGCAGAAGCAGATGCGGCCTCATGTCACGTTCTCCACCGTGGGCAGGGTGAAGCGGGCGCAGGTGCCGGTCTCGCCCTGGGTGCGGCTCTCCAGGGTCAGCTTGCTCTCGTGACGCTGCAAAATCTCCGCGACGAGGGAGAGACCGAGCCCGCTGCCTTCGACATCGCGCGGCGCGGCGCGGTAGAAACGCCGGGTCACGTGTGGAAGGTCGCGCGCCGGGATGCCGGGTCCTGTGTCGCAGATAGCGCAGTGAATGCCGACCTCTGTCGTCTGGAGCGAGACGGTGATGGCGTCGCCGGCCTCCGCGTATTTGAGCGCGTTGTCGAGGAGATTGAGGAAGACCTGCCGCAGGCGGTCTGCGTTGCCGAGCACAGCGGGCAGGGGCGTGTCGGCATCGAGTGAGAGCGTTATCTTGGTCTCCGCTGCGCGCGGCGTCACCTGCAGGAGCACCTCTTCGACCAGCGCCAGCAGATCCAGCGGGCGCCGCTCGATCTCGGTCGTCATCTCCAGGCGGCCCAACTCCAGCATATCGTCGACGAGGCGAGCCATGCGGTGGGCCTCGTGTTTGGCCAACGTCAGCGACTGGCGCTGCACCTCCAGGTCGACGTCGTCCAGCCCCAGGATCTCCAGGTGCGTGAGGATGGTGGCAATGGGTGTGCGCAGCTCGTGGGAGAGATCGTTGACCAGCGTGCGCCCAGCCTGCTCGGTGCGCTGCTGCGCCGTGACGTCGAGCACGAAGACCGCATCGACCTGCGCGTGCGGTGTGATCCACCAGCGGGCCGTCTTGCCCGAGGCGAAGGTCACCGTGCGATAGCGCCCGGTCGCCGTGTCCGCGTGGCGGGCGGCCTCCCGATCCTCGTCGAGCAGTGTGATCCATTCGGCGTCCGGCAGCTGCTGCGCCTTTAGGTCGAGCCGCAGCAGGCGGCGGGCGTAGGGGTTGGCGTAGGCAATGGCGTTTCCTTCGAGAAGCAGCGCGCCAAAAGGCGCGGCTTCCATGGGGGGAAGGGGCGGTGCGCACCGCGCCGCCTGGTCGTGTCGTGCCCGCCACTGCACCAGCGCGATGGCGGTAGCGCTCAAGCCCACAATGACCGTCAACGTCCATCTCAGGTCTAGCATTAGCATAGGATATAGTTGATTGTAGTCGCTTTCTGATTTTCGACAATTGTGGAGAGCGGAGCGGGCAAACGAAGCAGTTCCAGGGTCGCTCAAACGCCATAGGCGGCTTCCCATCATGTTTCCCTCCCGCATCAACCCCGGCTTCGTTTGCCTTGCTTTCGCCTACACAGTTTCTACGATACAGAGGGCGTTTTCACCAGCGGACTTGCTTTGAAATCCCGGAGCACATCATCGCGCCCTGGTTAGCTCTTTTTTGGACAGTGATTACCTATAAGGCTGCTGTCCACGGAGTCCATCGGTTTTTCACCGCAGAGAGCGCTGAGTACGCAGAGAAAGAACCTGGTTTTTTTCTCTGTGCCCTCCGTGGGTTCTGCGGTGAGAGGTGGGAAGCACTAACTTTTTGGTGATTGACAGCGAGTTCCTTCGTGGTATAGTTATTCTAACACATTTTAGCAATCCCTTAGTTAGAGTGCTAATATTGACTCCTTCGAAAATAGCGAATGATGAATGGCGAATGGCGAATACTCAAGC
>CAYVKR010000178.1:0-6200 GCA_964452025.1 uncultured Anaerolineales bacterium
TCACCGGGTTCGAGGGCAATCCCAGCACCGTCGCCACCTATTGGAAAGCCGGCGGATTCGACGCCTACCAACGCACCGGCGCGGAATTCCACCGGGGCAGCTTTGCCATGCGCCTTCACGCCAGCCGAGGGGGCTATCCCTGCTCGGCCAACATCTACGATCCCTATCTTTACCAGGAAGTCACCCTACCCCCCGCATCGGAAATCTTCACCCAATCGACGTTGATTGTGGATGGCTACTACATGGTCACCAAAAGCAGTATGGAATGCAGTCCCGATGGCCCCGATGGAGATGACAGACTCTACTTGAAGCTCGAAGATACCAGCGGGGTCGAGATCACCAGCGGTGCGGAGATCACCACTGGCGCCGCCATCACCGACGTCTGGCATCCCATCGCCATCGACCTGGGTAGCGGCGTTAACCTAAACGACTATGCCGGACAGGATGTGCGCATTCATTGGGACGCCGACCATGACGAAGACTTGGCGGGCACTTACTTCTACATCGACGACGTCGAGGCGCAGCTCTGTACGGAATGGCCTACGCCCGAACCAGAAGCGGGCACGGCGACTTTCGGCGGCACCATTACCAGCCTGGGGGAGTACAATATCCCCACCGTCCTCACGGGCGCCAATGTCTGGGCCTACGCGCAGGGCGGCGACACCTATCATACCCAGTCTATCCACGATGGAACCTATCGCTTCTACAACATGCTTCCAGGCATGTACTACGTCTATGCTGAAGCGTGGGTCGGCGGAACGCTCCGCATTGCGAGCACCACCGTGATGGTTGAGATCGGTGATGACGTGAGCGATCTCAATTTGCCGCTGCAATAGAAGGATGCGATGATGGAGAAAAAGACGCGAGCCTCCACAATCACGGTCTTGATCATGGTCTCTCTTATAAGCTTCTTGCTGACCGGCACGTTGACCGACGTTGTACAGAGCGCTCCGGGCGAAGAGACGTTGCTCTCAGGCTCGGGCCATCTGGCTGCCGACCCCCGCGCTGACAAGAGCGACGACGGCACCTATCTAGCCGCCGTATGGATCGAAGCCGAGGAGAGCAGCACCTATCGCGGCGCCGTCAAACTGAAGCGGGCCACCTGGAACGCAGGGACCGCCACGTATGACTGGGATACGCTGCCTGTGACAATCTTTGACGCCACCGGAGATGGGTATCTCTACGCCGATATCGACGTTCAGGGCAACCTGGCCCACGTGGCAGCGGCCTATCAAACCGGTAACTTCGTCCGCATTGCTTACAATCAATACACGCTAGACAACCCGTCACCCCCTGCCTTTGGTCCTGATGGGCAGACCGTTGTCCGTGTCTACGACAATGAGAACGCCTATGAGCTCTCCAGCATCCAGATCGCAGCCAGCAGCGATCCTGACAGGCCCTACATCGCCTTCGGCAGGAACGACGGGAAGATCTTTTATGTACAGTGGGATACTGCGCGCGGTGCCAAAAATCCCATCGGTTCACCTAACGTACTATCTGTAGACAGCGCCTACAAACCGCAAATGGCCTATACCAGCAGCACGGGCGGCAACTATCTCCATTTCCTGTGGGAAGTCCGGCTAGAATCCGAGGGCACAGGATGTCCGCTCTACCGCCGCTGTGAGGAGAGCACGGGCCAGTGCTCAGATCCGGTGAAACTGGCCCACGAGGATAACATCGGCACGTATCCCTCCCCTTTTCTCGCTACCCAGGAAGACCGCCTCGTCGCGGGCTGGCAGACTTGTACGCAAGGCGGCGGCAGCGGCACGCCCTGCAACCGGTTCAATATGGTCTACACGCGCTCCGATGATGCCGGGGGGAACTTAGTTGACCTTGATCCTGAGGAGTATCCTGACATCGGCTTTATTGGTGAACCGTTGGGATATACAAGCACCGACAATCCCAATAAAATTTACCGTGCCCGTCTGCAGCCTTCCATGGCATTCGATGCCCAAGGGCTTCCGCGCGTGGCCTGGCAATTCACCACGGACGACGACAATCTCGCCCACGCCATCACCACGACGGTCGCCATCACCACGACAGACAACGGCTTCACCTGGCAGCAAGTGCCGGGATTGGGCATCGACAGCACCGGATACGATTGGGTCAAGCCCTTTGTTCTTGCCCCAACTGCCAATAAGATTCCAGACGATCCTGAGTTGGAGGGCCTTCACCTCTTCTACATGCGCGGCAGCAAAACCTTAAATCCAGGATATGGCGTCACCTACACTTATCTCCAAGAAAGCTCCGGTGAGCCGGAGGAACCGGGGGAGCCGGGGGAGCCGGGAGAACCAGGAGAGCCGGATGAACCAGGAGATGAGCCTGACGGTGACTACAGGAGTTTCCTCCCGCTGGTCGTGCGAAGGCACCAAGAAGAATGAAAAGTCGCACTCTGTTTTTCCTGGGAATCACGTTGCTCGTCGCGGCGCTGGTGCTGGCCATCGTCACGGGTCTTATCACGCCGGATATGCTAACGCGGCCCGACACCTCGACGGCCCAGGCGACGCTGCCGGTTATCGCTGGCGGCCAGAGCGCCCGCGAGGCCTTCGAGCAGGTCATGACGTGGGCCGGCGACCAGGACCTGACGTTGGAACCCGTCTCCATCTCCATAATATCGCGTCGTGACGAACCGGCGGCCCGCTGGACCTTTCTACTTTACCAGGCCGAGAAAAAGAAATTGTGGATCGTCAACGCCACGCCGGAGGGCGTTCAGGTGCTGCGCGAACGGGCGGCGCTCTACGCGCAACGTCCCTTCGCACCAGACGTCTGGACCGTGGACAGCGACACCGTCGTCAGCAGCTGGTGGGCGGCAAACGGTGAGACGACGTGGTCAGACCCTGAGGCTCACAGCCTCAGCCTGCATCTCGGACAAGACGCGAGCGGCGCGTTAGCATGGACTGTCGCCGTGCTGGATCAGAAGAGCCAAGTTTTGGACGTATTTCGCATCGATGCAGAGACGGGAGACATCCTCCCTCTCTCCGGGGGGCCGTCATGAGAATAAAAAAACTGAAGCGTAAGGGTAGAGGACAGAGCATTGTAGAATTCTCGTTGGTACTGCCCCTGCTGCTGCTTATGCTGATCGGCATGGTCGAGGTCGGATCGCTCTTTTACGATTATCTTATCCTGGCCGTCGCCAACCGTGAGGGGGTGCGCTTCGCGTCACGGGGTCGATTCGAACTGGGCGACGTCGCCCAGCGGGTGATCGCCGCGGGAGGCGGACGCCAGGTGGAGACCCCGTCCCCGCACTTCGAGCCACATCTGAAGACAATGGGGCCAAACGCCAACTTCGGGATGATTATCACCAGCTTTCCCTTCGACGAAGATGGCGATCTGGAAACAGATGATGACGGAAATATCCTTATCACCACCTACGTCACCGGCACCATCCCGGCCGGTGATGGCACCCTGCGAGCCGTCACCGCAGAAGACAGCCGCATCGATAAAGCGGAAGGGGAAACAGAGGGAGATTTGGTGCAGTATCACGGTGAGATCAGCAAATACATCAACGAGCGGCGGGAAGCCCAAGACTTCGACCCGCAGCGCACCGAGATTGTGGTCGTCGAGACGTTCCTCGCGCATAACGTGCTGTTGCCGGGCACAGAGGTCGTGGACTTTCCCGACCCGCTCACCGTCTACTTCATGTCATCCATGCGCGTCTTGCGAGACCGCAGCCAAACTGGGAACTGATACATACGAGGAGGCGGAATTATGCACAGCTGGATCAAACGAGAAGCGGGACAGAGTCTGGTGGTCGTTGGCTTTGCCATCATCACCCTGGTCGGTTTTGTCGGCCTGGCCGTCGACCTGGGTTTAGCCTACGTCGAGCGTGTGCGCGTCCGACGTGCCGCCGATGCGGCCGCCCTGGCCGCCGCCAGCGAGTTACCGCTAGAGTTCACAGCCCAGCTGCGTGCGCTGGAGCTGCTGGACGAGAACGACCTGGGATGCAAGTTAATCGCGGATGGAGGCGCCTTCCGGTGTTCCCACAATCAGGTGCGGGTCACCGTCAATGGAACGACCATCTGGGAACCCACGGTGCCCGGCGCCGATGTGGATCGAGATATTGTTATCAACACGGCCGACTACCGCAATGCAGGCGAACTCGACACGGCCAGCAAGGTCCGCGTGGAAGTCACCTCAGACGCGCCCGTCTACTTCATGCGCGTCTTTGATTTCTTCGAGTTGCCCGTGCTGGGCCGGGCTGTGGCAGAAAACATCAATAACATCGACGTCGCCATCATTTTTGACAAGTCCGGCTCCATGGAATTCGACACGCTGTGCTACGGCTGCTGGACCAAGGAAGGCGAATATCCCAGCGGCAAAGTCCACCCGCTACCCTGGGGCCCCGATCCGGCCGGTGGAGCTACACACTGTTCAACCAACGAACCGTTGGAGTACGATGGACACACCTACCACATCATCGAGGCGGAAGAGTACAGCTCGTTAAGCGTGGCTTACAATCGCGAGACTTACTCCTTCGGCAAGACCTACTGGGTCATGCAGCGCAACGGCCCCCAGGCAGAAAGTTACATGCGGCATGGCAGCAACGGGGCTGGCGCCTATGGTCGTGACACCTACGGCGCATATATTCTACACGCGCCAATCCGTCAGAGTATCGGTCCCGGCAACGACGGATCCGGTGTCAGCTGTCGCTGGGATGACATCAACAACGGCGAGCTCTGTCGAACCATTGGGCGGCACAGTAGTGACCCCTTCCCCTTTGGCGACCCCTTTCCGGCCCCACGCGTAGACTATGACTTCGAAGTTGAAGATGGCGACTGGTATTTCTGGGTTCGGGCACAAGGTTCCGGCCAGGGCGACAACCTCTTTTGGGGCCTTGATGGAAATGTTATTGGTAAACGAGAAACACCTTATCGAAAAGGCCGGGGTCACTACGATGGCGCAGATGATGATAACTGGGGCTGGCGACGCCTGGCGCCTGGGTACTCCGGGGATCAAAATAATGCCATGCAGAATCTCTCAGGCGGAACCCACACGTTGAACCTCTGGGGAGGTGATCCCAATTTCGCGGTAGATCGCATCATCATCACCGATAATCCCACCAATCCAGGTTTCTATTACGACTACAACAGCAATGGCACATACGGTGAAGATGATCGGCATGGTTGTGATCGCTTTGAAGATTGTGAGTGGGATAACGGGACGTGTGAAATTGAGGACACCGCTCAGACTTGCCAGCCATACTACGATTCGGTGGACATAGTAGAAAACGTCTTCGAGAGCAACCACTTCGATAACAACCGCACCGATTGGGCCTGTGACCCCTGCGACGCGCGCTTCGGCGGCTCACCGCAGAGCGATCCGGTGCACGGAGAGCCAGACGTCAACACCCCCTACTGCGAATCCGACCAGGCGCCGCAACCTTACCGCTACCTGGACGACATCTACGACGACGAACAGCCCATTCGAGGGTCCATCGAAGCTGCCAAGAGTTTCGTCCGCATGATGGACTTCAAATTCGATCAGGTGGGACTGGTCAGTTACTCTGGAAGTGCCAGTATCGAATCTGAGCTTCAGTGTCTGCGACGATTGGGGGATAGTTGCACCGCAGAGGAGGTCTACGAGGAAGTCATCGGAGATCTCGACAATCTCAATGCCGGCGGCGGCACCAACATCGGCGACGGCATCCATGACGGCATCCGCGTCCTCAGCACCCAGGGCAGTCACTACGGGCGACCGGGCGCCGCCCACATCATGGTGCTGATGACCGATGGACAGGCCAACCAATCCTATAACGAGTGCATCGCCCACTTCGACAAAGACGACGAAAGCACCTGGCTCTGGCCTAATCATGATCCCGACGTGGACAGCTCAAACTACATGAAAGGCAAGGAGTGCGCCATGTATGAGGCCAACCGCGCCCTGAACAACGGCATCGTCATCTACACCATCACCCTGGGCAACAACGCCGACATCGCCTTGATGCAAGAGATCGCTGACATGACCGGCGGCGTCCACCGCAATGCCCCGCGCCCCGAACAGCTGGAGCCTATCTTCGAGGAGCTCTACAAGCGCATCTTCCTGCGGCTGACCGAGTAGCCCGCCTATCGTGCTCCATAGCAGCCCCTGGCGTTGAACCGGGGGCTGTTTTGTTGCGCATTCCCTTTCGTTCATCGCATCCCAATCCGGGATTTCGAAGCAAGTCCGCTGGTGAAAACGCCCTCCGTACCGTAGAACCTGCG
>CAYVKR010000179.1:0-6195 GCA_964452025.1 uncultured Anaerolineales bacterium
CGGATTTTCACTGATTTTTCATTTTCTGTGTGAATCTGTGAAATCTGTGGTTAAGCTTTCAGTCTGATCATGCGAAGTCCAAAAGAGTCAAAATTCGTAAGCCTTTACAAAAGTTGAAATCTATGGTAGTATTCTCTCGCCTGTGAGTGCGCGAGGTGCACTCCCGGGTTTTTTTGCATTCTTTAACCGATACGGGGGTAAACACATCTATGGACCAGCGCCCAATCTACATCACAGCAGAGGGATACGCAGAGTTGGAAAACGAGCTAGACTATCTGAAAAGCGTGCGGCGAAAGGAGATTGCCCAGCGCCTGCACAATGCCCTGGCCGAAGGCGAGCTGATCGAGAACGCAGAACTTGAGGATGCACGCCGCGAGCAATCCTTTGTCGAAGGACGGATCCAGACGATTCAGCGCCAGCTGAGCCAGGCCACCATCATCCAAGGTGGCTCCGAAGAGGGCGTCGTCACCATCGGCAGCCGGGTGACGGTGAACGAGGAAGGCTCCGCCTTCCCCGAAGAGTACCAGGTCGTTGGCTCAGCCGAGGCATCGCCCAAGAACGGGAAGATCTCCAACGAATCGCCCCTGGGGCAGGCCCTGCTGGGCAAAGCGGTGGGAGATAAGGCGGTGGTCAAAGCGCCAGATGGGAACATCGTGTTTGAGATATTAGCCGTCGCATAACGGAAATCGTTACAAGCAGCGCCGTGCCCATACGCCAAGAGTGTATGGGCACGTTTTACGAAATTTGAGAGATTGAACGCGTTCGACGCTTTGAAAGCGCAACAGGAGATATCCATGGAACTGAACGAACTTGAGCAACAGCGTGTAGAGAAGATGGAGCGGCTCCAAGATGCAGGCGTCATGCCCTATCCACGGCGGGCCCGGCGCACGCACACCAACCGGGAAGCTCGGCAGGCTTTCCAGCGGGCAGAGCGTGAAGAGACAGCCCCCCCCACCGTGACGGTGGTCGGACGGTTGGTCAGCATCCGCGTTATGGGCAAGATCTCCTTTGCGCACATCGAAGACGCCACGGACAAAATCCAACTCTTCTTGCGCCACAACGTGATGGATAAGGAGCAATACGCGCTGTTCAAAGAGGCCTTCGACCTGGGGGACTTCGTCGAAGCCACCGGCCCTTTGATGCGGACCCGCACCGGCGAGATCAGCGTGAACGTCACCGAACTTAAGATGCTGACAAAGGCCATCACGCCGCTGCCCCTCCCCAAGGAATACGAGGACGAGGCGGGAGAGATCACGCGGTACAGTGCCTTCACCGACGTCGAGGAGCGCTACCGCCAGCGATACGCCGATCTGGCGACAAATCCCGAGGTGCGCGAGATCTTCCGGACGCGCTCCCGCACCATCAGCGCGCTACGCCGCTGGCTCGACGATCATGGGTATCTGGAGGTGGAGACACCGGTGCTGCAACCCATTTACGGCGGCGCGGCGGCGCGACCTTTCACCACCTACCACAATCAGCTGAAGCAAGAACTCTACCTGCGCATCTCCTTCGAGCTCTACCTGAAACGCCTGCTCGTGGGGATGTACGAGCGAGTCTACGAGATCGGACGGGACTTCCGCAACGAGGGCGTCTCCTACAAGCACAACCCGGAGTTCACGCAACTGGAATTCTACTGCGCCTACACCGACCTCTACGGCGTCATGGAGACAGTGGAACAACTGCTTGCCAGCACGGCCCAGTCGGTGTCGGGCAGCACCACCTTCGTCTATCAAGGACATGAGATCGACCTGAGTCCGCCATGGCGGCGGGTCACCCTGCGCGACGTGATCCGCGAGGGCACCGGCATCGATTACACCGAGTTCCCCGAGGCGGACGCTCTGCGCAAGGAGATGCGCGAGCGCGGCTACCAAGCGCCCACCGATGCGACCTGGGGCCAGCTGGTGGACGACCTGCTCTCGAAGGTCGAACCCGAGCTCATCCAGCCAACCTTTGTCCACAACTATCCGGTGGATATCTCGCCGTTGGCGAAGCAAACGCCGGAGGACCCCTCCCACGTGGAGCGGTTTGAACTCTTCGTCGGTGGCATGGAAATGGGCAATGCTTTCACGGAGTTGAACGATCCCTTCGAGCAGGAAGAGCGCTTTCTACAGCAGGGGCGCGCCTACGAAGCCGGCGACGAGGAAGCGCAGCCCATGGACGAGGACTACTTGCGGGCGATGAGATACGGAATGCCGCCCAACGGTGGATTCGGCCTGGGCATTGACCGCCTGGCCATGCTCTTCACCGACCGCCACAGCATCCGGGAAATACTGCTCTACCCTCACCTGCGCCCGCGCGACGAGTGAGCGCCCACTCATCACCAATAAAGCCCCGCGATGGTCGCGGGGCTTTTCTCATACCAGCACGGCTACAAAGCGAAGGGCTATGCGGGATTTCGAAGCAAGTCCGCTGGTGAAAACACCACCCTCTGTACCGTAGAAACTGCGTAGGCGAAAGCAAGGCAAACGAAACTGGGGTTGATGCGGGAGGGAAACATGATGGGAAGCCGCCTATGGCGTTTGAGCCACCCTGGAACTGCTTCGTTTGCCCTATGCTATAACTCTCCCCGGACTTCTGCATCCAATCGCACGTAGAATTGCGCCATGTAGCGATGCCGATCCTCGGCAATGGCTCTCCCAGTCTCGGTGAACAACCGCTCCTTGATCCGCGAGAGCTTGACGACAAACTCGTGCACCGGGGTGTGCCCGTCGGGATCATCGCCCTCCACCTGCCAGCGCGCCAGATCGACGCTCTCCTGCGGCGCCCAGAGCCGCTGTCCATGCGCGCCGCCGTAGGCAAAGGCACGCGCTACACCAATCGCGCCGATGGCATCGAGCTTGTCTGCGTCAAAGAGCACCTGCGCTTCCAACGTCGCTGGCTCAGGCCGGGTGCGAAAGCGGTGCGCGGAGATGGCATGGACGACGGCTTCGGTCCACGCGGCGTCTTCGTTGGACAGAAAGTCGCGGGCGAAGTCTGCAGCGACCTTGGAATGATCCGCGCCCTGCGCCTGGGCCTGCGCGCGTCCCCAGTCATGGAGCAGCGCGGCCGTGCGGACCACGCTCATATCGGCGCCCTCGGCGCGTCCGATACGCTCGGCAAGCCGTAAGACCCGCAGGATATGGTCGAAATCGTGGACACTGTCGGCCTCAGCATAGAGCGCGCGCGCTTTCTCAATCGTTAACATCACAGGGTCTCCTCCCACCTCACAGATTCACAGACAACAAAAAAGCGGACCTCGCGGTCCGCCAATAGATAGACGCCCCCTTACGGCAGATAGACCAGGGGATTGGTTGGGTACCGGTTATAGCGCACCTCGAAGTGCAAATGCGGTCCGGTGGAGTTCCCCGTGTTCCCCATGGCCGCAATAACATTTCCCGCCTCAACCGTCTGGCCTTCGACAACGTAGATGTCGCTCAGATGCGCATAGTAAGTCTGATAACCATTCGCGTGATCGACGACGACAAGATAGCCGTAGCCGATGTCCGTCCATCCGGCAAAACTGACGTACCCCGTATCAGATGCCAGAATCGCCGTACCCTCAGCGTTAGCAACGTCAATGGCACGGTGCCCGTACCAGTACCCCTGACTAATGTACCCGGCCGCCGGCCAACGGAAGGCGCCTTCGCCAACGACATTCTGGGGGACCGGCCCAGCGTAGGCCGTCACCTCACGACGCTGGTAGGGCTTGGTGCCATCGGGGACGATGACTTTATCGCCCTCACTCAATTCCTGATCGTGGGGGATGTCGTTGAACGGACACTCGACAATATCCGTGACCGAGGCCTTGTAATCCTCGGCCACTGATTTCAGCGTATCGCCCTCTTCCACGGTGTGATAGACACCGTCAATGGGCAGAATGACCAACTCATGTCCCACATTTAGCAGGTCCGGCGCCTTCTCGATCTCGGGATTTGACCACATAATCGTCGTCGGCTGCAGCCCAAACTGCTCTGCAATCGACTCGGTAGTGTCTCCTGGCTGAACAACGTAGGTGATGATGTCCAGCCGTGGACGTTCAGGAATCGCCGTGTGCGGCTTCGACTGACGAACGATCTGGGTCTGGGCGCCGGCAAGATAAGAGGATCGACTGATCAGCTGCACATTGGAGCTAACGCGGCGACTGCGCGCCGCAGAGACAGGGTGCTCCACCTCCGAAGCAATGCTATTAGGCACCTGGAGGTGCAATCCGGTGAAACTCCAAAGGATGGCGATGATGAGGCAAACAGCCAGATGGGCCGGCCAACGGCCCAACACAGGTCGCTGACCCAGACGGTCAGCGTTCCAACGCCATGCTCGTGCGGCCAGAGTTACAACCGCGCGAGTCAGCCAGCTGGCCCGCCACGCAGCACGCTCCCGGCCTTGGTTCCGATTGCGCACCGTCATTACGGCTGATAAAGCACTGGATTCTGGGGCACGCCCCCCTTGCGGATCTCAAAGTGGAGGTGCGGCCCGGTGGACCAGCCGGTCGTCCCACAAGGGCCAACGACCGTACCCTGGTAGACCGATTGACCACAGCTAACCCAGATGGAGTCCAGGTGCGCGTAATAGGTCATAAAGCCGTTGCCATGATCAACCTTGACCAGGTTACCGTAGCCCGTCGCCCAGCCGGCATAGACCACCACCCCGTTGTCGGCGGAATAGATAGCGTCGCCAAGACTACACCTGTAGTCAAGCCCAATATGCGTCGGCTTGCGAGGATCGTGGAACGTCCAGCCAGACACCCCATAGGAACCCGTAGGCAGAATAAACCAACCGTTCGCACCCGGCCCGCTGACGCCGATCTCATCGCAGAAGCCATAGCTATAGTCCGCCGATGTGACGCCAGTCTGCGCCGGTGGCGGGGGCGGTTCCCAGTCAAAGTCCTCGCCGACACCGTGGGGGATGACCAGTCGTTGGCCGACGTAGAGCGCTTCGCCTTCCTCCACGTCGTTCCACTGATTGTAGAGCGCGGAGACGTCCACCTCATAATCCTCGGCGATGGTGGCGAGGGTCTCGTCTTCTCCAACCGTGTGATAGGCGCCATCCACCGGCGGAATTTCCAGCGTCAAGCCTGGCTGCAACAGCCACGGCGCGCCCTGCAGCACCTCCATGTTGGACCAGACCAGGGTTGAGGGCTGTAACTCATAGTATTCAGCGATGCCCCAGATAGTATCGTTCGGCTGTACCGTGTAAGTGATGACGCGCAGCCGCACCCGTTCAGGGATGGTGGTATGAGCCAGGGGCTGCCGGGTGATCGCTTCCGAGGCCGGCGCCTTCCAGGCCGCCGCATTGCTGATCACGTTGAGCGTCGTCGGCGCAGCGATAGGCTCTGCAACGGCGGGAACCGATCCTTGGGAGACCTCCGCAATGCTGACGTGAGTCAACGTTACCCGCCCCAGCAGCACCAACAACAGCGCTAGGGTCAGCATGGCGAAATGCGCCCCATATCGACCTAGAGAGGACGCAATAACCTGACGATCGCTGCGCAATCGCCAGGTCTTTGCTAAACTTTTTGCCAGGACACGCGAAAAACCTGTTGCAGGCTCACGTCGCGAGCCCTGGGCCTGCGCTTTTTTGGACCTATTTTCTATGTTATTCATAAGTGCGTTGTACTTATCAAGCACAACGAGCATATTATAGCACCAAAAATGTGGATTTGCAAATCTCCTACCTGTTGACTTCCTTACGATATGCCCAAACAAGCCCGGTAGATGGATAAAACCGCATGTCCAGGACACCGCAACTCCCTCAGGCGACGTACTTGGGACGTCTTTACGTCGGCAGATCCAATCCTATCACGGGCCCGTACCGCTCGGCGCACGCCACCCTCTATCGCTGCCCCGTTGGAAACGAAACAACCCAGATCTCGCGTGCGACCTTACTTTGTCCCATAGAGTCTAAAACCAGCGCAATCGCGTCAGGAGCCTGTCAACATCGATCAGCACCAAACCTCGGACTTCCCCAAGAAATCCGAGGTTTATTAACGGGATTTCGAAGCGAGTCTGCTGGTGAAAACGCCCTCCGTATCGTAGAAACTGCGTAGGCGAAAGCAAGGCAAACGAAGCTGGGGTTGATGCGGGAGGGAAACATGATGGGAAGCCGCCTATGGCGTTTGAGCCCCCCTGGAACTGCTTCGTTTGCCCTCTTCGGGATTTCGAAGCAAGTCCGCTGGTGAAAACGCCCTCCGTACCGTAGAAACTGCGTAGGCGAAAGCAA
>CAYVKR010000180.1:0-1364 GCA_964452025.1 uncultured Anaerolineales bacterium
CTCGGCGAAGTTATCGTGCGAATCCTGGAACAGGAAGAGACGTGGATTATTCGGGTATCGGAGGAACAAGAGATAACCATTCGACCTCAGGCGCGGCTCAAGCCGCTACCCACGCTGGAAGGCTACGTCCCCGAAGGTTGGAAAGATGCGCTCTATGAGTGATAATCCCTGCGTGTGCTTTGATGCAGGAATGTTCATCGGCGCATTATTGCGCGGAGATGCTCGCCATCAAGAGGCGCGTGCTTTGGTTGAAGCAGCCCGTCGGGGCGAAATCTGTGCTTGTACTACGGTTGGTATCCTGAGTGAGGTCTACGCTGCGTTGACCTGGGTAGGTGCAAAACCACCGCACACGCCCGATGAAGCCGCAGAAGCGATCCGTGCCTTGGTTGATCCCCCCTCTAAGATTCAGGTTCTGAACACCGGTCTTGCCGTAGCGTTGGAGATGTTGAATCTAGTGGAAACGCATCGGCTTACTGCCCGACGCACTCATGACGCCAAACATGCAGCGACAGCACTTGTCGCGGGCATTCACCGCGTCTACACTTACGACAGCAAGGATTGGAGCGCTTTTGAGGAAGATGGCTTGAGCATCGCAGGCCCACCCTCTATTCAGAAAGACTCAACCACACGCTAAGCCCCTTCTCTATAACTTGTCCTATCCTCGCCCTCCACGTCATCACGCACTTTATCGTCGGTGACGCCCAGGAGATGGTTATGCTCACTGCTGATCTGCTCAATTAACGCCCTGACTGGGGGAAAGTGGTTTCGGGCCCGCGAACCGGCTCTGAAGGCAGTTTCATCGAGGCAGTTCGCGCGCCTGGAGTCCCGCTGACCAATGATCTTAAATTTTTGCCACGGATGGCACGGATTCTCACTGATTTTTATTTTCTGTGTGAATCTGTGAAATCCGGGGGTAAGTTTTCAATCTGATCATGCGAAGTCCAAAAGAGCCGAAATTTACAGGCGATTACCCTGCGTAAACAGCCGGGGCGCGGTGAGACACCGGCCTCGGCTGTAACTCCTGACTTATGGCTTCTGACTCATGACGTTCACTTATCCGTTGCGATGGTAATCTCCTCAATCAGATCCCCCACCTCAATGGCGTTGACCACGTCCGTACCCTCGGTCACCTGTCCGAAGACAGTGTAAGCGCCGTCCAACTGCGGCGTGGGCTTCAGCGTGATGTAGAACTGGCTGCCGCTGGACATCCGCCGGGGATTGCCCTGATCGGGCAGGCGGGCCATGGCGATGGCGCCCTCGCCGTGCTCCAGGCCGATCTCGGCGGGCAGCACGTAGCCGGGCCCACCCTGACCGGTGCCGGTGGGGTCCCCACCCTGGATGACGAACTCCGGCTCGACGCGGTG
>CAYVKR010000180.1:1464-6175 GCA_964452025.1 uncultured Anaerolineales bacterium
GACCGGTGCCGGTGGGGTCCCCACCCTGGATGACGAACTCCGGCTCGACGCGGTGGAAGGTCAGCCCGTCATAGAAGCCTTCCTGCGCCAGCGTGACGAAGTTGTTCACCGTCACCGGCGCCGCCGTCACGTCCAGCGTGACGACGATGTCGCCCTTGGCAGTGGTGATGGTGGCCTCGTAGGTCGCCTCGGTGTCGATCTGCATCTCCGGTGGGCGCGCGTAGAAGGCGTTGCGGTCTATCGGTTCTTCGGGCACTGGCGCCTCGCCGGGTGCTGGAAGCGTCGACGCGAAGGGGGTCTCACTTTCCAGGATGCGGATCGTCTCGATGACGTCGCCCGGCTCCGTCGCCGTCTCCGGATCGCGCGGGCGGATGGACTGCAGCGCGTCGAGGCCGTCAATCACGCGCCCGAAGACCGTGTGCCGGTCATCTAACCACGTCGTCGGGGCGAAGGTGATGAAGAACTGGCTGCCGTTGGTGTTCGCCCCAGAGTTCGCCATGGAGAGCGTGCCGACGCGGTCGTGGCCCAGCGTCGGATCGAACTCGTCCTCGAAGGTGTAGCCCGGCCCGCCAGTGCCCGCGCCGCTGGGATCGCCTGCCTGCACCATAAACTCAGGGATCACGCGGTGGAACGTGATGCCATCGTAGTAGCCCTCGCGCGCCAGAAAGACGAAGTTGTTGACCGTCGTGGGCGCGCGTTCGGCGAAGAGCCGGACGGTGATGGTGCCGTGCTCCGTCTCGATCTCGGCGGCGTAGTGCGTCTCCGGGTCGATCTGCATCTCCGGCGGCGCGCTGTACATCCCGTCGCGATCCGCCGGCGTCTCCGGCATCTTCCCCGGCTCCACATCGGACACAGGCTCTGTCGCCTCTTCCGTCGGCGCCGCCGTCTCCTCCGTGGGCACAGCCGTTGGCGCGGCCGTCGGCGTCTCACCTCCGCACCCTGCCACGAGAATCAATATCAGCCCCAATAGCAACCCTTGCTTCGTCACATTCTGCATTTTCATTGAAAACCTCTCTTTGTTAAGACCTGACTCCTGACTGATGACTCATGAGTCAGGAGTCACCAGTTATCAGTCAGACGCTAATACATCGCTCAACACATCCACCTCAAGACCGCGTTCCCGCAGCGCCGTGATATACGGTGCGATCCCAACCGCGTCGCCCATCAGGTGCCCGGTGACGATCAGCTGACCGTCCTGGTGCTCGCGCAGTCGCTTAAGGTCTGCGGCGCCGATGTGAATATAGACGACCGTGTCGACGCCGTGGGCAAAGTACGCCCGGGCGATCTCATAGCCGCCGTTGGTCAGCGCGCCGTGCGCCACCACGACCTTGCCCGCCGGGGCCTCCGGATCGCCCAGCAGCGTTTCGACGTCGGTCTGCGCCCGCTGCGCGGCGGGGAGCGCCGCCAGCGCCTCGACCACGTCCGCAACCGTCGCCGACGGCGTCTTCTCCAACACGTCGTTGACCGTCCGCTGCATGACGCGGCGGCCCAGCTCGTCCAGCGGGCAGTGGATGTTCAAGAACGGCATCTCCAGCAGTCTGGCGGCCTGTGGAACTTGCTCGTAGTTCGCCACTATGCCCCGGAGCCGCAATTGCTCTAATTTGGGCGCGACGGCCGCGCGCGCCGCCTCCTCCGGCACGCCCGCACCCACCAGCAGGCCGACGTGCCGCTCAAAGACGCGCCAGGCTTGATAGGTCGTACCCACCGGATGGTGCGCGATGACGGCATCGTAGCCCATCTCCTGCGCCATCCACAGCTCGCCCGTCCCAATGTCCAGCCCGAACAGCACTTGATTGATCCCGTCGCCTGGGACGTAGATAGCACTGTCCTCGGGCACCTCGTCAAATTCAACCAACGCCAACGCCACGTCCATCAGCTCTTTGGTATTCATAGTATCCTTTCCTGTCTATGGACTCTTGATCTTCAGAAAGATACACCGAACTGACCAATCTGGCAAGATTGACCTCGCCTGTGACCGGTTCCACGCACAGCCGCGGAACAAAACACGCCCTTCTAGCGTTTTGAAATTAGAAGGAAGTTGAGATCATTTGCCTTATGGACGACTGGACTTTATTGGAGGACTGATGACCACGCAGGTAATGACACATCGAAAAAGCGAGCGCGTGCCCCGTGCCCGTACCCTCTTGCTACTCGGCGCGCTCGTTTTGATCATGTTGACGACGCTGCCCCTGGGCCTCTTCTACGGCTGGGACGCGTTTCAGCGCGAGCGCCACCGTTACTGGGGCCGCCTCCCGCCCAACGTCGCCATCGCCGGGCTGCCCCTGGGCGGCAAGACGCCGGGCGAGGCCGCTGCGATGTTGGAGGATATCTCCGGACGCTACGCTGAGCGTCCGTTGGTCGTGTCTGATGGAGAACGGCGCTGGTCCGTGACCTATGGTGAAATTGGGGCCGGTGTGGATGTTGCGGCGACCGTCGAGGTCGCCCAGAACGTAGGCCGCTCCGGTGACGTCTGGCAGCAGGTGATCGACTGGCTGACCTACCACGAGATGCCGCCCGTCATCACCGTCGACGCTGCGCAAGCCCGCGCGCTCCTGGAAGCGCTGGCAGCGGAGGTGGATGTGGCGCCCGTCGCCGCGTCTGTCCGCCTGGAGAACGGCGCGGTCGCCGTTGTACCGGGCGAACCGGGACGCGCGCTCGACGTCGAGGCGACGTTGGAGAGACTGACGACGCTCCCGGCGGACGGCGAGACGCCGGAGGTGGCGCTCGTCGTCGAGACCGTGGAGCCGGTGGCCCCGGACGTGGTCGCCATTGAAGCCGAGGTCGAGGCGCTGCTGGCACGCCCGTTGACGCTGAGATCCTACGACGTGCTCACCGACGAGACGCTGCGCTGGACGCTGAACCGGAAGCAGATCGCTGCGTGGCTGCAGATCGAAGCGGACGACGCGGGTGAAGCGACGGTCACCGTCCAGCCGGAGGCCGTCCGCGCCACCCTGGCCGACCTGGCAGCCCAGCTGGACGGCGGGCGCGGCTTTCGGCTTGAAGAAGCCACGGACCAGGTGCTGGCGGCCTTCAACGCAGGCGGCGGTGAGGTGGCGCTCTATCTGACCCACCCGGAACGGACGACCACGGTGCAATTCGGCGACACCCTCTCGTTCATCGCGGCGCAGTTCGGCATGCCCCCCGGCCTCGTCACCGAGGCCAATCCAGGCATCGACCCTGACTCACTCCAACCGGGCCAGCCCATCACCGTCCCATCGCAGGACGTGCTGACGCCCCATCTGCCGGTGCCGGGCAAGAAAATCGTCATCGACCTCGGCGCGCAGCAGATGCGCGTCTACGAGCAGGGCACGCTGCGCCACCAGTGGGCTATCTCCACCGGCATGGCCGATGCCCCGACCCATCGCGGCGTCTTCCAGATCCTCGGCAAAGAGGAGCGGGCCTACGGCAGCCAGTGGGATCTCTGGATGCCCTACTTCATGGCCATCTACCGGGCCGGCGGCGACGTCTACAACGGCATCCACGAGCTGCCCATCCTGGCCAACGGACAGCGGCTTTGGGCGGGCGCCCTGGGCCGCCCCGCGTCGTACGGCTGCGTCATCCTGGGCCTTCCTCAAGCCGAGACGCTCTATCACTGGGCAGAGGTGGGCGTGCCCGTCGTCGTCGAATAGGCACGACGCGGAACTGGATGCTGGATGCTTTGTCAACCTTTTTCCGGTCTCCGGTCTGCCGTCCCCGGTCAAATTTGCCGGTGGCTTTCCCCAGAAACGCCCCTATAATGGAAAACATAACGCTCCAAACGAAACATCTTTTGAGACATCAGGAGGCTGCGCCATGAGACGGTGGGTTGAAAGAAGCCTTGCTCTCGTCTGCCTGCTTGCGTTTGTCTTCGTGACGCCGGCCTTCGCAGAAAGCGGCGGTTCCTACGTCGTGCAGCGCGGCGACACGCTCTTCAGCATCTCGCGCCGCTACGGCGTCAGCGTCCACGATCTGGCGGCAGCCAACGGGCTGGCCTGGAACGCGTGGATTTACACGGGCCAGCGACTGACCATTCCCGGCGCGTCCTCACCCTCCCCGGTGCCCGCGCCGCCCGCCACCAGCAACACCTACGTCGTGCAGCGCGGCGACACGCTGCTAAGCGTAGCCCTAAAGCATGGGATCCGTGTCAGCCAGCTGGCGTCGGCTAATGGGCTGGCCTGGAACGCCTGGGTCTACGCGGGCCAACGGCTGGTCATTCCCGGCGGCAGCGCCTCGCCGGCCCCACCTTCCCCCGGCGGGACGCACACCGTCCAGCGGGGCGATACGCTCTTCAGCATCGCCCGGTGGCACGGCACCACCGTCGCATCGCTGCGGGCGACCAACGGGCTGCGCTCCAACACTATCTACGTGGGGCAGCGGCTCACCCTCCCCGGCGGCGACGCGCCTGCGCCATCGGGACCTGCACCATCGCAGCCCGCGCCCGGTCACGGCACCAACGGCGAGAAGTGGATCGACATCAATCTCTCTTCGCAGACCGTGACGGCCTATCAGGGCCAGACGGCGGTCTATTCGGCCATCGCCTCCACCGGCACCTCGCGCACCCCGACCGTCGTGGGCACCTACCGCATCTACGCCAAATACCGCTACAAGCACATGAGCGGTCCCGGCTACAGCCTCGCCAACGTCCCCTTTACCATGTTCTTCTACAAAGGTTACTCGATCCACGGCACCTACTGGCACAACAACTTCGGCACGCCCATGAGCCACGGCTGCG
>CAYVKR010000181.1:0-6174 GCA_964452025.1 uncultured Anaerolineales bacterium
AATAGGTAGCCGGGGCCGAAAATAAAAGTAGCCGATGTTGATAGTCAAAAACGATCATGAGTGGAGGAATCCCCCACTTGGATTCATACGGAAAAACAGGTTGATAGGGTGACAAGGAACATGGATAAAATTTCACGTCGGGAATTCCTAAATTACAGTTTTCTTTCCGCGGTGGGGATGCTGATACCCAGCCAGCCTTGGTCTCTGGCTGATTTTTCTCGTGAAAGGCGGATCTTAGCGGCGCGACCCGCGCCCTGGGGACGCGTGACCCGTTGGGGACAGTCCGTACGGGCCGAGCCTTCTCCCTGGGCGGAGTGGGTGGCCTATCGGCGCTACAATGACGTGATCCATCTCTATGGTCAGGTTGAAGGGGAAGCGCCGTGGCCTTCCAATCCCATCTGGTACAAGACGGACGAAGGCTACATTCACAGCGCGTACGTGCAACCGGTCGAGAAACGTCCGCAGCGTGTAGTGGTAAAATCTGTGCCGGAAACGGGCCTGTGGATGGAGGTCTCCGTGCCCATTGCCGAGGCACGCTGGCGACCTGATAGCGCTTACGTCAGTCGCTACTTGTACTACGAGACCGTCTATCGCGTCGTCGATGCTGTGCAGGACGAGGACGGCGCATGGTGGTACCAGATCCACGAGGGACTGACCTATTCGCCAGGCCCCTATGTGTTGGCGGAGTCCCTGCGTCCCATCTCACCGGAGGATCTGGCACCCATCTCCCCCGGTCGGACGGACAAGCGGATTGAGATCGATCTCAGTACCCATACGTTGACCTGCTTGGAAGGCGAGCGTCCGGTCTACACGGCGCCCTTCGCCTCAGGTATGCCGGATACGCGCACGCCCAGGGGGGAGTTCCGCGTGATCATCAAGCGACACACTCGCCGCATGGTCGGTGGTGAGGGTGAAGATCACTACGATCTGCCCGGTGTGCCCTTCCCCGTTTACTTCACCTGGAGTGGTGTCGCCATTCATGGCACCTATTGGCACAATGACTACGGACGTCCCAAGAGCCACGGCTGTGTCAACGTGCCCAGCAAGGACGCGAAGTGGATCTTTCGCTGGGTCGACCCAGTGTTGCCCTACGAGACGTACAGTGAAGAATACACCAACGGCGCAGGCACCCGCATCGTCGTGATTTGATCCGCTAGGCGATCCATGACGGCATGAGGGCACCGCATCGCCCTTGACTGCCTTGCACACATCGCCGTCCTGTGATGTCTGAATACGGGAGAGGTTAGAGAACCGATGATACCGCTAAGTGATAACGTACGTGGTGAACGTGCCCCTATCGTGACCATCGCCTTGATTGTGATCAATGCGACGCTCTTTATTCTGGAATCTCTGTTGGGGCCAGCCGCTGATCGTCTGGTGTATACCTTTGGCGTTGTCCCTGCGCAGTTGGTGCAGAACTGGTCGAATCCCCTGAGTTGGTTGCCACTGATCACGTCGATGTTTCTGCATGGCGGCTGGACGCATCTGATTGGCAACATGCTCTATCTCTGGGTCTTTGGCGACAATGTCGAGGATCGCATGGGGCATACAGGCTTTACGATTTTCTATCTTTTAAGTGGGATCGTCGCCAGCCTCGTACAGGTCGTGGCTGCTCCTCAGTCCACCCTCCCTACCATTGGGGCCAGCGGCGCCATCGCCGGGGTTTTGGGCGCCTACCTGCTCCTCTTCCCCAGAGCGCGGGTGCGCACGTTGATCCCACTGCCTTTCTGGCTTTCGGTTGTGTCCATTCCGGCGGTTGTGGTTCTGGGGGGCTGGTTCCTTATCCAGTTTTTCAACGGACTGGCCTCGATTGGCGTCTCTATGCAGACCGGCGGCGTGGCCTGGTGGGCCCACATCGGCGGATTTGTCGCCGGGCTGGTGCTGATGCCCGTTTTCAGACAGAAGCGTCCGCCACGGCCCCACGATTGGCTGGATGAGAACGACTGGCGAGGTTGGGCTTGACGTTTATCAGATCATAGTCAGCGACAAAGGAGTTCTCGATCTTGGTTTGGACTAAAGACGACGCGTTTGTTCGACAGAATCTTGACGAAGTCCGAAGCCGTATTGCAGAGGCGGCGTTACGTTCTGGACGCCAGCCGGAGGACGTGCGCCTCATCGCCGTGACGAAGACCTTCCCGGCGGAGGCCGTCCTGGCTGCCTGGGCCTGCGGGCAGCGCGAGTTCGGAGAAAACCGCCCACGCCAGGCCATCGGCAAGATCCGCTGGGTGGCGGATACTCTGGGCGAAGAGACGCCCGCCTGGCACATGATCGGACATATCCAGAGCCGTAAGGCCCGCTGGGTCGTGGAGCACTACGACTGGGCGCATTCGGTGGATCGGCTATCCGTAGCGGAAAAACTGAGCCGTCTGGCGGCAGATGCTGGACGCGAGTTACCCGTCTTGCTGGAGTGCAACGTCTCCGGTGAGGCGAGCAAATTCGGCTACGACGTGGCGGAGTGGGAGAACGATGAGGCGATGCTAGAACGCTTTTTCACCGAGGTTGAAACGGCGCTTGCGCTGCCAGGCCTGCGCATCGGAGGCCTGATGACCATGGCGCCTTTTGTCGACGATCCCGAAAGCGTTCGCCCCGTCTTTGCCTCGCTGCGCCGCCTGCGTGAGGCGCTGCGCGAACGCTTTCCCCAGGCGCCGTGGTCGCACCTCTCCATGGGTATGACTGACGACTTCGAGGTTGCCGTGGAAGAGGGGGCCACCATGGTGCGCATTGGGCGGGCCATCTTCGGCGAACGACCGGTATAGCGCGTGTGGTATAATTTCCCTTATGTTAATTAACTTGCTGATTCGAGTTCTCAATATCGCAGTAGCAGTGCTGGGACTGGCGCTGGTCTTACGCGTCGTGCTGCCCTGGCTGCGTCTCTCTCGCAATCATCCCGTGATGCGGTTCCTGGTCAGCGCGACAGAGCCCCTGGTTCGACCCGTTCGGAGGGTGCTGGGGAACGGGGGCGTGCGCTGGACGCGCGGTGGTGCCATCGATCTCGCGCCCATCGTCGCTTTCTTTGTCCTATGGCTTGCCCAGGCAGTCATCACGCGGATCCTGGTCTGGATCGCGGCGCCTCCGCTCTGGCTTTTCCAACCGCAGAACCTGGAACGGTGGCTCGTCGGTCTCATCGGACTGCTGGTGCAGCTCTACTCGTTCCTGCTTCTGGTGCGCATTCTGCTGGAATGGATCCGCGTTCCCTACAGCCGCCCGTTGATGCGCTTCCTCTGGGACGTGACGGAGCCGCTGCTGGCCCCCATCCGGCGACGACTGCCGACCTTCGGCGGGCTGGACTTCTCACCCATCGTGGCGGTGATACTGCTCTCCCTGATCCAGAGCCTGTTGGTAGCTCTGATTCGCGCGCTGCTCTGACGTCTAGCGCGCTCGTGCCAGCAGATCCCTGATGTCGTCGCTGTCGCTCTGATCGCCCAGCACCTCGTCCAACGCCTTCCGTGTATCCTCCTCGGCCTGCCGGAAGAGCCGGATGTGATTCCGGCGCTCGTAGGTCGTCATCAGGCCGATGGGCAGAGGACGGTCCGGCGCGACAAAACGGATCCACTTCAGATGCTCATGCGCTCCGACCTCGCGTTCCGCTGCCAGCAGCTGGTAATCGTGCCATACGATCTCCGTCAGCATCATGTCCAGGGCCGGCTCGAAGGAGGCCCACAGGCGTTGGGGGATCGCCAACAGCTCGTCCTGGAGTGATGGCAGTTTGCGTGCCTTCCACGTCCGCACGGGGCGACCGGGCCACGGCGCCATAAGGACGACCACGATCTCCGTGGCGCCTAACTCCAGGGCCTTGCGGAAGGGCGTGTTGGCGATAGTGCCGCCGTCGAGATAGATGGTCTTGTCAATCTCCGTCGGCTCGTACCAGAGGGGGATGCTGCAGCTGGCCTGCACGTGCTTGGCGGTGAGCTTTGGCTTCTTGCGATTGTTGAAATAGACCAAACGCCGATTCTCGGCTTCCACCGCCGTGATCCAGACCTCGTAGCGGGTCTCCTCACTATTCAGAATCTCCGGAATGATCCAGGGGCGGCCCAGCCACTTCTCGCTGTGACCCTGGAGCGTCTCCAGAAGCGGGCTGGTGTCGAAAACGTGCTTGCCGCCGCGCACGAGATTGTCGATGAAGACGTCGTCCGCGCGCATCTTCTGCACGTCCCCGGTCTTCAGGTCAAGCCAACGGTCGCGCAGCGCCGAGAGCGGCAGCCCGGAGCCTAAGCTCGCCGCGTTCACCGCGCCGATAGACGTGCCGATCAGGAGGTCAGGGCGCCAGCCGACCTTATCGAGATAGGTCAGCACCCCGATGTGATACGCACCTCGCCCGCCGCCGCCCGATAGCACCAGTGCCCGCTTCGTCACTGCATTCATGGTCTCTCCTTATGTTAGTGAGTGTACCTGATGTTCTCTGCCCTCAGGGATGGGCATCTTTGCCACTAATAGCCCAACTCCTTGTCCACGACGTTGAGCAGCGGCTCCTCGCGAAGATAACGGCGCAGATTCTTCAGGAAAAGCGCCGCCTCGCGCTCCTGGACGTGAGGTGTGCTCCAGGAGTTGTGCGGTGTGATGATAACGTTATCCATCTCCCAGAGCGGCGACTCCGGTGGCAGCGGCTCCTCAACGAAGACGTCAAGCGCTGCGCCGGCGATATCGCCTGCCTGTAACGCCTTGATGAGCGCCGGCTCGTCGACCACGGCGCCACGCGCGATGTTGATGAGCCACGCCTCCGGTGGCATCTGCTGGAACTCGTCTGCGCCAAACATGCCTCGCGTCTCTGCCGTCAGCGGGACCGCGACCACGGCGACGTCCACGCGTGCCAGCAGCGTGTAAAGCTCCGCAGCGGGGAATACCTCGTCGACGTGGGGCGCGCCGCGCTCGGGGTGACGGCGCGTGGCGATGACGCGCATCCCCAGGGCCTTGCAGAGCCGCGCGGTCTCCGTCCCGATGCTGCCGGAACCGACCAGACCAATGGTCAGATCGGCGGCCTCACGCAATCTTAGCGTCTTCCACTCGTGCGCCCGCTGCTGTGCCGCGAACTCGGGCATGCGTTTGGTGATCATCAGGATGTATGCCAGCACGGTTTCGGCGATAGGCAGATCGAAGACGCCGCTGGCGTTCGTCAGTGTGATGTCCAGGTGGCGCAGTTGATCGTCCAAGGCGTGTTCCACGCCAGCGCTGACCGAGTGAATCCACGCCAGCTTGGGCAACGCGAGCAGTCGCTTACGTGTGGCGTCTGGCAGTTGCCAGGGCAGCATCAGCACCTCGGCACCTGCCGGATCGCCGGAGAGCGTGCCGTTCTCCTCAACGATGACAAAGTCACAGGCATCCAGCAGCTCACACATCTCCTCTTTCAGTGTGGGTTGGACAAAAGCCGGTAGTATGATCTTCATGAGTCTCCTTCTGCATCTTTGCTGGGCATATCCGTTGGCGGAGCATCCTGTTCTTGCGTCGTCTCGAACAGTGCAAGCAGATCGCAACTGCTCGGCAGGATCAGATGGGCGCCCGCGCGCTCCAGCTCGTCTCGTTCTCCGAATCCACAGAGCACGCCGACGGCCCACGCGCCTGCGCGGCGCGCGGAAAGCACGTCCACCGGCGTATCGCCAACCATGACGCACTGTTCTGGACGCACTCCAACCTGAGCGGCCGCGTATTCTATGGGCTCTGGATGCGGTTTGAGGTGCTGTGTGGACTCGCGCGTCACAACAACATCGAAGAGATCGGTCAGGTCATGTTGCTGCAGAAAAGCAGTCGCTGCGAGCTGGGAACGCGTGGTGACGACACCCAGGGCGGTTTCCCGGCTGAGATAGCGCAACAAGCGCTCGCAGTCGCCGATGATGGGGAACAGTGGGATCTCGTGACCGCTCAGCATCTGGCGGATAAAGAAGAACAACGGGTCTAATCCGACGACATCCAACATGGTGACCAGCCCGTTGAGTGGTGTCTCGCTGAACATCACGGCGCGTCGAGCCACGTCTCTGGCGCGCTGGGGACCGATAAATCGCAGACGGTGCGCCAGCTGCTCCACCGTCTGGTCGTCGGTATCCATCAGCGTACCGTCCAGGTCAAAGAACCAGGCTTCTATTTTTTCCAGAGGCAGTGATGGTTTCATGGGTTCTTTTCAGGGTGATTTTGGGGATTTCGAAGCGAGTCTGCTGGTGAAAATGCCCTCCGTACCGTAGAAAC
>CAYVKR010000182.1:0-6170 GCA_964452025.1 uncultured Anaerolineales bacterium
AAAGAGAGAAGGAGAGGGGTATGAACCAGCAGCAGTTGCAATCTGAGCCCGGTGTCATCGTTATCTTTGGTGCGTCTGGAGACTTGACCAAGCGAAAATTGGTACCTGCCCTGCACAGTCTCTCGTGCGAGGGGGCGTTGCCTCGTGCCACGCAGATTCTTGGGGTGGCGCGCAGTGAATACACCGATGAATCCTTCCGCGAACGTCTCTTCGAGGGCGTGCAGGCGTACGCCCGATTGAAGCCGGGTATCTGCTCGCGCTGGGAAGCGTTGGCGGATCGTCATCACTATCTTCAAGGTGGTTATGACGATCCTGCGACCTACGCCAGTCTGCGCCAGCGTCTCGCTGCCCTGGACGCTGAGCGCGGGACGCTGGGCAACCGACTCTTCTATCTCGCGGTTCCGCCGGTGCTCTATCCCAACATCGTGGAGCAGTTAGGGCGCGCGGATCTCAATCGCAGTGGCGAGGGCTGGACCCGCATCATTGTGGAAAAGCCCTTTGGTCGCGATCTGGAGAGCGCGCAGGCACTGAACGACCAGATTCACGGGGTCTTCAACGAGAAGCAGATCTATCGCATCGACCACTATCTGGGCAAAGAGACGGTTCAGAACATCCTGACGTTCCGCTTTGCCAACGCTATCTTTGAGCCGCTCTGGAATCGGAACTACGTGGATCACGTGCAGATCACGGTCTCCGAGAGCGTTGACGTGGGCCACCGCGCCGGTTACTACGACGACTCCGGCATCTTGCGCGACATGTTCCAGAATCATCTGCTGCAGCTGCTGACGCTCTCTGCCATGGAGCCGCCGCCCGCCTTCAACGCCCGCTTCCTCCGTGACGAGAAGGTGAAGGTGTTGCGCGCGCTGCGCTCCATCCACCCGGAGGATATGGTGTTGGGTCAGTACGATGGCTACCAGGACGCGGAAGGCGTAGCGCCGGGGTCCAATACGCCCACGTACGCTGCGCTCCGTCTCTACATCGACAACTGGCGCTGGCAGGGCGTCCCCTTCTACCTGCGCTCTGGCAAGGCGCTGCCGGAGAAGCGGACGGAGATCACGCTGCAGTTCAAGCGCGTGCCTCACCTGCTCTTCCCCGAAAACGTCGATCTGACGCGCAACCGGCTCTCGCTCTGCATCCAGCCCGACGAGAGCATCCATCTGCAATTTGAGACAAAGCGACCGGGCGCCGGGATGCACACGGCGCCGGTGGACATGGCCTTCCACTATGGGCAGGATTTCGGCGAGCAGGCGCTGCCGGAGGCCTACGAGCGGCTGCTGCTAGACGCCATGCAGGGGGATGCTGCGCTTTTCACCCGCGCCGATGAGATTGAACTGGCCTGGGCGCTTTTCGATCCGCTGTTGGACGAGGGTACGCCCCTTCGCTACGAAGTTGGCTCCTGGGGCCCCGACGCGGCCACCGAACTCATCCAGCTGCCCCACGGTTGCGGATGGCAGTCAGGCTGCGGGCATGATGATGTCTAGCTCAGTGAGCAAAATCGCGTGAAGTCAAAAACGAAGGAGGACTCATGCACGGTGAACGACGGATCTACGTGGATGAAGAGGCACTGGCACGCGCTGTGGCGCAGCACGTCGCTACCCTCGCCAACGAGACGCGCTCGAAGCGACGACCGTTCACGGTAGCGCTGGCGGGCGGCTCGACGCCGCGTCCCGCCTACGAGCTGCTTGCATCGTCTGAGTTCGCGGAGCGCGTGGAGTGGGAGCGGGTGCACGTCTTCTGGGGCGACGAGCGCTGCGTGCCCCCGGATCACGGGGAGAGCAACTACCGCATGGCGCGCGAGGCGTTGCTGGATCACGTGCCTATACCGGACGCGAATGTGCACCGCATGCGGGGTGAATTGCCGCCCGAGGAGGCTGCTCGCGCCTACGAAGCCGAGATCGACGCACTCTTCCGTGAGATTGACGTCACCGGCTTTGATCTGATCTTGCTCGGTCTCGGCCAGGATGGTCACACCGCGTCGCTCTTTCCCGGCACCGCTGCCCTCGATGAGCAGGCGCGCTGGGTCACCGCTAATTACGTGGAGAAGCTTGGAGCGTGGCGGCTGACGTTGACGTTGCCTGCCATCAACGCCGCCGAGGACGTAGCCTTCATCGTCTCTGGCGAGCGCAAGCGTGCGATCCTGTATCGGGTGTTAGAGCGGGAGCCGGATGCGCCGCTGTTCCCCGCACAGCGCGTCCAACCCAGGGACGGGCGGCTGATCTGGATGATGGATCGGGCCGCGCGCGGCGCGTAATCTGGGGACCTTCCGGGAAGTTCTGAAGTTCCCGGAAGGTGGCAAGTCTAGCTTTCCACCGCGTCCAGCAATTTCTCGATCTGGTAGTCGGAGGCGGCTTTCGCTTCCTGTAACTGCGTGATCAAGGCGTACTGTCGCGCGATGACCTCGTCCGCGTCGATCTCCTCATCGCTCTCAGCGATTGCCACCGTGGCGACCATGAGCCACCAGAGCAGTTCCTCGAAGGACTCTTTGTTGAACCAGAGCACACCTTCGTAGCGGTTGACGCCCAGATAGGCCTGAGTCGGCTGCTCTCGCAACAGGGTATTGAGCATCTCATCCGCGCTGGCGTCGGCGTCCGGCGTCAGCAGGTCATGGTGCCGTGTCAATATCTTGGTGGTCGCCACGGCCCGCCGTACCTCTTCTTCCTTCAGGCCCATGTCGCGCAGCGCCTCCGCGATGACTTTGCTCAACAGCCAATCTTCGATCCAGGTGCAGCTGATCTTGGCCCATTCTTCTCCATTATCGACAATGGCGCCCAGCCGGTGCGTGAAGAGCCAGCCAAAGAGCGTGCCCCAGCGGAAGGGGTCGTCCGCTTCGAGATTGTCCAGAACGTAGTCCTCCATCTCTTCGTCGTCAAGGGATGTTAGCGCAGCCGGTATGTCCAGCAAAACATCCAGCGTGGCCCCGGCCTCCTCGGCGATCTGAGTCAGCCGTTCGTCGGACGCGTCGCTGTTGGCTGTCGTGCGGACGGCGCGCAACAGGTCCATCATCTTCTGCTCGACCTGCTCGGTGACGCGCTCGTCGTCTTTGCGGGTCTTCGTATGGTGCGCCTTCATCAGCCAATCGAAGGCGGGCGCGCTGACCAGCATCCGCAGCGGGATGTGTACCGGCTCCAGAATCTGTTCCTTGAGCGCTTCCTCGATATTGGGCACGCCACGACCTTCGAGCCGTGCGTGGAGTTGCCCGTAATGCCCATACTCATTTTCCTGAACCTCTCGGAAATTGACGAAGACGTGGGACTTATAGGCGTTCAGCTTGGCAAAAAGACCTTTTTCTACCAGTTCCTTGCAGCTGCGGATGTATTCCAGTCCGCCAACGGTATCGCGGAAGAGGAGATAGCGGTCGGCATCGGCCGAAATGTTCAGAGCTTCGGCCAGGGTCGTCTGCTCCAGATGCTTCTCTCCATCGCCCTCTTTCACGGCGTAGGCCGCCGAGGTGCGGACCCATCCGCTGGTGGTGGCGTAGCGGTTGTGATAGAGCACCAGCGTCCGCTCGCCGCCCGCGCGGTTGGAGTAGGCAAAGACGTTCTCGTCCACCGAGCCATCGGCGGTGTAGAAGTCGTAGAGCCGGAAGTGCTCGGCTTCGGCGAAGAGATAGCGCTTGTGCAGCAGGGGGAAGATCTCCCGTTCGTGGCGCTCGATAAGCTGCGGATCGGCGCTCTCGTCCCAGTAGGCACGGCGGAACTCCATGCCGTATTTCTCCGCGAACCCCTCCACCTGACCGTGGCCAAACATGGGCAGGCCCGGCAGCGTTGCCATCATGGCGCAGATGCCAAAGTACTTGTCGCCCTTGCCAAATTGATCCACGGCGGTGCGCTCGTCGGGGTTGTTCATAAAGTTGACGTAGCGCTTGAGGATCTCCGGGTCAAACTCCAGCGTGTTCTTGATCAGTTGGCGGTACTCGTCGTTCTTCTCGTCGCGCATCATGTTCATGAAGGCGCTGTTGTAGACGCGGTGCATGCCTAAGGTGCGCACGAAGTAGCCTTCCATCAGCCAGAAGGCCTCGGCCAGGAGCAAGGTGTCGGGCACTTCCTCGCTGATCCGGTCGACGACCTCGCGCCAGAACTCCTTGGGCATGGCCTCGTCGAATTCCTCCTTGGTCATGCCGAACTCGGCGCGTGAGGGGATGTCGCCACCGCTGCCCGGCTCCGGGAACCAGAGCCGTTGGTAGTGTTTCTTCGCCAGCGTCATGGCCGCGTCGAAGCGGATGACGGGCGTGTGGCGCGCCACGTGCAGAATCGTCTGAATGACGGCTTCGCGTACCTCTTCTTTCAGGAAATTGAGTTGCGCGGTGTCGTTCCAGGGCATGCTGGTGCCGTCGTTGCCGTGATAGATATACTTCTCGTCGCCGGTCCAGTGGTCGCGGCGCTTGAAGACGACGGCGGCGTCGTTGCGGTTGTAATAGTGATCCTCGATGTAGATGCCGACGCGGTCGTCGTCGCAGAGATCCGGCCCGTTGAACGTGTACGTGGGGAAGGGGCTGTACTCCAGTCCAATAAACCAGTCTGGGTGCTCGATGACCCACTTGGAATCGATGCCCATGTGATTGGGCACCATGTCGCTGGCCATGCGGACGCCATACCGCCAGGCGCGGGACTTGAGATCGTTGAAGGCGTCAACCCCGCCGAGATCCTGGGCAATGGCATAGTCGTAGAGAGAGTAGGCCGAGGCGACGGCCTCGGGGTTGCCCATCATCTGCTTAATGCGTTTGGACGCCTCGCTGCGTTCCCACAGGCCGATGAGCCAGAGTCCAGAGATGCCCCAGCGCGCTAACTTCTCCAGCTCTTCGTCAGGTACTTGATCCAGGCGACGAATGTCACGTTGGTATTCCTTGGTGAGTTGGTCGAGCCAGACGTAGACGTTCTTGGCGATGAGCACCAGGTTGGGCATCCAGTCGCTGTCGGGGCTGAAGCGCTCCGGCGCCTCTTCCATGCCCGCAAACTCAGGGACATGCGCCGGCCCCGGTCCCAGCCCGAAGAACATCTTCTCTTCCTCGGCCAGGAAATCCAAGCTCTTGAGCAGGCGGAAGACGTACTCGCCGAGGAAGGTCGACCAGTGCTTGCGGATGTGTTCCAGCTGACCGTTCAGTGAGTCCGGGGAGCGTTCCGCCGGCTCGCGCAACAATTTGAAGAGCGACTTGTCCTCGGGGCCAAAGCCGGGTTGCGTCTCCAGGAACTCCTTCACGCCCTCAATAACGCGCGGATAGGCCGTCTCCATCTCAATCTCATCGTCGTCGAAGAGTTCGATAAAGGGATTGAACGCAGGATTGGCGTTGGCGAGCCAGAGGAGCAGCATCTCTTCGAGGGCGATGTTGCGGTGCGACGTCTCGTTTGTCTCGCCGACCAGATACTCCTTGGGCGTCATTTCATCCCGGTAGACGGCGATGGGCGGGAAAGCGTCAGTAAATCGACGCAGGGCTTCGTTGACGGCCTCTTCGCCGATCTGCGCGTCCAGATAGTCGAGGGTTTTGTCCATCACGTCGGGATTTTGTTGTTCACGATATCGTTTGATCACTACGTGAAGGATCTCGTCGATCAGGCCCATGGCGTTGATCTCGCCCGCGCGTACGGCCTGTTCCGGATGGCGGATCAGGTCACGCTTTGCGTTCATTTGCTGCGCGAAGCGGCGCGCGGCTTGGAAGTCGGCGAAGAGCACGTTGCCGGTCAGCGAGAAGAGCACTTTGTCAAACCCATACTCGTCGCGTTTTTCACGCGAGACGTGAAATTCCCGTTCTGGGAAGGCATTGCATCGCACCGTTTCAGACATGGTCTGCTCCTTTAGGATTGGGGGTTACAAACTTTCTGATCTGGGATGACTATTCATATCTGGCTTCAGCCAGCGGCGCCTTTTCTTATGGGGGATGTGCAGTCCAGAAACGTCACGTCTACCGGAACGCTGTGGCGACAAATCCTAGGATCATGCTCGCAATGAGAATCAGACTGAGGACAATAAGTAATGTCTGCGTCCACTTGTTTCCACGATTGGATTTCATCTTTTACCTCCAGATGCGTGTGAATTGAACTTACCTCGTCACGACCATTATTATAGCACAGTACGACGGTTCGACTATTTGCATGTGCCATGATGCGATTCACGTTGATAAGGGGATTTCGAAGCGAGTCTGCTGGTGAAAATGCCCTCCGTACCGTAGAACCTGC
>CAYVKR010000183.1:0-6164 GCA_964452025.1 uncultured Anaerolineales bacterium
AAACGAAGCTGGGGTTGATGCGGGAGGGAAACATGATGGGAAGCCGCCTATGGCATTTGAGCGACCCTGGAACTGCTTCATTTGCCCTTTACCTCTGTATAGGCTGTAAGCGTCTCCATAACTGTCACATTCCAGGAGAAGCGGGCAGCCTGACGTAGCGCGCGATGGGAGAGATCTGCGTGGAAGGCATCGTCGATCAGCAGGTGGAGAAGCGCCGCTCCCATCGCCGCAACGTCGTCTGGTGGAAGAAGCACGCCGCCGTCGCCAACGACCTCGGGCAGGCTCGCCGCGCTGCTACCGACGACGGGCACGCCACAGCTCAACGCCTCCAGGGGCGGTAGACCGAATCCCTCGTACCGCGAAGGGTAGAGAAGAACACGCGCGCCCCGGTACAACGCCGGCTTGTGCGCCTCTGGGACGAAGCCCGTGAACGCAACCACCTCCTCGCTGAGGCCGGCCTCGCGCGCCAGGCGGCGTGGATCAGGAGTGAAGGCCGTATCCTCTGCCGGCAGCCGGCCCGCAATCACCAGCGAGACATCGTCCACGCCCCGCTGCGCCCGCGCAAACGCACCGACCACTGCCGGGAGATTTTTCCGCACGTCGAAGCCGCCCAGGTAGAGCACATAGCCGGGGCGCACGCCCAACTCTTGCAGCAGACGCCCGTCGTCCGGGGACGGCTGAGGCATATACCGCGCGTCGACCGCCAGTGGAACAGCGCGAACCCGCGTCGGCGACACACCCAGATGGTGCAGGATATCCTCGCGCGAGGCCTGGGAATCGGTGAGCAGCAGATCAGCGCGCCCGGCAGCTCGACTCACCAGGGACGTATAGAGCCGCACCGCGCGCCCACCCCGGTAAGCAGGCAGCAGCAGCGGGATCAGATCGTGGACGGTCGCCACGATGGGACCGGAGGAGAAAAACGGCGGCGCCCAGTAGGGCACGTGCAAAAGATCGACCTGCAGCAGTTGCGCGGCGTTGGGCAGCACTACCTGCTCCCACCAGGCCTTGCCCCAGGCGCCAGGCGGCGCCTCAAGCGGCAGAATCCGCACACCGGAAAGCGCCGCCTGATCTTCCAGATGTTCAGGCGGCGCTAAAAGCACCAGCTCCGGGGCCTCCTCAAGCGCCGCCATCCGCTTGAGTAGCTGTCGTAGGTACTGCCCGCTTCCGGTCTCGGGCCGATCCCAGAACCAGCCACTCAGTGCGACGCGCATGACGTTTTAAGAGAAGTCACAAATAACGGGCTATTTGGGCAAACGAAGCAGGTCCAGGGTCGCTCAAACGCCATAGGCGGCTTCCCATCATGTCTGCCACGCGCATCACCCCCGGCGCGCATCAACCTCGGCTCCGTTTGCCTTGCTTTCATCTATGCGGATTCTACGGCGCAAAGGGTGTTTTCTCCAGCTGACTCGCTTCGAGATCCTTATTCCCGCAGGTGGACATTGTACGCCTCGGGGCCCCGGTCTGTCTCCCGGAGCTCGTACCAGACGTGGGCGTTATCCTGTCCGACCTTGTCCACGTCCCCGACGATGTTGCTCTTATGGAAGAAAACCTCTGACCCGTCGGCCTGCACGAGGAAGCCGAAGCCCTTTTCTCCACTAAACCACTTGACCACGCCCGGATGCAGGCCCGGTTTGGCCTCGACCTGCTGCGTCTCCCCTTCCCGGCAGTCCGGGCAGAGATCGGGCTCTTCCTGCTCCATCCCCATCTTTTCTTGCAACCGCTGTTCCTCTACGGTGTAAACGAAGCTCTTTCCACAGTTCTCGCATTCTTTCATTTCATCTTTGTACGGCATCCAAAACCTCCATCTCTCAGTACATTGGCTGCCCTGAAAAAAGGGCCAGCCAAAGAAAAATATGGGGTATATGTTGTGGTTGGGCGCGCCCAACCACAACATATACTATCCCGTTCTCTACTAAAAACCTTTTTCAGTAGAGTCAGCACATTCAAATTCCTTAACAGGCGCGCCCTCTGCACAGCAGCGAGCCAGGAAAAACAAAATCGTCCTTCATCTCAACAGCTACTCTTCGTCCAGTTCCATCCGCTCCTGGGGCACAATCAAGCCAGCAACGGTATCGCTTCCTCGTAAGGCGATGACCTCATCGCCATGCGTAGCACGTCCCTGCTCCGGTATGGAACGCCCTGTGGTGGTCTTGGCGGCGCCCCGTTGAGTGATGGGGATAAAGTAAGACCTGTTCAAGACCAGGCCAATGCCCATCAACCGCTCGCCCTTCTCCAGCTTGGCAATCTGCAATCCTTTGCCGCCCCGGCGCTGGCGGGAGATTTCCTCCAAGTCGGAACGTTTCGCCACGCCCTTAGCGGTGATCGTCGCAAATTTGACGTTGGGACGGGGAACTACAACGCCAATCACCACATCGTCCTCTTCCAATCTGATGCCGATGACGCCACCGGCGCGGGCACCCATGGAGCGCACCTCAGAGACGGCAAATCGGATCCCCTGCCCCTGCGACGAGCCGACAATTACCTCATCGTCGTCTTCAACCCAGACCACATCAACCAACCAGTCGGTTTTATCCAATCGAATGACCGTGTCCGGCTCCAACCCCACGCCAGGTAAATCTTCTGGTAAGAGGCGCTTCGCTTGACCCTCTGAGGTGATGAAGAAGACAGCGCCCGACGGCGGTGAGGGCGGTATCGCCAGCGCAGCCACAATCTCCGCCTCGCCCAAACGACTGACGGTCGTGACGGCATCCCCCTCGCCCTTACAGGCATTTCCCTCCGGCAGCTGATGAACCGGCACGCCGACCGCCTTGCCTTCTGCGGTGAACAGGTAGAGCGTATCCCGCGTCGAGGCCTGCAAGACAGCAATCGGTACTTCTTCAGGGCGGGAATAGATGTAAGGCGGCTTACCCTCCTCGTCGGCCACGTAACCGATCTGCCCTTCGCGCGTCACCAGAACCCAGACGCGCTCATCGGGGATCAACGCATCGACGTCCACCGTGTCACCCTTGACGTCCAGGACGTGCGTCCGACGATCATCAGCGTACTTCTGCTTCACCTCCAGCAGCTCTTCCCGGATAATCTCCCGCTGGCGCTCCGGCGTTCGCAGGATGGACTCCAGATCGTCGATCAGCTCGCAGAGCGCGTCATACTCCTCTTGAAGTTTCTTCCGTTCCAAGGCCGCCAGCCGCTTGAGCGGCATATCAAGAATGGCCTGCGCCTGTGCTTCGGTCAGCTTGAAGTTGCGGCGCAGATTGTTGCGGGCCGTGCGCACGTACCGCGAGCGCCGGATCGTATCGATCACCTCGTCCAGATTGTCGATAGCGATGAGCAATCCCTCGAGGATGTGGGCCCGTTCGCGCGCGTGTTCCAGCTCGTAGGTGGAGCGGCGTCGCAGGACTTCCAGGCGATGCTCGATGAAGACCGTCAACGCCTTCTTCAGCGAAAGCGTCCGGGGTTCCCCGTTGACCAACGCCACGTTGATGATGCTAAAGCGCGTCTCCAGCCGGGTGTTGTCGTAGAGCGCCTGCAGCATCAACTCCGAATCCACGCCGCGCCCCAGATCGATGACGAGCCGGAGGCCGTTGCGGTCGGATTCGTCGCGCAGATCTGAAATGCCCTCCAGCTTGCCTTCACGTACCAGTTTAGCGATTTTCTCCACGATGGAGACCTTGGTCACCTGGTAAGGGATCTCGGTGATGACGATTCGCTGGCGACTGCCTCGCAGATCCTCTGTGTGCGCCCGCGCGCGAATCGTAACACGTCCGCGTCCCGTCGCATAAGCTTTTCGCAGACCATCCTGGCCCTCAGCGCTATCGCGCCGGTAGAGCAGCCCGCCAGTGGGAAAATCTGGGCCGGGGATAAAGTCCATCAGCTCGTCCAGCCCTACGTCGTCGCGCTCCTCCCAGTGATCCAAGAGGTGTAGGGTCCCATCGATGACCTCGCTCAGATTGTGCGGCGGGATACTGGTGGACATACCCACGGCAATACCTGAGGCACCGTTCACCAGCAGATTGGGCACGTTGGATGGCAACACCTTCGGTTCCATCAACGTCCCGTCGAAGTTCTCGGTCCAGTCGACGGTCTCTTTTTCCAGATCGCGCAGGATCTCCATGGAGATGGGAGCTAGCCGCGCCTCGGTGTAGCGCATCGCTGCCGCCGAGTCCCCATCGATGGAGCCGAAGTTCCCCTGTCCATCCACCAGCTCTGAGCGCATGGAGAAATCCTGCGCCAGACGCACCATAGCGTCGTAGACGGCAGCGTCGCCATGGGGATGGTATTTGCCCAGCACCTCACCCACAATACGCGCAGATTTCTTGTGAGAGGCGTTGGGGCGGATGCCCATGTCGTGCATCGCGTAGAGGATGCGACGCTGCACTGGCTTCAGCCCATCTCGTGCGTCGGGGATAGCGCGCGCCACGATGACGCTCATGGCATAATCGAGGTAAGCGCGCTTTACCTCGGTTTCGATACTGACTGTACGGACAGCTCCAATTTCCATAATCTACTCCTTCCCAAACATCTGTGCTAACTATACGTGATGAACACACTTTTCGCAAGCCCAACCGGGATTGGGTTTTCGAAGCGGGTCTGCTGGTGAAAACGCCCTCCGTACCGTAGAACCTGCGCAGTCGAAAGCAAGCCAAACGAAGCTGGGGTTGATGTGGGAGGAAAACATGATGGGAAGCCGCCTATGGCGTTTGAGCCACCCTGGAACCACTTCGTTTGCCCCAACCTGACGTGCGTTGACGTCCGTTTGTTTTGCGGTAGACTAGTTTTTATGATGGAAAGCTATTTAAATATCGCCAGACGTTGGACAAAGTGCGGCCTTGGCTTGCTGTTGCTGCTCCTGTTGCTGGCGGGCGAGGGACCGCCGCCTCAGGGTCAGGAATTTCGCCTCTCGATGCTGAGCAACCGGTATACCTTCGACTTCCTCACCTGGGAGGTCGAGGCACTGTTCAACAAGCTAAGCTATGGGCTACTCGCCCCCCAGCGCTTCATGACCGAGGAGACCCGCGCGCAGTACGTACTAGACTACCTCGCCAACGTTGAGGAGGCGCGCGGCCTCGCCCGGGAAATCGACCGGATCTACGTCGACCCGGACATTGACGACCCGGCGGTCGCCTCGTCCGAGCAGCAGGCAGAGCTGGCCGAGCTTCGTGGTTGGATGGAGACGCAGGGCACCATCGCGGAGGCCATCCTGGAAGAGCAGGTCAGCCGCGTCCTCAACGTGGGCGGCTTCGGGACCCTACGCCAGTTGCTCCCGCCGGTCAGCGGCGCCATCACACCGCTCCCACATCTGTTAGTGATCTCACCGCGCGACCACATCGAGCGCACCTACCAGAAAGAGCTGGAAGCCGGCATGACGGCGGCGCAGCAAGCTGCCCTGGAGCGACGTATTGAGGCCGATCAGCCGGCTCTCTCTGCCTACGTCACCGCCATCGGCGGGCTGTCAGCGTATCCGGCTATGCTGCTGGAAAGCACGTCCATCGACTGGCTGGCCGACGTCATGGCGCACGAATGGACGCACCATTATCTGCTGCCGCGCCCGTTGGGCTGGCAGTACTTCGACTCCAACGAGACTCGCACTATCAACGAGACCACCGCCTCGCTCGTGGGCGAATGGGCCGGTCAGGAGGTGGTGAGGCGTTTCTACACGCCGCTCCTCGACCGGGAGAAGCGACTGCCAGACCCGCTGGTGAAACCAGAGCCGCCAACATCTGCACCCCCGACCTTCGATTTCCACGCGGAAATGCGCGAAACGCGCGTCACCGTGGATCGTCTGCTGGAAGAGGGGAAGATCGAAGAGGCTGAGACCTACATGGAAGAACGGCGGCGCCTCTTTGTCGAGCAGGGATATGGCATCCGGCGGCTGAACCAGGCCTATTTCGCCTTTCACGGCGCTTACGCCAGCCTGGGCGGTTCAGGCGCCGAGGGCAACGATCCCACCGGGCCGGCCGTCCGCCGTCTTTGGGCATTGAGCGATTCACCTGGAGAATTCGTGAAACAGATCGGGCAGACCACAACGTTGAGTGAGGTTCTGGCGTTAGAACGAAAGCTCGCCTCCTCAAACGCCGCCGCGCCGCCTTGAGCTATCAGTCTCGGCTCTTTTGGACTTCGCATGATCAGACTGAAAACTTAAGGCTCTTTTGACTGAAAACTTAACCACGGATTTCACAGATTCACACAGAAAATGAAAAATCAGT
>CAYVKR010000184.1:0-6146 GCA_964452025.1 uncultured Anaerolineales bacterium
GCGTGCAGTTGTACCGGGCCGCCAACGAAGGCCGCCGCCTCGCCGAAGAGGCCAATGAGATGAAGAGCCGTTTCCTCTCGACGGTCAGTCACGAGCTGCGCACACCGCTCAATCTCATCGTTGGCTTGAGCGGCATTCTCGTGGACGGAAGTGCAAAGGACGTCCCCCCACTGCCAGAGCGCTATCGCCGGGACATCAAGCAGATCCACACCAGCGCCCAACTACTCAGCGGACTGATCGGCGACGTGTTGGATTTGGCCAGCAGCGATGCCGGACGGTTGCGGCTTGCCAACGATTTCGTCGATCTGAGCGACGCACTGCGCCTGGTCGCGGAGACCGGTCGACAGCTGGCGCACCAGAAAGGGATAACGTGGCAAGCGGACCTGCTTGAATCCGGCCCCTACGTCTGGGGAGACCGCACGCGCCTGCGGCAGGTCGCCCTCAATCTGATCAAGAACGCCGTCAAATTCACCACAGAGGGCCAAGTACGTTTGCACCTTGATGTCGATGTCGATGCAGAGACGGTCACGGTCTCCGTCTCCGACACAGGACTGGGCATTCCGCATGAGGAGCAGGCACTCATCTTCGACGAGTTCCACCGTTCAGAACGGAGCGTGGTGCAGGGATACAGTGGCATCGGGCTAGGGTTGGCGATCTGCAAACGGCTGATTGACATGCACAATGGCACGATCGGCGTCCGCTCATCCGGCGAGGAGGGCGCCGGCTCGACGTTTTACTTCACGCTGCCCATGGTACGCCCCTCGGACGTCGAAACTAAGCGACCGGCCCAGCCTGTAATATCTGAAGAGACGATCTTAGTGCTTACCAACCGGGCAAACAGCGACCGGCGTCTGCTCGACTATCTGGCCGAGCGGGGCTTCACAGCACAGCCACTCTATCTGGATGAGACGCCCGATTGGCTTTCGCAGGTAGTCATCTCGCCGCCCGGCGCCGTCATCGTCGACGTAAACGCTACAGCTCAGCAGGGATGGGGTGTGCTCAAATCGCTCAAGAGCCATCCCAAGACCCAGGATCTACCCGTCCTTTTCTACGCACTTTCGCCGGCGGGCGGATCGGTGCTGGAGTTCGACTATCTCACCAAGCCCATCGAGATGACCGATTTGACGCGCGCGCTCGACCAGCATTGGCTGGCGCCCGACATTGACCCGCGTGGCAAGACCATTCTGGTCGTGGATGATGATCTCAATACGCTGGAGATGCACGCGCGAATTGTTCAGGCGCATGAAGCCGCTCCTCGGGTGCTTAAGGCGCAGGACGGGCTGGCAGCGCTGGAGATTTTACGGCAGGAGTCTGTCGATCTGGTGCTATTGGATCTGATCATGCCCAAGCTGGACGGCTTTGGCGTATTGGAAGCCATGCACCAGGAGCAGACTTTGCGTGACATTCCGGTCATCGTGCTGACCGGTCAGGTCTTGACCGAGCGCGATATGGGACGCCTGAACCGGGGCGTGGCGACGGTATTAAGCAAGGGCGTCTTCAGCCGCGAGGAGACGTTGGAGCATATCGAGACAGCCCTGGAACGCAACCGCCCACTGAGCGGGGAGGCGCAGCGACTGGTGCGCCAGGCCATGGCCTACATCCACCAGCACTATGCCGAGTCCATCTCACGCGCCGATCTGGCTGAGCACGTCGCCCTCAGCGAGGATTATCTGACAGACTGCTTCCGCAAGGAGCTGGGCGTGACGCCCATCACCTACATCAATCGCTACCGGGTCAACCAAGCCAAAATCCTGCTGACGGAGACATACAAGTCCGTCACGGAGATTGCGCTGGACGTGGGCTTCTCCGACAGCAGCTACTTCAGCCGTGTCTTCCGGCGCGAGACCGGCATGTCGCCCACGGATTACCGTCAGACCTGAGTTTTCTGCCAACCGGCATTTACCGCGCCGTCCCCTAACTGGGGGGCTCTTTTGGATTTCGCCGGGTAGAGACGCACAAATTCCCACTGGACTGTCACCCTGAGCATAGCAAAGGGTCTCGTTTCCCACAAACGAGATTCCTCACTTTGTTCGGAATGACAATTTCCCCACCATCCGGCGAAGTCCCAGAGAACCACTGGGGGACGGCGTTCTGTTATACCTCAAAGCATCAACTCCGTCTCTTTACTCATGCCATCTATGAATTGTACATATCTCTCTCGCTTTTCTTATATCCACGATGAAGGACCAAACTTACAATGATATGTACTGAGCACGGGCTCCTATCCGCACTGCCCAGTCCCCGTGCATTGCAAGAGGTACATCTGTTTGACAGAAAGCCAACGTGAGATCTATCCCCAAAACCGCGGCTAATCATAACCGTCAAGCAGCAATGCAAGGAATTTCATAGTGAAAGGAGGTATACCAAAAGACTGCGCATCTTTTTTGTTCGGCATGACCCTAGACATATTTCCCATTGAAGGAGGAAATGAAATGAGAAACACGTGGTTTAGATTGATGAGTGTGTTAATCGTGGCAGTCCTTTTGCTTAGCGCCTGTGGGCCGGCCGAAGTGCCGGTGGAAGAGCCACTGGAAGAGCCGGCGGTGGAAGAACCCGCGGAAGAGGAACCCGTCGAAGAGGAACCTGTTGAAGAAGAACCTGCCGAAGAAGAACCCGTTGAAGAAGAGCCTGTCAGTGAGGACAAGACCGTCATTCGCTGGTTTGTTGGCCTCGGCGCTGGTTCCGATGAGGGCACCATTGAGCCCCAACAGGAGATAGTCGATGAGTTCAACGCCTCCCAGGACCAGATCGAACTGGTGCTGGAGATCGTGGACAACGACTCAGCCTACGACGCGCTGGCCACGCAGATTGCTGCGGGCAACGCTCCCGACATCGTCGGCCCGGTAGGCATTCGCGGACGTGACAGCTTCAAGGGCGCCTGGATCGACTTGCAACCCCTGATCGACAGCAACAACTACGACCTGAGCGACTTCGACCCCGCCTTGGTGGAGTTCTATCAGGTGCAGGAAGAAGGACAGTTGGGTATTCCGTTCGCCATCTTCCCCTCGTTCGTCATCTACAACGCCGACCTGTTTGACGAAGCCGGTCTCGCTTATCCCCCGACAGAACACGGGGCGCCTTACGTAGACGCCGACGGCAACGAACAGCCCTGGAACATGGAGACTCTGAAAGAGTTGGCCATGATTCTGTCCGTAGACACTAACGGCAACGATGCCACGATGGACGAGTTCGACACTGAAAACATCGTGCAGTTTGGTTGGATGAACCAGTGGACTGACCCACGCGGTATCGGCACCTTCTTCGGCGCCGGTTCTCTGGTCGCTGAGGACGGCAAGACGGCTCAGATTCCCGAAGAATGGGAAGCGGCCTGGAAGTGGACGTACGACGGCTGGTGGGAAGACTACTTCATCCCCAACGGCCCTTACGGTGGCGCGGATTTCCTGCAAGGTCCCGGTGGCCCGTTCTCTTCCGGCAACCTGGGCATGGTGCACCTGCATATGTGGTACGTGGCGCCGTGGGCGTTGGGCGACGTGCCCTTCGACTGGCAGTTAGCCGCCACACCTGCGTATGAAGGCGAGATCACGGCCAAGATGCACGCGGATACCTTCGGGATTTTGAAGGGCAGCGATAACCCAGAAGAAGCCTTCGAAGTGCTGACCTATATGCTCAGCCCTGAAGTCGCCCCCGAACTGCTCAACATTTACGGCGGCATGCCTGCGCGTCTCTCGCTGCAGGGTGACTACTTCGAAACCTACGAAGAGAACAACTTCCCCGACAAGGACATCAACTGGGACGTGGTGGTGGACGCCATGGCCTACGCCGACAACCCTAACCATGAGAGCTGGATGCCCTCCTTCCAGGAGACTACGGACCGCTACAACGAGTTCTGGAACTACCTGGCGAACACGCCGGATGCCGATGTTGACGCAGCCATCGACGAACTCGAGGCGGATTTGCAGCGTATTTTCGACGCAGCAGTTACCGACGATTAGCCTAGTCCAGTCCATTAACCTTCGACCTGGCCCACCGGTGGGCCAGGTCGAAGCCCAATCTGAGGTGAGGTTATGCCGAAAAAAACTGAAAGAAAAATTGGATTCAAGATGACGAAAAAGCAAAAGAAAGAAGCCTTATGGGGGTTGTTTTTCCTCAGCCCGTGGATCATTGGCTTTGTGTTGTTCTATCTCCTGCCAATGATCGCTTCTTTTGGCTTCTCTCTGATGGAGTTCAATCCTGCAGTTCCCGATGAAGCGCGGTTCCTTGGATTCCAAAACTGGCAGCGGGCGCTGTTTAACGACCCAGAAGTGCGTCGTTCGTTTGTACGCACCCTGCACTTTGCCGCCATTTCCCTTCCTATCAGTTTAGGCTTCGCCCTATTTCTGGCCATACTTCTCAATTCAAAAAACGTGATCGGCAAAAACCTCTACCGCACCCTCTTCTATATGCCCACCATGATTCCGCTGGTAGCAAGCGTGTTGATATGGAATGGCGTACTGAACGAACAGACCGGTTGGATCAACATCTTGATTGAACGTTTAACGGGCATCCAGGCGACCGGCACAGACGGACTGCGCTGGCTTGCTGATCCTGATCTGGTCTACTTTGCCTACACGATGTTCGGGTTATGGGGCGTTGGCAATGCAATGATCATCTTCCTGGCCGGGTTACAGGGCGTGCCCACCGAACTGTACGAGGCAGCCGAGATCGATGGCGCGAATTGGTGGCAACGACTGTTCCGCATCACCCTCCCGATGATTACCTCCGTCATCTTCTACCAACTGGTTCTGGGCGTCATTGGCTCCTTGCAGTACTTCTTGGCTCCTTTCGTCTTGAACCAGGGCACCGGCTTCCCAGAAGGGAAGACGCGCTTCTACATGGTCTATTTCTATAAACAATCCTTCTCATTTTTCAATATGGGCTATGGCGCAACCCTGGCCTGGCTGATGTTCATCGTCGCGCTGATCTTAACCATTATTCTCTTCGGGACAGCCGAGCGGTGGGTATACTACGCCTCAGAGGAGGCTTAAGATGAATCAGAAACCTGTGACCCAACCCAGACTAACCCAAAAAACGCGCGAAGGCCTCCAAAAGTTAGGAGCAACTGGCCTGACATGGTTTATACTGTTCCTGTTCTTGATTCCCATGGCCTACGGCATTGTAACCGCGCTGAAGACCGATAGCCAGTTCTCCAAGACCGGCGCGCCCTGGTGGCCGGCCACCGAGGGGCAATTTGAGTACGAGGGCGAGAGCTATGACATCTATCAGGTCCCCATCGATGGTGAAATCCGCGACATGGCCCTGGTGAAAAAGGGTCGCCAAAGCAGCTCCTTCGTCGATCCCGCTAACCCAGAGGCGGGCCTGATCGAGTGGGAAGGCGCGTGGCGCCAATTGGAACGCACCTGGGAGCTTGATCCGCAGTGGAGCAATTTCCTCAAATCCTGGCAGACTATTAAGTTCCCCCGGCTCCTGGGCAACACCCTGATGTATGCTGGCATTACGACCTTTGGGGCCGTGGCGTCGGCGTCGTTGGTAGCCTACGGCTTCGCCCGCTTTCGCATCCCCTATAAGAATGTGCTCTTTATGCTGATGCTCTCCACCGTCATCTTGCCCGGGGCGGTGACGCTGATTCCCACTTACTTCGTCTTCCTGCGCCTGGGCTGGGTAGGCACGTGGTTGCCCCTCATCGTCCCGGCCTTCTTCTCCTGGGGGACCAACGTCTTCCTGCTGCGCCAGTTTTTCCTCGGCCTGCCCCGCGAATTGGATGACGCCGCGATGATCGATGGAGCCGGCCCCCTCCGCATCTTCTGGTCCATCATTCTCCCGCAGTCCGTGCCCGCACTCACAGCCGTGGGCCTGTTCCACTTCTTCTGGGCCTGGAACGACTTCTTTGGGCCGCTGATCTATCTCGCCGGCAATCCAGAGAAATTCCCCATCACCGTGGGCCTCACCGCGTTCAACAACCTCTACTCCCAATCCACCAACTTGATCCAGGCGTCTGCGCTCATCTCATCGGTGCTGCCCGTCATCGTCTTCTTCCTCTCTCAGCGCGTCTTTATGCAGGGCGTCGTCTTCAGCGGCGTGGATAAGTAGCGCCGTTCAAACCGTAAAGTCATCGCACATTAACCGGAGACCGGGAACGGGCGACCGAGGTTTAGCCGAAGAAGCCCGTTCGAGGTCTCCGGTCAACA
>CAYVKR010000185.1:0-6136 GCA_964452025.1 uncultured Anaerolineales bacterium
GCAGTTTCTACGATACGGAGGGCGTTTTCACCAGCAGACTCGCTTCGAAATCCCATGCTACGGACAAACGTCAAAGCTCCGACATCCCCTCATCGAGCACGGGGATCAGTGAAGAGAGTATCTCCACCGCCAGAGAGCCGCACCCGGTCTCCGACTGCAGGTCTCGACAACAGAGGCTTCCAAAGCGACGTTGGACGTGAGCCGCAACACGCTGGGCTAGCGGATTCAGCGTCTGTCGATTGTAGTCATGGTGCGCGCCCCAGACGCCGACGAACATGAGCACCCCCGTGACCAGCCCGCAGGCCTCGCCCATGCCACCTGCCCCTGGCAAACAGCGGGCGGCATCCACCACCTGCGGCGCAAGCGGTGTCTCAAAGTACTCAGCCAAAATCTTCACAGCTGACATCGCGCAGTTATAGTCGCCGCTTACGAAGTACGTCTGAACGCGCTCGCGGATAAACGCATCTGTTTCCATTCAATCACTCCTCTATCGCTTCTGACGTGCTTGAATACCTGTTGTGAACCGATAGGTTGGGCCGTATGGGCTTTCATCACGGCTCATCAAGGCATAGGGACCAGAGCATATCTCTGCAGGCTTCAAGTTTAGATCAGATAGCCGATTTGGCAACATCACTATGCTACCCAGCTGCCACCCGAATTCCCGAAATGCGCAACCTTACGACAATTTGTTGGAGCAGATGGGTGTCGCAAACAACTTGCCAACCGGTAGAATCTATGGTAATCTTTAACTAAATCTTACCCAATCCAACAGCAAGGGGGTTTGCTATGCTCACCATTATCAAAATTCTAGATGAGCGCAAGGAGTTGGTTTTCCTCACGGGTGGTGTCATCCTCGGCTTAATCATCGGATTGTTCTTCGCCTGGGTCATCATGCCCGTGCGGTGGCGAAACGCTTCGCCAGGCCATCTGCGTGCAGATTTTCAGACCTACTACTTCCAATCCGTCGCCGAAGATTATGACAAGGAACGAGACTGGCAAACCGCCCGCGACCGGCTGGGATTGGATCTAGAAGGGCGCTACGCCAATCCCTGGGTCAGCCAACCGGAGAAACTCAAAGAGACGCTGGAGAGAGTCGCCGAGATTGACAAGGCAAGTGAAGACACCGCTACGGATCGGCTGATCAATAAAATCGTCTCGGAAGAGGAGATCGAGATTGAAGAATCTCCCGAAGCCGACGCACCTTCACGGGAAGGCATCTCGCTTGCGATCATCATCGGCCTGGTCTTGCTCGTCCTCGCAGCCATCACCGCGATTTTCTTTTTCTACGTTCGTGGCAAGGGACCGGACACTGAGGCAAAAGAATCCAGACGGGCCGGCGCCTATGGTGCTGTCGTGAGGGACGAGGAGACTGGCGTGGTTGAGGGAGAAGCCGGTCCACCTCTTTCCTCTTACAAGGCGATGTATGAATACGGTGACGACTTCTTTGATCCTTCCTTTAGCATTGAGCGAGAGGGAGAGTTCTTGGGCGAATGTGGCATCGGCATCTCGGAATCCATCGGCGTCGAAGATCCGAAGAAGGTCACGGCGTTAGAAGCATGGCTCTTCGACAAGAGCGACATCAAAACCGTGACCACGGTACTCGCCAGCGAGTACGCCATCAAAGACCCGTCCCTCAACGCGAAATTGAAGGCGAAAGGGAAGGATGTCGAGGTGGTGCTCGCTGAGCCGGGCATGGAGATCATTCTTGAGACGACGGCGTTGCGAGTACGCGTCAAAGTGAAGTCTGTCAAGTACGCGGAAGGTCAACTTCCAGACAACAGTCATTTTGCGGAGTTGGGCGTCGAACTGCGCGCGTGGGTCAAAGAGGAACCAGCACCCCCAGCCTGAGCGAGCCGCCTGTCACGTTGAATTAGCAACGCGCTACGAGCGCCCTCATCGGCATGATGAGGGCGCTCGCTGTGTTCACTCTCCCGAGTCCTCTAGCCCCACTACCTCGGCATTCTCCGGCGGTTCGTAGCCCGGACCAAAGCGATAGCGCGCCGACCAGGGCACGAAGTTGCTGATAAAACGGTCCTCATAGATCACGTGGCCCTCGGCGTCGCGCACGATACGCTCCAGTACCGCGTCCAGGCCATCGTGGGCGCTCTCCAACTTCTCGACGGCACCCTCCGCCATCTCAGGATCGTACTCGTAGACCGGCGGTCCCGGCGGCTCCGGTTCGCCCCAGGTGGGTCCGATTTGCTCCACCTTACGCCCGTCAGAGGTACCGTAAAGGAGGAAGCGCAGGCGCGCCCGCACCGGATCGATCTCCGTCTCAAACAGCAGGTGATGATCTGTGTCATTCACAAAGCGCAGATCCACGAGCGGCGAGTAGATGGTGGCGTCAAAGCCAGGCCCATAGCCGCCGAGCTCGTAGTAGCCAACGCGGTAGGCGTGAGGCCAACGCTCGATGATCTCAAAGCCGGCAAAATAGCCCGCGCGGAAGGCCGTCGTCGCCACCTGACAGATCCCCCCTCCTACGCCGGGAATGGTGCGATCCCCTACGATAACGTAGGACTCATCGTAGCCTTCCTCCGGCGTCACGTCGCCCAGGAACTCGTTGAAGGAGAAGGTCTCACCGGGGCCGATGATGATGCCATCGAACTTAGAGGCGCCAAGCTCGATGTTATGGCTTCGAGCCGAGGACGATCCAGAGAAGTAGGATTCACCCACAGCGACCTGTTCTGCGATACCTAAGTCCTCAGCTGTCGCCGTGTCGGGATACGACGGCTCGATCTCTTGCAAGACCAGAGGAATGTGATGCTGGCCCGTCTGCAGCCGGTCATTGATGCGCGCGATGGACCCTTCCACGTCGAGAATACGCCCGGTCCGGCTCGGTTCAATCGCGGTCAGCGTACCGGTGGTTGGATCGAAGTCAAAGCGCGCGTCCTTCGGCTCCCGTCGCAGGGCGGTAGCCAGGGGATCAAGGAACGCAGCGAGGGCCGCCGGGTCCAACAAAACTTCCACGCGCCCACCGTCAACGCGCAGGGTCAACATCTGCGCCAACCGTTCAGGCGAGAGCGTCCACGGGCCAGGATCGTCCTCGCGGGGACTCATCACCAGAAGCTGGAGCGGTTCAGAGAGCATGGTCTGAGCCACGTTCAGCGCCTGCTCCGCCTCGGCATCGGTGATTTCGGGTTCCAGCGTCGCCACCGGCAGCACAATCTCCGCCGGTTCGAGGGCGTGGAGTGCGGGCAGCAGCGTCTCCACCGTCGCCGTGACATCCACGCGCTGCCCCAGACGCCCGGGCGCCACCCGCATATCCGCGCCCTCCATGACCACCTGGGCATCCAGCGGCGCTATATCCAACTGAGAGGCCAACGTTTGAACTTGCGCTATCGCCTGTGTCCGTTCCCACACGAGAACAGGCGCGACGACTTCGCCATCTCGCATCATCTTCAAGCGCTCAGGGATACTGCCGAACCCGGCTTCCGCGTGTCCAAAGCGGTACGCTTCAGCCAGCGTCGCCGACGCATGGACGTCGATCCCCAAATCGCGAGGAGTAAAAGTCCAGCGCTGACCAGAAGGTCCGATAAGATTGATCATCGGCTCATCCAGCGGTATAGCGGTGCGGATGTGAGCGGGCGCCTCCGCAGGCGTCAGCCCGCCCAGGGACGCATCCCACACCCAGACACCGGGGACAAAACGCTGATCCAGATAGGGACCGAAAGCGAAGAGTACGCCGGTCAAGGCCAACGCCAACATCAAGACGACGATACCCCAAAATAGTATCCGCGCCATCTTGTCACCTCGATTGATAGGCCATCACATTAACCATACGATTTTCATCATTATTATACCGTCATCCGAACAGAAAGAAAAGGCGCCGTCAGCAAGACGGCGCCCTGAAACGGACTTATGTGCTCTCTATCGACCTCTATCAGACGAGCGTTTTCGCCATCCAATTCCGGCAATGACCCCACCAACCAACCCAACGATCCCCCACTTTTCAGGATGCCCACGCGCTTCAAGCGAAGCGATGGTAACGGGATTTGGATAACAGACCGGCCCATCGATTTCCCCCTGGTCTATCCATCCCCCACCTTTCATATCCAGGTATGCATCACCGATGCGGAATTCCTGGTCACCCTCTTTCTGTATAGTGAGGGTAAAGACGTGCGTTGTCTGATTGGAAAGGCCTAACGGAGGAAATTCGTCATGATCCTCCGCCTCAAATTTGATGCCGGGGACCGTGGGAACGCCCCCACCCCCAGCCTCACCTTCAACCTTGTAGATCCCCTGTGTGCACGTATAGAAAGAACCACAACCGTATCCACCGGTGGGTGTGGTGTATGTATCACCGTCAAACGGAACCACCACCTCATAGCAGCTGCCGATGCCGAGGCTCCAGTGACTTAGATCCGTAGATGACACGGATTCACCGGCTGTCACCGCGTAGACCCAGGTGCTCTGATTCCCATTCTTTGTTACCTCGACGAGGTCAATGGTGTAACCCTCGATCTCTGTCCGGTCCCGATACGCTGCAACCGTTCCCATGAGTAGAAACGCTAATCCGATCGCAACTAAACTCGTTAATAGTCTTTGTGTCTTCGCCATGATATGCCTCCAGTATGTTGACCGTGCAAAACCTTAGGATCTTCGTAAGCATGTACTATCATTCTACAACCGGATTGCTCACAGACCTTAAAAAGGTACTTATAAATTTTTAGCAATTGTAAACGAGCCTAGACCTTTGTCTGTTGAGCTGAGAGCAGAAAAGGTGGCTGCACGACAATGGCTCCCAGAAGCCAGAGACAACGGCAGCTGAAACTGCCCTGGCTTGATGGGCCAGAGGACATCACGCTTTAAGTCTTGAGGGTCGACCAGGGAGCAAACCCTCGCGGGGAGTTGCCCCCTAAACCCCATAAGCTCTTTTGGACTTCGCAGGATCAGACTGAAAGCTTAACCACGGATTTCACAGATTCACACAGAAAATGAAAAATCAGCGAAAATCCGTGCCATCCGTGGTAAAAATTTAAGATCGTTTTTGGGCCACCCGGCGAAATCCCAGAGATCCACCCCATAAAAAAGGCGCCGTCAGCAAGACGGCGCCTCGAAACAGACTACGTGCGTTGGTTATCGATCTCTAACATGCGAATGCCGTCGCCACCCCATCCCAACAACGACAACGCCCACCAGCGCAACGATGCCCCAGTATTCAGAGCGGCCACCAGCGTGCAGCGATGCAATGGTAACAGGGTTCGGCGCACAGACTGGCCCCTCAATTTCGCCAGCATCCACGGTTGCGCCAGGTTTCACATCCAGATAAGTCTCACCCAGGCGGAAGTCCTGGTTCTCTGACTTCTGGATGGTGAAGGTGAAGATTTGGGTCGTCTGATTGTCCGGCCCCAAAGGTAGGGTTCCACTGTCGTCGTCAAACTCAAATTTGATCCCATCGGTCACGACCGATGTCATGCCTGCATCATGAACCACATCATAGGCACCCTGCGTGCACGTATAAATGGAGCCACAACCGTAGTCATTAATGGGCGTTGTGTAAAAGCTGTCTGCGACCGGGAAAACAATGGTATAACAACTACCGATCCCCAGACTCCAGTGACTTAACTCGTTGTCCGGAACAGTATCGCCGGCGGTAACAGCGTAGACCCACGTGCTCTGGTTGCCGTCCTCTGTAACATCGACCAGATCAATGATATAGCCCTCTAGCACCTTCTGATCCATAGAGGCGAGCACCGTCCCTACCAACACAAACGCGAGACCAACCGCAATCAGTATTCCCCACAAACTTCGTTTCTTTCTCATCGTCGTATATACCCCCAGTTCTTGAAATTGACTAGTTTAGGATTGATGTAGATGCCTAGATTCAACCTATTAGTGAAATCGGTTTAAATCCTAAAATGCCACTTAGAAATACTTAGAATTTGTATAGGTTTCTAGACAATTTCGTACTTACAGGGGAAGAGTCATCCAATTTCCGGGCTTCAAACGCAAATTTTCTGGATGACATGTGTAGAGCTGTTTCAGGAATCGGAAGTTATTCTTTAACAAGCCCTTAGGGCTCTCTGTGGTGAGAAATCCATGGACTTCGTGAGCAACTGCAGACTTGTGGATAATACCCGAATCGGGTAGTGTCCCTGGACAATTGAGATAATTGCCGGCATACTATCAGCAAAAC
>CAYVKR010000186.1:0-6129 GCA_964452025.1 uncultured Anaerolineales bacterium
CGCAGGTTCTACGATACGGAGGGCGTTTTCACCAGCAGACTCGCTTCGAAATCCCCCCTTCCTGGAGTATCTGAACTGCAGGAAGGGGCTTGACCTTCAGTGAGACTTCGCCGGCCCTTTGATCTTCACCAGGTTATCCAGCGAACACGTCTCTAGGGCCTACTCACCGACGTCTCAATCTCCAGCTGGTTGTTAGTCTCATCCAGCTCATCGATGGCGTCGTCAATGTCAACGATGGTGCGGGTCGTGATGGTGCCATACCAGCTGGGATAGGTGTAGCTGCACGTCAGCGTCTTGCTCTCGTCGATAGCCAATCCACCGTCCACGTCCCAGGTGCAGCGCGGATCGGGAGCGTTGACGCTGGACCACCACTCAGCCTTGAAGGCGCCAGCCTCTTTGCTACCCTGGTTCTTGACCACCACCCGGATATCAACCGCCTCATTCTGCACCGGCGGATCGGGATCGTAGGTGGCGCTGGTGATGACCAGATCCGGTTTGCCCGCTTTGACGGGGATGACCAGCTGACGTTTGTTGTTATCCTCGTCGCTCTCCGAGATATCCCCGCGCGAATCGACCCAGGCCTCCGTGGTGTAGTTCGACCATCCACCGAACAGATACTCCATCGACGCGACCACCTCTTCTCCCGGATCCAGCGTGAAGGCGCCCGGCGCCTCGGTGAACTCACAGCTCTCGCTGACACAGACACGCCAAGCCCAGCGCACGTTCTCGGCGACACTCTCGCCCTCATTGCGCAGCGTGGCGAGGATATTCAGCGGAATGCCCTGGCGCGGATCGTCGGTGTCCACCTCCAGATTAGTGATGACCAGATCCGGCGGGCCGGCTTCCTCCGTCGGCTCTTCAGTTACTTCTTCCGTCGCTTCTTCGGTCGCTTCTTCCGTCGGTTCTTCCGTCGGTTCTTCCGTGGCCTCCGCTGTCGGCTCCGGCACGACAATCTGTGCAAAGAAGACGCCGCCAAAGCGCGTACCTTCCGGCGTCTGCATCTGCCAATCGCTGCGATAGGTACCCGGCGCATCGGGTCCAGTCATGCTCACGCTGACGTCGATGACGTCGTTGGGCATGGTGCTGGGCACAGCGACCGAGGGCGGGCTGCCCATGGGATCCTTGTCCACAAAGACCAGCTCGGTGCCATCTTCCCAGGCGCAGGTCCCACTGTTGCGAATCCGCCAGGTCTTGGTAAAGGCCTCGCCCGGCTGTATCTCTGTATCATCGGGCACGGTGACGTCGGCGACGTAGGCCGCTTTCAGCGTGCAACCACCTTCGCCTGTCGGGGCCTCCTCCGCCTCCTCCGTGGCTTCTTCGGTAGGCTCTTCCGAGACCTCCTCCGTCTCTTCCTCTGCCGGAGGCTCCGCTTCTTCTACCTCTTCCTGGCTGACCTCCGTCTGCTCTGCTTCTGGAACGGGCGTCTCGTCCGCGCTGCTCAGCAACACGCAGGCAAGCGCCGTCACAAGTAACAGTCCGATCAGGGACCACAGGGCCATCTTCCGAGTATGCATCGTCTCCTCCTTAGTCCTGGCTAGCGGGGTATAATCCTATCGTACTGAGTTGGAAAGAGAAGTCAAGCATTTCCTAAAGGACCGTATACACGCAACACGCATCATCTATGGTATGATTACCTCCGTAAACGTTGAGAGCCACAAGCGAGGTGCCATGTCAGACGAAAAACCCACCCTGTTCCACTTTGACCTGCTGGCGACGGAGGGACGCGCTCGCGCCGGCGTCTTCCAAACCGCGCACGGCCCGCTGGAGACGCCGATTTACGCCCCCGTGGGCACGCAGGCCACGGTCAAGGCGCTGACGCCCCGCCAGCTCAAAGCCGTCGGCGCGACGCTGGTGCTGGCCAACACCTACCACCTCTATCTGCGGCCCGGCGACGAGCTGGTGGCGCAGCTGGGCGGCTTGCACGCCTTCATGGGCTGGGACGGTCCCATGCTCACCGACTCCGGCGGCTTCCAGGTCTTCAGCCTGGCGGGCGGCAACGGACAGAGATCGCTCCGCACCCTCGACGACGACGGCGTGACCTTCCGCTCGCACCTCGACGGCTCCAAGCACCGCTTCACGCCGGAGCGTGTGGTAGAGATTCAGGAGCATCTGGGCGCCGACATCGCCATGGTGCTGGACGAATGCGCGCCGCCCGACGACCGCGACACCAGCCGCAAGGCCATGGAGCGGACCCACGCCTGGGCCGAGCGCGCCAAACTCGCCCATACCCGCCCCGACCAGGCGCTCTTCGGCATCGTGCAGGGCGGCGTCTTCCCGGAGCTGCGGGAGCAGAGCGCGCGCTTCCTGATCGAGCTCGACTTTCCCGGCTACGCCATCGGCGGGCTCTCTGTCGGAGAGACCAAAGCGGAGATGCACGCCATGCTGGACGTCGTGGGGCCGATGCTGCCGGAGGACAAGCCGCGCTATCTCATGGGCGTCGGCACGCCGCCCGACCTGGTGGAGGGCGTGGCGCGCGGCGTCGATATCTTCGACTGCGTCTACCCGACGCGCGTGGCGCGCAACGGCGCAGCGATCACGCGCACCGAGCGGCTCAACATGCGCAACGCCCAGTACGCCGAGGATCCCGCGCCTATCGACGCGACCTGCGCGTGTTACACCTGCACCCACTTCAGCCGGGCCTACGTGCGCCACCTCGTCGTGGTCAAAGAGATCCTGGCGGCGACGTTACTCACCATCCACAACCTGCACCTGATGCTGACCATGATCCAGGAGATCCGCGCGGCGATTCTGAAGGGACGCTTCGCGGACTATCGCGCCGCCTTCTGGGAGGCGCGGACGCGCTAGATCAAGGGTTTGGACACGCAAAGGGGGCCACGCAAACGGTGGCCCCCTTATGTTTAGGCTACATCAGTTGCCGGAACCGCGAAGGACCAGCGGCAGGTAGATCGCATAGTCGCTCAAATCTCCCAAAAGCGCGAACTCGCCGGGGTATTCCAGCGTCACCGTGAGCGTATCGGCTGCCTCATCCCGGCTCTGAACCGGTAGTGTGGACCACGTCCATATCAGCGGATGCCACTGGTAGACGTCCATGGTCGCCTCGTCCATCCCGGCCGGCGGGAGTGTGCCGTAGTTGAGGTTGAGATCGAGCGTGGGGGCGAAGACGGAGACGGTGTCGCCGTGACAATCGACGGCATCTACGGCGAAGGCGAGGTTCCCGAAGTCGAGGTCGCCCGTAGGTCCGGGTGGGTAGGCCAGCGGGGTATAGGTCGTGGTGAGGGTGCAGGTGGTGCACATCCCGCTGGACCAACCGAAGGATAGCAGATCATCTGGGGTGGTGAAAGCGCCGCTGGCGTCGCACGGGATGACGAAGGTCGTGTTGGTGAGATATTCGTACGCGCCGATGTCGGCGATAGCGCTGCCGTCGAGGTCGCCGTCCTGGGGGCGGAGAACGTTATCGTGGTCGTCGAGGGGCGCCTGCGCGTTGCTCGCGGCGTCGATGCAGGGGGAACCGGGCTGCGGGCTAAAATCCTCGCAGTCGCTGCAGAAGACGTCGGCGAAGAGGGGGTCGGCGCTGATGTCGTTAGGCCCTGGGCTGACACCCATGTAGTTGGTCTGCCAGCCCCAGACGTCATTGTAATCCAGGTTAGCGACGGTCGTCCCGCTGATGCCGAAGGAGTTGGTGAAGGTGCCGACGTAGTAAGCAGTCGTGGTGTAGGCGCTGCGCACGATGATGTTGTTGTAGACGTCGGGCATGGCCCCGTTGCTGATGCGGAGGCCGATGGTGCCGCCCGCCGCGCCCGGTTGAGCAGCAGCGCCCAGGGGACCATCCGCGCCGTCAGCGCCGGGCGTCCCTAGTCCCGAGCCACCCAAGCCACCAGATCCGCCATCACCGGGTGTGCCCGCCGCGCCTGCTTCGCCGCGATCCAGGCGATCAATGGTGTTGTTAACGATGCGCGGCGCTGCGTTACTACCCTCGGCCAGCATACCTTGCCCGTCACCAGCGTAGCCGCCGTGGCCTGCGTCCCCGCCGGGTCCGCCGTCGCCGCCATTGCCGTTGTGATCTCCTGTGTCATGAAGCGTGCCGCCGTCGCCACCGGATCCACCGTCGCCAGCGTCTGAGTTGTAACTCAACCCACCGGTGCCACCGTTACCACCGAGAATGCCGTAGAGAACGTTATTTTCCACGTCAGTCGCGGTGTCGGAGAGGATGCCAACGCCGTTGCCGCCGTCACCACCGTTACCGTTGCTGGTGCCCTTACCACCGTTACCACCGTCGCCGCCGCTGCCGTCGCAGTGAGAACTGCCGCCATCGCCCGCGTGACCGCCGTTGCGGTAGTAGGCGCTCCCGCCGCTGCCGCCGTGGCCGCCGTGGACGCTCAGAATGATGTTACGTCGAACACCGGGGCTTGCGTCGGGATCGTGAAGCCCTACGGCAAGACCGCCATCGCCGCCGTCGCCGCCCCGGCCGCTGGCGCCGCCGTTGCCGCCGGGCGCGCCGTTTTTTCCATCGCCGCCATCGCCGCCGCTGCCACCACCGCCTGGATCACCGCCGTCGCTGCCATATCCCCCAAACACCCCCAGGACAAAGTTATCGACGACCTGGGCCTGGCTTCCGTCGGCCACATAGATGCCGGCTACACTGAGGGATGCTGTCCCGTCGCCACCATCGCCTCCCCGACCGCCATCTCCTGCAAGACCTGCGGTCGTGGCCCCACAGTCGCCAGCAAAGGACCAGCCGCCGTCGTCTCCGCCATGTCCGCCACCGCCACCGTTGCCGCCATCGCCGCCACTTGAACTCCAGGTGCTGATACCTTCAATGTGATTTTGACGGATATCCGGAGTCGCGTCCCCACCGACGTAGATGCCCCAACCGTGCCCGGAGAGGCCGGACGGGCCGCCGTCTCCGGCTGGGCCACCATCTTTGCCATCGCCGCCGGGGTATGCGTCGCCTCCCCCCGTATAAAGCCTGGCCTCGCCATAGCTGCCGTTGCCGCCTCCGCCGCCATCGCCCCCGGAGCCGCCATAGCCACCCTGACCGCCCCAGATGCTCTCAATCTGATTGCCGAAGATGGTAGGACTGGCGCCATCAACGTAAATACCGACCGCGTCGCCGCCCGGGCCACCCGCGCCGCCGTTTCCGCCTGTTCCGCCTTTACCGCCATCGTAGCCGGGGCCGGGCATGGCAAAATGCTCCCATCCATTGCCGCCGCCTCCGCCATGTCCGCCACCGCCACCCGAGCCACCCCCGCCGCCGTTGACGTTGTAGATGGTGTTGAACGCCACCCAGGGAGCGCTTTCGGTGCCGGTGATCATGATCCCATAAGCCATCTCCCCATCCGTCCCGTCGCCGCCGTCTCCCCCATGTCCCCCGTCTTGACCGATGGGGCTACCCTCGGTGCCGTCCTCGCCGCCGGAACCATTCGCGCCGCCGGCGCCGTTATCGCCCCACTCTCCCCAGATTTTGCGGATGAGGTTGTGGGTCACGGTGGGCGAACTACTTTCCACGTAAATGCCACCGCTTGCCATCTCTATCGTGGCGAAGCGGATGACGCTCTCGCCGCCACTTTCCGCCGCCAGACGGACGGCGCTGCCTCCACCCAGGATGCGGATGCCGCCCCAGGCGGGGTCACCAAAGGTTCCGCTGGTGAAGGTGATGGACTGGGTGGGCGTGACCAGTTGCGTATCGGTGTAGAAGCCGTCGGCCACCAGCCGACCGCCGGCCTCGACGATGATCTCGACCGCGTCCGAAGCGCCGCCGGCGTAGGGGTTCGTGTCAGTGGGAACGTCCCACGTGCTCACAACCACCTTGGTGCCGGGCGCGACAGTCAAGGTGGCGCCGTTCTGGATGACCACGTCCGTGGTAATGGTGATCACACCCGGTCCCCAGGTGGTATCGCTGTCGATGGTATTGTATCTCAGGGGACGTTGCTCCGGCGCGGCCCGCACCATCGCAGGTTTGCCATTGCTTGGGGCGAGCAAAACTATCAGTGCTGCAACAAATATCAAAGTCAACGATGTAACTCCTGCCAAACGTAAAAACGCATGCCTACGCATCTCAAGCCTCCTTTATGTCAGATGATGATCGGTCTAAATTTCCGCACAACTCACTCCTCTGCTGTGGCTCTCTCCGCGATTCTCTTTTCTGCAATAGCATCCTCCTTTTCTGTT
>CAYVKR010000187.1:0-6129 GCA_964452025.1 uncultured Anaerolineales bacterium
CTCTGAAGCGCGAAATGGATTTCGCGGCTACCTAGCGCCGGTTTGCAAGACAGCGCTCTGATTTTTCCTTATATTCTGTCGTGTGCCCTGACAGTTTTCGGCTCTGTGTTATTATTTAGCCAGCTACTAGCGACCTATCACTTTGTCGGTCAAAGCCTTTGTTTTCACCGTCATTTTGAGCGAAGCCGTCAATCTGCCATTGACGCTCCTGGCGCTGAACCTGGGCCTCGTCGGCGTGCTCTGGCTCGGCGGCGTCCAGGTAACGCAGGGCGCCATGACCAGGGGTGAGATCATGGAACGCGGCACGCACGAGGAACTGCGCGAGAAGCAGGGCTTCTATCATCACCTCTGCATGAGCCAGCTCAAAGGCCAGGCCGAAGTCCCGGCGACTATTCCCGTAGCATAGAAACCGAAAGAGGTATACACCATGACAGAGACGTTGACGCTCACCAGACAACAAGCACGTCGCTTCCTTCTGGCGCATCAAGGACTCACTCCACCGCGCCAAGGGACGGACAAAGCTGATATTCTGGCCTTCATCCGGCGCGTGGGCTGCATCCAGTTCGATCCGCTGGACGTCGTCGGGCGCAACCCTGACCTGGTGCTGCAGTCGCGCATCGCGGACTATCGGCCCGGGATGCTGGAGACACTGCTCTACGAGGATCGGGCGCTGCTCGATGGCTGGGACAAGAACATGTCCATCTATCCCACCGAGGATTGGCCCTGTTTCCGGCGGAACCGAGAGGTCGCCAGAGATCATCCGCGTCGGAACCAGGACGCCGTCCAGGAAGCGCTGCCGCACGTTCGCCGGGCGCTGGAAGCACGCGGCCCCCTCTCCTCTATCGATCTGGCGTACGGCGGCAAGACCAAGGATTGGCCCTGGGGCCCGGCGCGCCTGGCACGGGCGGCTCTGGAAAGCATGTACGCCTGGGGCGAGCTGATCATTCATCACAAAGTCCACACGCGCAAGGTCTACGACTTCGCGGCTCGTCATCTGCCGGAGACACTGCTCTCCGCGCCCGATCCCAACGAGACCGAAGCGCAGTATCATGATTGGTACGTGCTCCGGCGTCTCGGCGGTGTGGGCCTGCTCTGGAATCGGGCCGGTGGGGCGTGGTTGGGGATCCGCGACTTCAAGAGCCCGGAACGTCGCGCCGCGTTGAAACGGCTCTCCGCTCGCGACGAGGTCGTCAAGGTGCGGGTTGAAGGCTCCAGGCCGGCGTATTTTCTACGCCGTGAGGACGCGCCGCGACTGCATAAGATTCTGGATGAGGGCAACACCGGCTCGCCGCAGGCCGCCTTCATCGCTCCGTTGGACAATCTGCTGTGGGATCGCAAGATGATCCAGGAGCTCTTCGACTTCGACTACGTCTGGGAGGTCTACAAACCGGTCGATGAGCGGCGCTACGGCTACTACGTGCTGCCTGTGCTCTACGGCGACCGGTTCGTCGCCCGATTCGAGCCGACGCTAGATCGGGCGCAGGGCGCGCTGACTATCAAGGGCTGGTGGTGGGAGCCGGAGGTCGAGCCAACGGCGGAGATGCGCGCGGCGATCCGGCAGGCTTTTCGCCGCTTTCTCCGCTATCTCGACGCTGAGCAGTTGGAGATCGACGATGGTCCTGCCTGGTTAGCCGCGGCGAACGAGATCACACCGAATTGACGCGTTATTCTATCACGCCAACGGGCCTATTATTTTGGGACGCGGGCTTACAAATGACGCTAAACCAAGCCTTTTTTGACCGCATTGATTGACGCTACCGAAAGAAGGTTTTCAGTAGGGAAAAGGAGACTCTATGTTGGGGTTGGGCGCGCCCAACCCCAACATAGACCCCATATTTTTCTTTGGCTGCCCCCTTTTCAAGGCAGCTGTCAATTAGTCCCTACCTCGGATCGATGTCACCAGGTCCATAAAGGTTGCTACCCGTCTCTCATCGACATGATTCTCGAAAACGCCGTCAGCCTTGAAGGTTGTGCCGACTATGGCGCCATCAGCGACGCTCAATTGCTGCTCGACGTTTTCTGGACGCACCCCGGTGTTAGCAAAGACCACTGTATCCGGTACTGCCATTTTGACTTGTCTGAGCGTCTGAGGGTCCGTTCTCGACCCCGCAGTCAGGCCGGAGACACAGAGGGCGTCCGGGTGATGGTTGAACACCGTGGATTTGGCTATGGAGACCACGTCACGCTCCGCCAGGTATCTCGCCGCCTCCGGCACGATGTTGAAGAGCAGCTTCACGTCGTGGGCGCCAATCGCGTGTTGATGGCGCACCACGGCGCCGCAGTTGGTGTTCCACAGGCCGAAGTCACTGGCGTAGACGCCTGAGAAAATCTCCCGAACGAACTGGGCTCCGGTCGCCGCGGCCAGATCCAGCGACGCCACTGGGTCCCAGAGTACGTTCACGCCGAAGGGCACCCAGATATCGGCCATCAGCTCGCCGATAATGCGGGCCATGGCAGCGACGGTCACCGTTTCCACTTTCGTCAGATAGGGCAGGCTGAACTCGTTGGAGAACATCACAGCATCTACCCCGCCGTTCTGCAGCGCCTGTAAATCCTTCCGCGCCCATTCGATCACGGCTTCCATGCCGCCCTCTTCATCGTAGCGCGGGTCACCCGGCAGCGCCATCAAATGACACATGGCGATGATGGGCTTCTGCGTCCCAAATACTTTTTCTGTCCAGGGTTGGCTCATGTTTCTGTCTCCGTCTCGGTAAGCAGCACGTGGACGTTTTCCTGTCGAAGCGCGTCGATAAACACCGAGGGTGCGGCAGCGTCTGTGATGAGTGTATCCACCCGCGAAAGCGGTGCCACCGATGCAAAGGTGGTCCGATCAAGTTTGCTGCTATCCGCCACCACGATGACCTCATCGGCGCTATCGATGAGGGCTTTTTTGACCTGTGCGTCCTCAAGATTGTACTCCGTCAGACCATCGGTCAGGCTTACACCGCCGACAGCCACAAAGGCTTTATCGACATGTAGATCGCGGTAGACGTTCTGGGGGATGTGTCCGACCATCGAGAGCTCGCGGGGGCGAACAACGCCGCCGGTCAGGATCAGGCGCACTTCTGAACCCAAAGAGAATCGGGAGATCACTTCGTTGGCAATGGGAATGCTGGACGTGATAATGGTGAGATTGTGCCGCTTCTCAAGGGCCCGCACGATTTCCATCGTCGTGGTACCGACGTCAAATGCAACACTGTCTCCGTCAAAGATCTTCTTTGCAGCCCGCCGGCCGATGGCCTGCTTTGCTCGAACGTTGTGGCTTGCACGCACCTGATTGGGCGGCTCGTAACTTCGACCGAGGTTGCTGACCGCACCGCCGAAGACCCGGCGGAGCACGCCTTCTTTGTCCAGTTCTCGGAGATCCCGGCGGATGGTCATCTCTGAGACTTCAAATTGTTCGCAAAGGTCATTTGTCGTGACCTCGCCTTGCTGCATGACCAACTCAACGATCTCACGTTGGCGTTTGGCTTTTGTCATGTGCCCTCCGCGCACCTCGACAGGCTAGATGGATGCGCAACAAATAAAAGCGCCTGAGCGGGTGCTCAAGAGATGTAAAAATGAACAAAATGATTGATTATGATTGAATTATACTTTTGTTGTGTTTGTTTGTCAACACAAACTGGTTGTGGGCAAACGAAGCGCGGGTTGATGCGGGTGGCAGATATGACGAGAGGCCGTCTATTGCGTCTGAGTCACCCTGGAACCGCACGGAGGGCGTTTTCACCAGCGGGTTTACTTCGAGATCCCATCGTGAGGTCGATTTCAGAGGTGTCGCCACCAGAGGCCTGTGCACTCCGGCAGGATGGCGGGATCGTCGCTGATGAGGTGCTCGATCATGGCGTCGCCGAAGAAGAAGCCGGTCAGCTTCTGGGCCTCTTCTCGCGATCTGAACTTGTAGTCGGTGCGGATCCAGGTGGATTGGAAGCCGGCCTCGTGCTCCAGATAGTCGAAGTAGGCCAGCAGGTCGCCGGGCGGACGGGGGGACGTTTCCCCAGTGCCCAGGGTCTCGATGATGATCTGCGTGCCGCCGGGACGTAGCACGCGCCCCATCTCCCGCAGGGCCTGGTCCAGCTCGCGGCGCCAGGTCGCCTCGTACCAGACGACGGTGTAGACCATGCTCCAACCGGCGATGGCGAGATCCGCGACGGCATCCCCCACGGGAAGCGCCCGATGATCCGCCACGCCGGTGATCGAGTTGCGTAGGCCAGAGCGCTGCAGCCGGTCGCGCGCCACCGCCAGCATGTGCGGCGAGAGGTCCAGGGCGACCATGGTGTGGGCCAGCGGCGCGAACATGACCGCCAGGCGGCCTGTGCCGCTGCCCAGGTCGATGACGTCGAGGTCGTGGGGATCGCGGATGTCGGCCAGCGCCGGCTGCAGCCGGTGCGCGTAGTCCTCGCGGGCGACCATGGCCTCGTAGCTGGTGGCTTCTTCGCGATAGATTCTGGCAAAATGGTCCATGCGTCACACCTCCCTTGAAAATGTCAACGGATTGAACGGATTAAGCAGATTAGAGAAGACTGGTTTGTAGTTAGGCGTTTCAGCGCCGTCAGCACCGCGCTAAAGCGCGTGACTACCAACCTTTTCATGATCGTTCATGGGGCATCGCCTCATGGTGACTCCTAAGGAATACTGCGATCCGTTTCGTACATAGCTAAGATATTCTCCGTGGGCACATCGTTCTGAAGATAGTGCGCGGCGGCCAGGACGTAGCCGCCGCCCGGCGCCAGCGTCTCGATGAGGCGACGCACCTCGGCCTGCACGTCGGCGGGCGTGCCGTGGGGCAGCGTCTGCTGGAGATCGACGCCGCCATGGAAGGCGATGCGGTCGCCGAACTGGGCCTTGAGCCGCGCGGGGTCCATGCCCTTGGCCTGCGGCTGCAGCGGGTTGAGCACGTCGATGCCCAGCTCGTCGATGAGGGCAGGGACCAGTGGGAAGATGGCGCCGCAGGAGTGGTACATCAGCTTGACGTCGGGGTCGGTGGCGCGGATGGCGGTGTTGAGCCGCCGGTGGCGCGGCACGATGTATCTTCGCCACATGCGCGGCGACATCATCAGGCCGCGCTGGTGGGCGACGTCGTCCCAGGTGTAGACCATGTCGATGCGTCCGCTGCCCGCCGCTAACACGCGCGTGACGTTGGCGATGTAGAGGTCGGTCATGCAGTCCATGATGGCGCAGGGGATCTCCGGCTGCTCGACCAGGTCCATCAGAAAGCGGTCCAGGCCGCGCAGACCCCAGGCGCGCTCGAAGATGCCGCCGACGTCGTAACAGGTGAAATACGGTTGGTCGGCGTCTAAGCGTGCCAGCTCCGCTGGCAGGTGGCTGACGTCCCAGTAGTCGGCCTGCGACCAATCCCAGGCGTGGACGTCTTCCGCGCTCTCCGCGTCGGCCAGGGGATAGCCGGCATACTCGTTGTAGCTGCCGAACTCGTGTTCCACCGTCTTGCGCCACGCGCCGAAGGCGTCGACCTCGGTGCCGTCCTCCAGCGTGCGCTGCGGGCCGACGTAGTCGGGTTTGACCCAGCGCACGTCGACGCGCAGGCGGCGCAACACCTCGTCCTGGGAAACGCCGCCGAAGTGCTGCTGCAGGCGCGTCCAGACTTCCGGTACGGCCCAGAAATCGACGGGCACGCGGTCAGGCTGCCGAAGCTCCAGCGCCATTTCTACGCGCTTTCTTGGTGTGAGCTTATGATTCGTGTCGCTCATAGGTTCCCCTCCTGCTTAGTTGAATGGGTCGAACGGCGCGTGTTGCGTGTTTCTTTGACTTCCATCGTGAAACGGAACACGTACCGCGCATGACTCCTGACTCACTTGCTGTTCCACAGCCACGCCAGATCCTCATCGTTCTCCACCGCGCGGCGGATGAGCGCTGGGCCGTACTCCTCGGCCAACGCGACCAGCTCGCCCTCGTCACGGGTCTGCAGCACGTGATCCCGCACGACGATATCGCCGTTGACGAGGACGGTGTGGACGTCGCGACCGTGGCAGGTGTAGACGATGTTATCTAACAGCGCGTAGGTGGGCACGGCGTGCAGTCCGTCGAAGTCCAGCATGATCAGATCCGCCAGGTAGCCCGGCGCCAGGGTGCCCAGCCGGTCGCCCATGCCCAGGGCCTCGGCGGCGTCGCGGG
>CAYVKR010000188.1:0-4785 GCA_964452025.1 uncultured Anaerolineales bacterium
AAGCGGGCGAAGGGACTCGAACCCTTGACCTTCTCCTTGGCAAGGAGGTGTTCTACCAACTGAACTACGCCCGCGTGCACCCAATAATATACCACACCCCAGAATTTTGGCAAGGGCGAATTTTGGATTCATAGTGTCCAAGTTGCGGCTGAATACGCTTTTCCCGAGACGGTCATGCCGTTTTCGACGTCTCTTTCGCCAGCGATGTGACCAGTCCTGCTATGCGCTCCGTGGCTTGAGGACGCGCCAGGGCGCGGGCACGGGCCGACAGCGCTGACCGGCGAGCTGGCTCGGCGAGCAGCGCTTCGATACTCTTTGCTGCGTCGCGTGGGTGAGGCTTCCAGAGCCCCGCGCCGTGATCGATAACGTAGCGCACGTTGCCGCGCTCCTGGCCGGGGATGGCGTGGGTGAGAACGGTGGGACAGCCGGTGATGAAGGCCTCGGCCAGCGTATTCGGTCCCGCTTTGGTGACCAGAAGGTCGGCGGCGCGCATCCAGAGCGCCATTTCCGGCACGAATCCTTTGACGCGGAGAAAGGGTACGTCCAGTCTGCTCACTTGGCTGTGCAATCTCCGGCTGCGACCGGTCACGACGACGAACGTAGGCGCCTCCGCTTGTATCTGACGGGCGACCGCGCGCACCACGCGAATCAGCGCCCTGTCGCCTTCACTGCTTCCTAGAAAGAGGATCACCGGGCCGCTCTGCGGAAGCCCCAGCTGCGCTCGGGCCGCACCCTTTGGCAAATCCATCAGCTCGGTGAAAAGAGGGCGCACCGGCACGCCCGTGACGTGTATCCTTTTTGGATTGACGCCGCAGCGCAGAGCACACTCGCGTGCTTCCGGGGTGGGCACCGTGTAGCAGGCGAAACCCGGCGCGAAGGTCGCCGCGTGAACGTCCACCAGATCCTGGGAGACGCTTATCAAGGGCGGTAGATCGCTGAAGGTGCGCCGGGCAAGACGCAGCACGTCGTTCGCCAGCGGATGGAAGGAGACGATGGCGTCGGCGGGATGGGTCTCCAGCAATGCCCGCAGATCAGGCGCCACAATGGGCCAGATTGCGTGGGCCAGCGCCGTGACGATGGCGCGGTGATCCGTCAGCCGGTAGAACAGGCCCCACGGCACGCCACGCAGTTTGATCATCTGAGGCCAGAGCGCCGGGGCGTGAGGGAAGGGCCAGGGCAGCGCTTTGAAAATATCGATTAGCGTGATCTGGGGGATGTTTGTTTCCTGATCTTGTAGGTAGTTCCGGACGGCGGTGGCGGCAGAGCGGTGCCCGCCGCCCGTATCGGAGAAGAAGAAGAGCAAGCGCATACGGCGGAGAGCGATCAGGTTTCGTCGGCGGGGCCGTGCTCCAGGAAGCGCTTCATACTCAGCTCAAAGCGACGACGGGGCATCAGGAGATAGCGCCCGCAGGTGAGACACTCGGCGCCGATGTCCGCGCCGACGCGTTCCACGCGCCACGTCGTCCCACTGCAGGGATGGGGCTTGCGGAGCTCAACCACGTCGCCGATGCGGAGATCCAGGGGGCCTTGCATGCTCTACCCGCGCAGCAGGAATGCCAAAATCAGCAGGAGGACGCAACCGGCGACGGCGCTGACCACGCCAAGCCACTCCTCTGCTTCTCGATTTGTGATCTCAAGGTGCGGTTGGAGTCCATAGACAGTTTCGTAACGTGGCACCAGCACTAATCCCACCGCGAGGCCGGCGACGGTGCCGCCCAGGTGGCCCCACAGACTGATGTGGGGCAGTAACCCTATTCCAACGTTGATGAGGGCCGTGGTCAACAGGTTGGCAAATCGGCTGCGCGCGCCGACCATGGTCCCCTGGTAGCGCCAGAAGTAGGCCATCAGGGCACCTAGCAATCCCAGGATAGCACCAGATGCGCCTACGGTCCATTTTGTCAGTGCATCGAAGAGTACAATCACCACGCTGCCGCCCAGCAGCGCGCCACCGTAGATCAACGCGAAGCGGCGCGGGCCGAAGAGCTGTTCTACTTGGCGCCCAAAGATATAGAGCGCGTACATGTTAAAGCCGATGTGCATGATGTCGGCGTGGAGGAAGCCCGCCGTCACCAGCCGCCAGAGCTGCCAGCGCTGTACAACGAAACCCGGGATCAGACCGCCGAATGCGTAGACGAGGTTGCCGAATCGCAGGGTTGGCAAGAAGAGAAGTGCGTTGATGGCGATAAGCACGTAGGTGAGGCGCACGGAGTACTTTGGCAGCCGCAGCCGGGTGGGAGTAACGCCGGCAGTGACGATGTCCGGATGGGTGCTCACAGCGTCACCTGGCGCGGGTGGACGCGGCAGTGCTCGCTGCGGATGATCGCCATGATCTGATCCACGGCGGCGTCCAGCCGATTATGCCGGTTGAGTACCAGATAATCGAACGTATCCAGGTAGGTCAACTCCTCTTGGGTCTCCTCAAGTCGCCGTTCGATTTCGGCGTCCGTCTCCGTGCCGCGAGTCTGCAATCGCTGTCGCAGTTCGTCCTCGGAACCGGCGCTCAGGAAGATCAGCACTGCATCCTCCACCAGGCGCTTCACCGTCGCGGCGCCCTGGACATCCAGACGCATGACGACGTCCTCGCCGCTCTCCAGCGCTTCGCGGATCTGCTTCTTGTGCACGCCTTTGTGCTGTCCGTAGACGACAGCGTGCTCCAGCAGCTCGTCGTTGGCGATCATCTCCTCGAATCGTGCATCGGAGACAAAGTAATAGTCGGCGCCGTGCTTTTCACCGGGGCGCCGGGACCGGGACGTGGTGGTTACGACGAAGTGGAAGGGATGATCGCGGGCTTCCAGCGCGCGGACGACACTGTCTTTGCCGACGCCAGAGGGGCCGGAGATCACGATGAGCAGGGGATAGTCGCGCGGACGATAGGGATCGCGCGTTAACCTGGTATCCATCTGGTTGCACCTCAGTATGATTTGTGTATAATTCGACTTGAGGGAATGGTCGCATGAAGCCGCTCTCTCCCTCAAACGATCATACTATACCATAGATGTACAGGAGGGGAAAAGATGCCTATTTATGAGTATCGTTGTCTGGATTGCCGGCGTCGCTTCTCCGTATTCTGGCGGACCTATTCCGATGCGGAGGAGAGTCGGCAGATAATCTGCTCGCATTGCGGTTCGGACAACGTCCGGCGGCTGGTCTCGCGCGTGCGCACCGTCCGCTCCGAGGAGAGCCGGCTGGATGATCTGGCCGATCCCAGCGTCCTAGGGGATCTGGACGAGAACGACCCCAAGAGCATGGGGCGCTTTATGCGCAAGATGATGAACGAGATGGGCGACGAAGCCGGCGATCTTGGTCCAGAATTCGAAGAGGTCGTGGACCGTCTGGAATCGGGGCAGGATCCGGAGAAGATCGAACAGGATATGCCGGAGCTGATGGACGATATGGGCGGTGGTGGTATGCCCGGCGGAGGCATGGACGATCTGGATTTCTAGGATTATCGAGGTCGCCTGCTGCGACGTCTGCAACTTTTTCCTCGAGCATGCGTAATACGGAAGGAAGCGGTTTTAATTCAGGGCCTACCGAATATCGATTCGGTGGCCCTGATGTCTGAGCTGCACTTATCTGTACGGAGAAAGCCATGGAAACTCAAGCTGCAAATCGAGGTAACATCCTCATCGTTGATGACAAGCCCGCTAATCTGCGTCTGCTTTCCAACATGCTCACCGAAGAAGGCTACAAGGTTCGCTCGGTGGTCAGTGGGCAGATGGCACTTACGGCGACCCGTGCAGCCCCGCCCGACCTTATTCTGCTCGATATCAGCATGCCGGGCATGGATGGTTATCAGGTCTGTGCGATGCTAAAGGAGGACGCGGCTCTCGCCGATATTCCCATCATCTTCATCAGCGCCCTGGACGGGACACAGGGCAAGGTCAAGGCCTTCGAGGCCGGTGGCGTGGACTACGTCACGAAGCCATTCCATATCGAAGAGGTGCTGGCTCGCGTGGAGACGCACCTCGCGCTGCGCAACCTCCAGCGCGACCTGCAGCGAGAAATCAGAGCGCGTGACAAGCTGATCGCTGAACTGGACGCCTTTGCCCACACGGTGGCCCACGATCTGAAGAATCCACTCACTGTCATGTACTCTTATGCTTCGATGCTGGAGAGCCGCTATGATCGCCTCTCTGACGAGCAAATGAGGGATTATCTGCACCGCTTATCCCGCGGCTCCCGCAAGATGAACAATATCGTCGATGAGTTGCTGTTGCTGGCCAGCGTCCGTAAGATGGATGAGATCAGTCTGGAACCGCTCGCCATGCAGGACGTGGTCACAGAGGCACAGCGTCGCCTCTCCGACATGATCGAGGAGTACCAGGGCACGGTGGTGAGGGAGGACGCCTGGCCCCGGTCGCTGGGTCACGCTGCTTGGGTGGAAGAGATTTGGGTGAACTATATCAGCAACGCGTTGAAATACGGCGGTACGCCTCCTCACGTGGAGCTGGGCGCCAATGCAAAGGATCAGGATCAAGCGACGTTCTGGGTGCGCGATAACGGTCCCGGTATCGAACCGGAGGCCCAGGCGCAGCTCTTCATGCCCTTTGAGCGTCTGGGACAGGCGCGCACCGAGGGCCATGGCCTGGGGCTTTCCATTGTGCAGCGGATCGCAGAAAAACTAGGTGGTAGCGTCGGTGTGGAGAGCGCCGTCGGCGAAGGCAGCACCTTCTATTTTACGCTACCGGCTGTCTGAAGCACGCTTGCCGGTTGCCAACCTTCCCGGAAGCTGACGGGTGCGATGCTGGACAGAAGTGCGTTAGAACAAGTATCGACTTGATGGAT
>CAYVKR010000188.1:4885-6118 GCA_964452025.1 uncultured Anaerolineales bacterium
GATGGAGTCTGTGTGATAACGCACCGCTCGTAGGATGTGAGCGGATCGAGTCACGCAGCAGCAAACGGAGAGAACATGGATTGGCAATCGATCTTCTACTGGCTTCCCTTTATTATCTTTTTTGTCGCGCCCCTCATTGTTGGCATTCTGGTGGCGTTGTGGTTGGCGTTCTACGCCTGGCGGCGGCGATCTGTGCCCGGAGTGGAGTTCTTCGCCGGATATATGGTGGCGGCGGTGACCTGGTCCCTGGGCTTGGTTATGGGCGTCTTCACCGGCCCAGAGTTGATGGAACGTCTCTGGTTGGCAGTCTCCCAGGTCGGCGTCATCGTGATGCCGGTCGCCTGGTTGGCCTTTGCGCTGAAATACACCGGGCATGATCGCTGGTTCACGCCTCAGATTGGCGGCGTGCTACTTGTCATCCCGGCTGCGCATCTGCTCAAATGGATTCTCGTGGACACGGCGAATCTCATCCCACCTTTTCCATTATTTGACACATTTCAATTCTTGGTGGCGCTTTATGGTTTCGTACTGCTGATCGTTGGCGCGCTGCTGATGATCCAGGCTATGCTCAGAGCACCGATGTACCGCCGCCAGTATCTCTACATCATGATCGGTGCGCTCACCCCATGGGTCTTTGCCTTCATAGAAGTCATCGGGTTGAATCCTTTCCCAGAATTCAGTTTCATGCCGCTGGCCTTTGCCGTTGGCAGTGTGCTCAGCGCGTGGGGCGTGATGCAGTACAAGGTCTTCGACATCATGCCCGTCGCCATGGATACCGTGATTGAGAGTATTGAAGATTGCGTCGTCGTGCTTGACCATGAACAGCGCATCGTTCACCTCAATCCTTCGGCGAAACGCAGATTGGGCGTCTCGGCGGCTGGAGTGGATGGAGAGGATCTGCTGACGATCCTGCCGCAGGCCGAGGCCGTGTTGGAAGGCTCGCAAAATCAGACGACGCCAGAGGAGATCGTCTTAGGGCAGGACGAGAGACAGTATTACGAGTTGCGCCATACCCCTCTGTACGATCAGCACGAGAATGTCGCTGGGCAACTGCTGCTCATGCACGATATCACCCATCGCAAGCAAGCGGAACAGGAGCTGCGCCGGGCCAAAGAAGCCGCCGAGGCCGCCAATCGAGCCAAAAGCGTTTTCCTCGCTAATATGGTATCTTCTCAATTTTTGGTAGTGTCCCTGGACAATTGAGATAATTGCCGGCATACTATCAGCAAAACA
>CAYVKR010000189.1:0-6112 GCA_964452025.1 uncultured Anaerolineales bacterium
GGCGCATATCCTCTGGGGCCTCGGCGGACGCGGGAAAACGACGCTGGCCCAGGCCCTGGTCGGCCAGCCCCAGACGCGGACAGGATTTCGCGAGGGCATTTTCTGGCTAGACGCAGCGCGCGGCGCCCCCGCAGAGTGGGCCGCTACCCTGGCTCAAGACGCCGGGCTACGACGGCGGGCGGGAGAAGACTGGGTGGCCCGGTGGCAGCGCTGGACGGCCGTGCCTCAGCACCGCGCGCTGGTCATTATGGACGCCCTGCCGGCCGCCAAGGACCTGCAGCCCGTCCTGGGACGGTGGGGGCCGCAGATGGTGCTCTTGATCACCACCCAACAGCCCGATGCTGTCTGGCTGGCCGTGCGCCAGTGGTTGCCGGCGGCAACGATACAAGAGTACCAGGTGCCGGGCCTGCAGGCACCAGAACTGCGGCGGCTGGCCCAGCACATCTGGCAGCGCGACCCCACCCGCGCCGAACTGACGCGACTCCGAAGCCTGGGAGCAGCCTGGGGGCGCGCACCGGACATACTCAGCACCGCCCTGGCCGATGCGCAGCGTTACGGCTGGGCCACAGCCGAGCAAAATCTGCGTCAACGGGGCGGATCCGCGGCTGAACGCGCCGTGCGGCAGCATCTCCGGCGTCTACGACGCTCCGATACTGTGGCATGGCAAGCCGTCTCGGCCTTGGCGCAAGAGAGCCAGGGGCCGAGACCCTTCAGCCCCGTGTTCGCCGCCCTGGTGTGGGAGACGTCCCTGGCCCATGCCACGCAACGCCTGGCGCAACTGAACCGGCGGGGTGTGCTGGAGCGATGCCCCGGCTCCGGCCTCGATCCCCGCGAGCCGGCGACCTGGTGGACGCTCGCCCCGCTAGTGCGCCGCGTGTTACCAGGCCAACGCCCTGCCCCACCCCTTCCGCCCCGCGTCCGGCTCTGGCGCTACTGGCAACTTTCCCGCCATGAGCCCCAACTGCAGGGCTGGCAGGCGATTTGGTTAGCCGTCCGGGCTTATCTCCGACCAGCAGCGCTGCCGCCGGAACTGACTCCACCCCCTGGTGGTCGGCTGCCACAATCCCGGCACGCATCCGCAGCAGAAAGCCATCCTCCCGCCACGACCCAAGAACTGCTCTGGCTGCAGGCTAGCGGACGGTTCTTACTCAGCACGCTCCTGAAGATGAGTGTCGGTGGGGTAGCCATCTGGGCCATCCTGCGCTGGCCCCTGCTGGCGCCCATCTGGCGCTACATGCGCGATCTGCGGGTTGGCTGGCTGGTACCCCACTGTGCTTTCTGTCTCCTCTGGTGCGCGCTTCTCACCTTGCTGTTCATCGGGCAACTGGTGAGCTGTGGGGCACAGCGTACCCAACCACCCACGGTTCACAAAGCACCAGCGGACCGCGCAGAGCAACACCAGGATGAGGGGCGGTGATCTCCAACCCCTGAGCGCCGCCCCCCTGGTTTCAAGGGGTTTTCATCGTGATACGGCATACGCGTGATACGTCGTGATACAGCGTGATAGGGATCGTGATACGCGCAGGATCCGGTCGTGACACGTCGTGATACGCACGTGATACGTCATGAGCGGAAAATGCTTCTGCTCTAGCTGATATCCCCTGCTGAGCGCAACACAAATTTGACCATTTTCTAATCCGTCCATATACTTAGGGCAGCATAAGAAGAAGCCCCACAGCGTTCTAGCGCCTGGGGCTCAAAAAGATCCCGGACGCCACGTACAGCAGCGTCCGGGAAAGACCCAGGCGTCTGCACCACCCAGGCGAGCATCAGTATACGTCAACGGCCCGTCGGTGCAAGCGCCGGCGGGCTGTGTGCTTCTCAACTGTGACCTTAGATTCCGAACAGGAGCCGATCCGATGACGATGCATACCCCGCAGGAAGACCGCCCATTGACCGTCCCGCAGGTCCAGGAACTCTCGTCCGCCGACCGGCTGGCGGCCTTCTTCACCTATCTTGGCTATCCGGAGGGGACGCGGGTGCCGATGACGGCGGAGGCGCTGGGCCTCAGCCAACGGCTGAAGGACGTGGTGCAGCGCGTCGAGCAGCTGACGAGCGTCGACGGGGCGCTGCGCATCTATCTCTTCGAGCTGTCCTCGGTGACGGTGGCGCACACCCGCGCGCTGGCCCGCGTCTTCCGCAACCGCGCGGGCAACTTCCTGCTGGTGCTCACCGACGACTACCGCCGCCTCGACTTCGTGTTGCTGGAGCGCGAGGTGCCCGGGCTGCCCGGCACCGGCGTCAGCGCGCGCCAGGTGCTGGTCCACCCCCGCGTGCTCTCCATCGACCGGCGCGACCCCGACCGCGTGGCGCGACGCGTGCTGCGCCGCTTCACCTGCACGGAGCGCGATCCGGAGGGCGATTCCGACCCCTACGCCCAGTACGACAAGCTGCGCAGCGCCTTCACCGTCGCCGAGTGGGCCGAGCCGTTCTTCAACAACGTCGCGCTCTTCTCTGACTACTACCTCAACGCGCGGCTGCCGGCGCTCCCCGCCTGGGATGCCCCGGCGCGCAATCAGGCCTTCCGCGCGGTGCGCAAGCACCTCGCCGAGGCGCGGCGCACCGTGCGCCAGGACGCGGCGCAGGCGCCCGACGTGCTGATCCGCCCCATCCTGGAGACGCTGGGCTTCCGCGTCGAGGTGGGCCGTGGTGACGACGGCGCCGATTTCTTGCTGCACCTCGACGGCGGTGATGAACCGGCGGTCTGTGTGTTGGCCTATCCCTGGCACCGCTACCTCGACGGCAAGGACACCCAGGACCCCGACCGCCCAGAGCAGAACCCCGGCGCGCAGGTCGTGGCGCTGCTGGAGGCCGGGGTTGCGCCCTGGGCCATCGTCACCAATGGCAAGCGCTGGCGGCTCTACAGCGCCCGCGCCCACTCCCGCGCCACCAACTACTACGAGATTGACCTGGAGGAGACACTGGCGGCGCCCGATCCCGGCGCGGCCTTCCGCTACTTCTATCTGTTCTTCCGCGCGGCGGCCTTCGCCCCGGAGGAACGCGCCGTGGCCGGGGAAACGCGGACGCTGCCCTTCGTTGACTGGCTGCTGGAGGAGAGCGCCGCCTACGCCCGCGAGTTGGGCCAGCGGCTGAAGGTGCGCGTCTTCGAGGAGATCTTCCCCCACTTCGCCGAGGGCTTCATCGCAGGCTTGCGCAGCCAGCCCGGGCTGGGCGGGCCGGAGGCGCTGGGGGCGCTTTCTGACGAAGCGCGCGCGCAACAGCTGGACGAGGTCTACCGGGCCACGCTGACCTTCCTCTACCGGCTGCTCTTTTTGCTCTACGCCGAAAGCCGCGACCTGCTGCCCGTCCGCGAGGTGCGCGGCTACTACCAGATCAGCCTGCGGCGGATGAAGGAGGAGCTGGCGAAGCAGGCCGGGCCGCTGGAGGATCAGGCGCCCCGGCTGCTGGAGAACGCTTACGCTGCCGAAAGCACGGCACTTTACGAGCGGCTGCAGGCGCTCTTCGCCGTCGTTGACCGGGGCAGCCGCGCGCGCAACGTCCCCATCTACAACGGCGGGCTGTTCATCACCCAACCCCGGCCCGATGACACCCGCCCGGAGGCGGAGACGGCGCGCTTCCTGCAGCGCGTGCCGCTCCCCGATCGCTACCTGGCGCTGGGCCTGGATCGGCTGGCCCGCGACGTGGACCCCAAGCGGGGCGATCTGGGCCTCATTGATTACAAGAGCCTGGGCGTCCGCCAGCTGGGCAGCATCTACGAGGGGCTGCTGGAGTTCAAGATCCGGCTGACGGCGGATGGCGTCACGCTGGTGGGCGACAAGGGCGAGCGCAAGGCGACCGGCTCCTACTACACGCCCGATTACATCGTCGCCTACATCGTGGAGCAGACGGTGGGGCCGGTGTTGGATGAGAAGCTGGCGGCTTTGGCGCCGCGACTGCGCGAGGCCGAGCGGCGCTTCCGCCAGGTAATGCAGCGCAAGCGCGAGGTGGAGGGTGTGGCTCAGCCCAACGCGCCGGCGCTGCTGGAGCAGGTGGCGGGGGACGTGCTGCGCGACCTCTTCGACGTCAAAATCCTGGATCCCGCCATGGGCAGCGGGCACTTCCTGGTGGAGGCGGTGGACTTCGTCACCGACCGGCTGGCGCGCTTCCTGGAGGGCTTCGGCTTTATGACCACCTTCTTCGATGGGATGCGGGAGAGCATCGTGACGGAGTTGCAGCGGCAGGAGGTGACGGTGGATCTGCAGCAGCTGACCGACCTGAAGCTGCTCAAGCGCCACGTGCTCAAGCGCTGCATCTACGGTGTGGACCTCAACCCCATGGCGGTGGAGCTGGCGAAGGTGAGTCTCTGGCTCGACTGCTTCACGCTGGGCGCGCCCCTCTCCTTCCTGGATCATCACCTGCGCTGCGGCAACAGCCTGATCGGGGCCATGGGACAGGACGTGGCGGACGAGTTCGCCGCCGACATGCCGCTCTTCGGCAGCGGGCCTTTCAACGGGCTGCTGCGGGCGGCGCAGACCATCCAGCAGATCAGCGCCAACACCGACGTGACGCTGGATCAGGTGCGGGAGAGCCGCAGCCTCTACGACGTCTTTGAGGACGAGGCGACGCCCTACAAGCGGCTGCTGGACGTGCGCGTGGCGCGGCACTTCGGCGTCGAGCGGGCCGACGAGTTCCTGCGGGCGCACACCCCGGAGCAGGCGCTGGACATCGTGCGGGGCCGGGCCGAGGTCGCGCCCGTCTACCGGGAGGTGGTGGCGCAGGCGCGGGCGCTCTACGCGGAGAAGCGCTTCTTCCACTGGGACCTGGAGTTCCCGGAGGTCTTCATCGACCTGGAGCGGGCGGATTGGAAGGAGGACGGTGGGTTTGACGCGGTGGTAGGGAATCCGCCTTATGATGTGCTTGCTGAGAAGGAGCGTGGGGAAGATTTATCTTATCTTTTTGCATACATTGAGTCCGACCAAGATTTGCTTCCAGCTTTAGGTAGGAAAGTCGATCTATTTAGGCTATTCACTGCGAAAGCCTCCCGAATCGCTGGCTACAAGCGTTTGTTTGGTTTCATTATCCCTATGTCCATTCTGGCCGATCAACAAACCTTCAACTTGCGGGAGTTCCTTTTGACTGAGCGTAAGATACTTCGGATTGAAGCCTTTCCACAGAAGGATGATCCAAAGAGGCGGGTTTTTCACCAAGCCAAACTGCCCACTTGTGTCCTCATAGTAAAACGTGAACCAGCTGAATCTGAGTCTTTTACAGTGAGAGTACATCCTGGTCGATTATTGGAAGAAGTCTCTGGAGAGTATGAGATCTCACCAACTCAGATTAGGGCTTTTGATCCTGACTCACTGATGATACCATTACTGAATTCGCAACCTGCTGTGAGTTTGGCTGTAAAACTAGCCTCAGCGAATTATCTTCAGCAGTCTAGAGAAGTATTGCAAACATTTCAAGGGGAGATCAATGAAACAACAATGAGTGACTTGTTAAGTCTTGATCCACAAGTCGGTCCTAAAGTGCTGAGGGGAGGCAACGTTCAGCGTTATGAGTTTATAGAAGAAGCGCGTCAGGGCACAGATAAATACCTTGATGTGGAGAAATATCATGATGAAGTTGGGGGAAAGAAGGTCGCTCATACTGAACTACCTCGCATTGGATATCAGAGGAATGCTGCACTTGATAATTGGCGTCGATTGATCTTCGCTCCACTACCACAGCCATCTTACTGTTTTGATAGCATATCTTATTTCTTGGCTGTAGATAGGAAGCAGTCTCTTGCCTACCTTGCTTTTCTGAATTCAGAGCTCCTGGAATGGCGATTCAGATTGACCAGTACCAACAATCATGTGAGCACTTCTGAGATCGCTATGTTGCCTTTCCGCCGCATCCACTTCACCACCCCGGAGGCCGAGCGCGAGCGCCTCGTCGCCGGCCTGATCGCCCGTTACGCGCGCGGCGAGCACGCGGCGCTGCTGGCGGAGGTCGAGGCCCTGCTGCCCAAAGACGCCGCCGGCGACTTCCTCGCCTTCCGGCCCGGCGCCACCGGCGCCGAGGAAAAGAGCGACGTCGTCCACGACCTGTTGGCCCACCTCGCCGCGCAGATGATCGAGCTGCACAAGCAGAAGCAGGCGCGCGTCGACGCCTTCTGGGATGACCTGGA